>CAYROJ010000089.1:0-6290 GCA_964425865.1 uncultured Oscillospiraceae bacterium | reverse complement strand
AAAAGTTCTTGACTTTTGACAAAATATGAGTAAAATATATTCTCGAACTGCATATAAGCCTTATCAAGAGCGGTGGAGGGAACGGCCCGATGAAACCCGGCAACCTGTTAATTCAAGGTGCCAAATCCGGCGGCAAAACGAAAGATGAGGATTCGATATAACGCACATCGGATCTTCGGTGTGCGGTTTTTTCGGCCCAAAGGCCGAATGGTAGGAATGATAGATGCGTGCAATACGAAAGGAAAACAAAAATGGAAAAAAACATCTTCACCTCTGAATGTGTCACCAACGGACACCCTGACAAAGTGGCAGACTCCATCTCTGATGCCATCCTGGATGCCTGCCTGGCTCAGGATCCCAACTCCCGTGTGGCCTGTGAGACCATGGTCACCACCAACTTCTGCCTGATCTGCGGCGAGATCACCACGACTGCGAAAGTGGACTACCCGGCCGTTGCCCGGGAAGCCATCCGTAAGATTGGCTACATCTACCCCGGCGACGGCTTCGATGCCGACACCGTAGAGATCCAGTGCCGCATCCACACCCAGTCTGCCGACATTGCCATGGGCACCAACGACGAAGTAGGCGGCGCAGGCGACCAGGGCATGATGTTCGGCGGTGCCTGCACCCAGACCCCCGAGCTGATGCCTCTGCCCATTGCACTGGCTCGTGCCCTGTGTAACCGTTTGACCGAGTGCATTCGCTCCAACGATCTGCTGCGTGCCGATGGCAAGACTCAGGTTTCCGTTGAATACGACGAAAACGGCAATGTGGTCGGCATCGACACCGTGGTCGTGTCCGTCATGCACAGTGCTGATTTTGAAATGAGTGAGCTGCGCCGCTACATCCGTGAGGGTGTTATCTCCCCTGTTCTGGCTGCTTACGGCTTTAAAATCGAGGATGTGGCACACATTCACATCAATCCCACCGGCAATTTCGTCATCGGAGGCCCCAATGGTGACACCGGTCTGACCGGTCGTAAGATCATCGTGGATACCTACGGCGGCTACTTCTCCCACGGCGGCGGTGCTTTCTCCGGCAAGGACCCCACGAAGGTTGACCGCAGTGGCGCTTACATGGCTCGTTACATGGCAAAGAATCTGGTGGCTGCCGGCCTTGCGACCAAGGTTCAAGTACAGCTGGCTTACGCCATCGGCGTGGCTGAGCCTGTATCCGTCCGTGTAGATAGCTACGGCACTGGCAAGATCTCTGACCGGGAGATGACCACCCTGCTGCGCAAGACCTGCGACCTGACCCCCGGCGGCATCATCCGCAAGCTGAATCTGCGTCAGCCCATTTACGCCCCCACTGCAGCTGAAGGTCACTTTGGTGTGGCAGACCGTCCCTGGGAGCAGCTGGACTTGGCCCCCATGCTGAAGGATCTGGCCAATATCTAAGAAAATGAGGATGCAACTTTTTCGGTTGCATCCTCTTCTTTTTATTCAAAGCTCTTTTGGAACTGTGCGGTATCTACCACTGTACCCTGTGCTCTTGCCTGCTCGGCGGCAAACACCAGCAAGTGGTTTCGGCAGGAAATACCGATCTCACTGACTTCCTCAGCAGTCTTTACGCCGGTCAGGTAGTCATACAATGCCAGAACAATGCCATCATCGCCACCACCGTGGCCGCTGACGGCACCGGTGCGGGTGTTGATGATTTCAAACTGCCGGGTATCGAAGTGATATACCTTGATCTCGTCAGCCTCAAAGTCCAGGAACATTTCGCCCTTGGTGCCCATCAGGTTACTCTTGCGGCCGCCATGGTTGAAGGCACTCATGGTGAAGGAAACGGTGCAGCCGTCCTCAAACTCCATGTTCACCACCTGATGGTCTACCACATCGTTGTCGCACTTGAAGACGCACTGGCCGTACTGGGTATTTTTCAGGGCGTTTAGCACATCCTCATCAGTAGGATGTACCATACCGGTAGCTGCACCACGGAACCAGCCATTCTTCTTGTCATCATAGTACAGCTTTACGGCGTTGTAGTAGCAGGTATCGGCATGGGGGCAGCCGTCGATGCAGCGCTCCGGCGCACCTTCCGGCGCATTTCCACGGCAGAAATACTTCAGACCGCCAAAGGACTGGATACTGCTGCAATTGCGGCCCATAAGCCACTGCATCAGATCCAGATCATGGCAGGATTTTGCCAGCAACATGGGGGCACTCTTTTCCTCGTTTCCCCAGTGTCCACGGACAAAGCTGTGGCTTTGGTGCAAGTTTCCCACGCCCTCGGTATGCGTCATGGTAATGACCTTTCCGATCACATCCGCATCCAACAATTCCTTGACCTTACTGTAAAAAGAAGTGTAACGCAGCACATGGCAGACCATGATCTTGCGGCCATACTTCTGAGCCTGCTGCCAGATCTCCATACACTCCTTGGCCGTAGGGGCCACCGGCTTTTCCAGCAACAGATCGTAGCCCAGCTCCAGTGCCTTCATGGCAGGGGCATAGTGCATTTTATCCTGAGTACCGATGATGGCCACATCTGCAAATTGGGGTCTATCCAAAATCTCTTCCCAGGATGTAAAACAGTTCTCAGCTGCGATGTTATGCTTGTCACGGATATAGTCCCGGTTCATCTGCACGGGCTCCGCAACGCCCACCACCCGGAATTTTTCAGGCATTTTGGCCATGACATTGGTATAGATCTGGCCACGCTGACCTGCACCCAGAACGATCACTTTCAACTGTGTCATAATTTCCCTCCGGCAGACATTTTACTGATTAACATGAGTTACAAAGCAGCGGAAGGCCTCTTTCCCCTGCTCATCATTTTTATAAACGCCAGCATCCTCCAAGCATCCGGCAAATACCTTGCCGGTCTCTTTCAGCAAAATATCCAATGCGTTTTCAGAAGTGAATGTATACTGTTTTTTCAAGCTTTCTGCCCAGGAAGCGTGCTTTTCCAGGGTCTCATCGGCGGCAATGTCCCGTCCCTGCACAATGGCCTCGGCCAGATCTGTCAGCTCCTTCTTCAAGCGGCTGGGCAGAACAGCCAGCCCCATCACTTCGATCAAGCCGATATTTTCTTTCTTGATGTGGTGCTTTTCCTCATGGGGGTGGAAAACGCCCATGGGATAGGCTTCGGATGTAATATTGCAGCGCAGCACCAGATCCAGCTCATAGTCCCCTCCCCGGCGGCGGGCAATGGGGGTGATGGTATTGTGGCGAACGCCGTTGGTATAAGCGATGACACCCACGCCTTCATCGGAGTAGCCGATCCAGCGTTCCAAGATCTTCTCGCCCAGATCCGCAATTCTTTCCTTATCTGCACCACGCAGGCGGATAACGCTCATAGGCCAGTTGACGATACCGGCATGAATATCTTCAAAACCTGCAAAGCGCACCTCTTCCCGGATGGGAGCTTTTTCCATAGCAAAGGTGTAATGACCGCCCTGGAAATGCTCGTGACTCAAAATGGAGCCGCCCACGATGGGCAGGTCTGCATTGGAGCCCACAAAGTAATGCGGGAAAGCCGTTGTAAAGTCCAGCAGCTTTTCAAAAGCAGAGCGGTCGATCTTCATGGGGGTGTGCTTGGAATTGAAGACAATGCAGTGCTCGTTATAGTAAACATAGGGGCTATACTGCAAGCACCAGGGCTCTCCCATGACTGTGATAGGAATAATGCGGTGGTTCTGGCGAGCAGGGTGGTTCATCCGGCCGGCATATCCCTCGTTTTCCACGCACAGCTGGCACTTGGGATAAGAGGACTGCACCGCATTTTTGGCAGCAGCAATGGCCTTGGGATCTTTTTCCGGTTTGGACAGGTTGATGGTAATGTCCAGTTCGCCATACTGGGTGTCCAGCTTCCAGCGCATATCCTTGGCCACACGCTGGCGGCGGATGTAATTGGTGTTCTGGCTCAGCTCGTAATACCAATCGGTGGCTTCCACCGGATCACGGTCATACTTTTCCCAGAAGGTACGGATCACCTCTCTGGGCATAGGGGTCAGAAGGCCCATGATCTTTGTGTCGAACAAATCCTTTGCAGTAATGCCATCATCGCACAGGCCTTTGGCAATGGCATGATCCAGAATGCCGCCCAAAATCTCTTCCAGATCCTCGCTCAGTTCTTCCTGAGAGGGGGTGTAATCATCGATTTTGAGAACCTCCAGCAGGCGGTTGGTTAACATAATGTGGTCGCAAGGTTCTGCCAGACCGCAGTTCATGGCATAGCAAACCAGAGAATCGATACAGGTTTCAATTTTCATCAGAACACCTCCACGCCGCCTTCGGGCCGGATGGACAGCACATGGCAGGCGCCCTGCCCCAAAGCATTTTCCATACCGAACTTAAACTGCTCCAAAATATCCACTGGAACAAATGCCTGCACGGTACCTGCAAAGCCGCCGCCGTGGACACGGTATGCGCCTCTTCCCTGCAAATAATGCTCACACAGTCCCAAGGCCACAGCCATATCCTGATGGGCAATGTAGCCTGCCGGGATCACATTCTGCAAGTACATGAAGGAGCTGTATCCGCTTTCCTTGATGAGTTTCAGGAAACGATCAAAGTCGTTTTCACGCAATGCCTTGACCTGCTCGGTCACACGCTTGTTTTCCGCATATTCATGGACACCACGCAGAACAGCCCGGTCTCCGCAGATCTGCCGCAAAGCAGGAATAGCTGCATAGAAATCAGCTTCCTCCACCTGTGTCAGCACTTCTTTTTCAAAATAACGGCAAAGCGACTTAAAATCCTCGGTGACAGCAGCGTATTCATCGGTCAGATCGGCGTGGTCAGCACCACTGTCGATGATGCACAGGGCGTGGCCACAGGCAGCAAAGTCAAAATCCACGGGCTGAATGTCGGGATGCTCTTTGTCTGCAAAGTCGATGGTCACCATGCCGCCCACGGCGGAAGCGGTCTGATCCATCAATCCACAGGGCTTCCCAAAAAATACATTTTCAGCATACTGGCCGATCATTGCGATCTCCGGCTGGGAAACACGGCCATCAAAAAACAGATGGTTGATGATGGTGCCGATCAATACCTCAAAAGCAGCAGAGGAACTCAAACCCGAGCCGGGCAGCACTGTGGACTGGCAGTAGGCATCAAAGCCTTCTATCTGGCAGCCCAGCTGGGCAAATCTGGCCGCCACACCACGGATCAATGCCATGGTGGAATTTTTCTCACTTTCCACCGGCTCCAAGACATTCAGGTCGATCTGGCACATGGGATAGCCTTCCGACAGGACACGGATGGTGCTTGTCCCATTGGCTTTCACAGCCGCCACCGTATCCAAATTCACCGCACCGGCCAGCACCCGGCCACGCTGATGGTCAGTATGGTTGCCGCCGATCTCCGTCCGGCCGGGGGCAGAGAAATACCGCTCCGGTGCGCCGCCAAATGCTGCGACAAAGCCTTTATTCAGGTTCTCTTTCAAGCTGATTTCTAAATTCATATTGTGTACTCCTTTTTCAAGGCAGATTTTCTTTATTCTATCATTTGCAACAGGGAATGTCCAGCGGTTGCCGCTTCTTTTTTGCTTTTTTTGCAAAACTTAACTGCCAGGAAAGTTATGTTTCCAACTGCTCGATTGCAAAACTTCCCTTTAGCTGATACAATAAAGCCAACAAAGGCCTTTAAAAAACATTCAGGAGGTAAACACTATGAACCTTGGAAAAACGATTTTGGAGCTACGCAAGCAGAAAAATGTGACACAGGAAGAGCTGGCCGCCGAACTGGGCGTCACCGCCGCAGCCGTGTCCAAATGGGAGCACGGCTCCACCCTTCCCGATATTCTGATGCTGGGCGCACTGGCCGATTACTTTGAGGTCACCACCGATGAACTGCTGGGCAGATACCACAACTCCAAGCACGCTGTCATTCTGGCAGCAAATCCCCAATTGGGCGAAAAAATGGAAGAACTTGTGAAGAAAAACGGCTTTGAGCCCCAGGGCATTTTCACCGACGAAGCACAGGCGCTAGCCGCCGCAGAGGAAGATCCCCGGATCAAATATCTGATCGTCGGTGTGTATCAAAATGGCTACATTGGCGATTCTCCCCTGCAAACGATCGTCAGTTGCCACACAACCGACGATGAGATCCTTGCAGGTTTGCAGTGGGCATTTGAAAACTGTCTTGATGAAAAAAGCAGCATCAAAATCTTAACATGATTTGAGTCGTTAAAAACCGCCCTGCTAATGCAGGGCGGTCGTTTTGCCAAGCCCGCTCGTTCTCTTACAAGTATAAAAACCGCCTTGCGTAAGCAAGGCGGTTTTGAGCACAAATCAAGAGGGATGTTAAATTAATAGAACTTTCTCTTGTTCTTACGGGCAGCTT
>CAYROJ010000088.1:0-6381 GCA_964425865.1 uncultured Oscillospiraceae bacterium | reverse complement strand
AACTCAATCGCCTTTTTCTATTCTTTTAGTCTCACATCAATTGTAACGCTACAACATTTGCCGAAGAAACAAGAAAAACTTCTTTTCAATTATCCATTTCTGTGTTATAATTTGTTATCAGTGAGGTGATGAATCACGGATCGAGCCAATATTGACAAAATTGCAAAAACAGCCGAAGATCGGCTGCTGCTTGCCCAGCTTTGGGACAAAATCAGCGCCGGAATACGGCGAAATATCCCTGCATCCACTCCCTTTCTCTCGCCCAGGGAGCAGGAAATGGCTCGTTACTTTTTCGGAAACGAGCCGGGATTATTCTACTTTGGCGGCTACCCCGATGCAGAGCGGAAAATGCTGTGCTACCTGCCGGACTATCTGGACGAAAGCAGTTTATACGACGATGACAGTCCGGTGGTCTGCCTGCGTGCCACCTTTTACGACGGCGACTGCCCTTCCCATCGGGATTTTTTAGGGGGGCTCATGGGCTGCGGCGTGGAACGGGATGTGCTGGGTGACATTCTGGTTTCCAAGGGCAGTTGTGATTTCTTCGTAACCGCTCAGATCGCCGAATATATCCAGCAGAATTTTCTGTCCGCAGGCCGCTCAAAACTGCATATTGACCCCCTTCCCCTGTCCCAAGTGCAGATGGTGGAGCTAACATTTACAGAAATCAAAGACACTGTCGCATCCACTCGGCTGGACAGCATTATCTCCACCGGATTTCGCATTGGAAGAAGTCTGGCAAGCCAGTATATTTCCGCCGGGAAGGCCGCCATCAACGGTCTGCCCTGTGAAAAGCCGGATAAACTTATCGACGAAGGCATGAAAATCTCCGTCCGTGGTTTGGGCAAAATCAAAGTACATTCCGTCAGCGGTCAGACGAAAAAAGGCCGCATCTGGGTGGTCATCCACCGATATGTGTGAGGTGAAACATGAATATTGATGAAGTAATTGCAAGAATCAACGAACTGGCTGCCAAGGCCAAAACCGCAGAAGGTCTGACCGCCGATGAGCTGGCAGAGCGGGACAAGCTGCGCCGTATTTATATCGACAATCTGAAATCCAACCTGATCGGTCAACTGAACAACACCTATATCGTTGAGCCCGACGGCACCAAGCACAAGCTGGGGCATAAATAAGGAGTTTTCATGAACGAATCTTTAATTCGCACTTCTGCTTATGATGGTGATCGAGAGAACCAGTATCTATTGGCGCAGATTTGCGAGCAAGGCAATGGTGCCCACCGTGATATAGAGCAGGCCATCTTCTGGTATCGCAGGGCAGCCTTGCAGGGTCAAGAACTTGCCGTGCAAAAATGTAAAGAGCTCGGTATCTCTCTGATTGAAGAGCCACTGGATAAGGAAGCAGTTCGCAAAGCGCTAAAATGCCGCATTTACCCTCTAAACTATTTGGGCTCCTACAAATATACGGTTATCTGCTCCAATTATCGTGGAAAATGGGTCCTTTCCCGGCACAAAAAGCGTAGCACATGGGAAACCCAAGGCGGCCATATTGAGGAAGGCGAAACACCCTTGGACTGTGCCAAACGGGAGCTTTTTGAGGAAAGTGGTATTCAGGACGCAACGCTTTATCCCCTCTGCGACTATTGGGGATTTAATTCCCAGCGTTGTTCCAACGGCATGGTCTTTTTGGCAGTGGTCCATTCTCTTGGCAACCTGCCGGAAAGCGAAATGAAAGAGGTCAAGGCATTCCAAACGCTGCCCAGCGAGCTTACTTATCCCCTTGTTTCTCCCCTGCTGTATGCCGAAGCGGAGAAGCTGTTAATTAAATTGCAAAATTCGTAAAAAGCATCCACCAACTTTGCGCTAGTGTTCATAAAACAGCAAATCCGACCTATGATGATAACCATAGGTCGGATTTTGTGTTATTCACCTATTTAACAGTAATTTCAATACCGAGAACACCATATTTTTCAATGTTTTCAGCACTATAATAAGCGAGCATATCATCAGGATCTGCTACTTCATCTTCACTATACCCAATTGAAATCTTATCGTGATGTTTATATAATTCGTAAAAATCCTTGTATCTATATAAATTGACAACAATGCATTCCATTATTTCGCCGGTCTTTGTATTCGTAAATTGAATAACATCACCAATCGAAATCACTGAACGCTTTTCATCGCACAATCTCATTTCAATTGTTTTTGTTTTAATTTTTATTGCGAAAAATGAGTCATTCCAAAGGTTCATTTTATGAGTCATTTTATCATTCACTCCTGCTCAATAAATTTAGGCTTGGTTTTTTACACTTTTTCCGGCATTTTCAGTTGTCGGGATTTATAGAGCTTATACATTTCTTCCACCGCCATGCGGGTCTTGGCCACCACATCGCCGGATTTGGGGAAACAATAATAAAGCACATCGTTGTTGCCGATGCAGATCACATCTCCCACCTCATACCAGTAGTAGTCGGCATACAGTCCATAGCAGTGCTGGGGCGGCTGGATATAGTCCAGCTTTCCATCGCAGCCGGTTAGGTGGAAGCCATTCAAATCGTGGGTTAAGTGACCGCTGCCCACATTGTAAACTGCCTTATAATCCACCATCACGGAAATATCCACATCCACATCCAGCTTGTAGCAGCCATCCAAGATCTGCTGGCGGACAACACTTCTCTGCCAATCGTTCCAGTCCGGGACGGATGTAAAAACGCTTTCTCCATCCACCGCTTCCAGTTCGCCCAAGGCCGTCAAATAATACTTTTTCCCGCAACAGTTGCAGGTCAAATGCTCCCCTTTTCCCTCCATCTGGCCTTCTGTCTGGCAGTGAGGGCATTTCCAGAGGATACGGCTCAGGCCATCGGCTCTGAAATCATCAAGGATCTCAACACCATTTTCCTTCTGCCACTGCCAGTGGTTAAAGGAAAATGCTTCATCCAGTCCATCGGACAGCTCCTGCACGGACAAAGCTCGCACTTCCTCCTGGGAGTACAGACAGCGAATATGGGCACTGACCTTCACACCCTTTCGCACTTGCAGCTGATTATACAAGGGATTTCGGCTAAAAGCACCCTTGGTTTCGATCATCACCACGGGCACATCCAGCTTTTTTAGCAGCACTCCCATCTTCCTGGGCAATTGGGTGGCCCGACCATCAAAAGAATAGCTGGCCTCCGGATACATGAGGATGCTGCTTTTCTTTTCTTTCAGCGCATACATCATATCCTTAATGAGAGAAATATCGGTGACGAATTTCTGAGTCGGAATACAGCCGATGGTGTGCATCAGCCAGCCCATAAGACCACCCATGCCAATGAAGGAATCAGAGGTTGTAACAATGTTGAAAGGCCGGGGGTATAAAATGCTGTATGCCATAGGCATATCCAGGAAACAGGAATGATTCATTAAGATCAAACATGGTTCTTTCTTGTCGATTTTCTCCATTCCCTCACTGGTGTATGAAAATCCACTGCCGGATAAGCTGAATACGGAAGCCACACGAATCAGGCTTCTCCAGAAAATATTAGGTTTAATAGGCTTTTTCCGTTTGGGGCGAGGCTTCGCCATAGCCTGCTCATAATCGACGGTTTTAAAGGTGTTTTTCAAATCGTCACGACCTCTCTGTCTACATTTTTCAACATTATATCCGAATATTCAAACAAAGTCAATAAACAGCTGGTCTTTCATGTATTATCCATGCATATATTCATGGATAATTTCGTATATATTCATTATAATTTCGTATTTTTTTATTTTTTTGTGTATTATGTATATGAAATACGGTTTATCCTCACAGAATATCGTAATATTTATACGCTTGCAATTGTATAATATTCATGCTATGATATGTCCATCAAAACAAACCGCCCCACTGGGCAAAGGAGATAAAAAATATGAAAAAACTGATTGCTCTGACATTGGCCGCACTGATGGCTCTGAGCCTCTTTGCTGGATGCACTCCTGCCGATAACAGTACCGGCGGGGAAAACACTTACAACCTGAAAACCGTGAAGGAAGGCTATCTGACCGTCGTTACCTCTCCTGACTATGCTCCCTATGAATTCTACACCCTCAATGAGCAGGGTGAACACCAGCTTGCCGGTTTCGACATGGCCTTGGCACAATACATCGCTGATTACCTGGGTCTGACTCTTGAGGTCATCCCCATGGACTTCAAGGGCATCGTGGGCGAAATGTCTACCAAGTCCGCCGACCTGGCCATCGCCGGCCTGTCCCCCGATCCCGAGCGGCAGATCGCCATGGATTTTTCCGACATTTACTACGAAGGCAAGCAGGCCCTGATCACCACCAAGAAGAACGCTGACAAGATCAAGGATCTGGCTTCCTCCAACCAGGCAAGCCTGTCCGTCGGTGCGCAGACCGGCAGCATCCAGATGGAGCTGGCCCAGCAGTTTAGCAGCAGCGCCGACATCATCAGCCTGGCAAAGGTCACTGACATCATTGCCGAGCTGGTAGCCGGCAGTCTGGATGCCGCTTATGTGGAATGGGATGTGGCTGTCGCCTACCAGGCCAACTACCCCGACCTGCAGATCGTTTGCGAAGCTCCCTATGATGCCGAAGGTAATGTCATCGGTGTGTCCAAGGGCAACGAAGATCTGATGAAATATGTCAACGAAGCCCTGCACAAGTGCGTAGATGAAGGCACCTTTACCCAGTACCTGCTGACCGCTCTGGAGCAGGCCACCGGCGAGGTTTACATCTATGTGGATGGCGAAGGCATCGTCCCCAACGAATAAAATACTTTCCTCCCCGTTTCCCGGGGAGGAAAAACTGTGTTAAAAGGAGTTTATTATGGGAAATCTTATTTCCGCCGCAGGCTTTGAAAAAGCCTTCCGGTATCTGAATCTGTTCAAGCAGGGGCTGATCGTTACTGTGATGCTGGCTCTGTTTACAGTTATTATTGGTTTTATTCTGGGCATTGGCCTGGCCATGGCTCGTATGAGCGATATTCGCCCCTTCCGTTTTCTTGGCGTGGATAAAAATGGCCGTCTACGCAAAGGCGGCTTTCTGCTGAAACTGAGCCGCTTCAACCCCCTATCCTTCTTCGCTTCCTGTTATGTGGAAATTCTGCGATCCACCCCTGTGATCGTTCAGATCATGATCATCTACTACGGCGTATTCTCTCTCATCAAGCTGCCCAACTTCAATATGTTCGGCTTCATCAAGTTCCAGCGGTTCTTCCCCGGTGTTGTGGCGCTGGGCATGAATTCCGGTGCCTATCTTTGTGAGATCATCCGCTCCGGTATCCAGTCCATCGACGGCGGTCAGACAGAAGCATCCCGTTCTCTGGGTATGTCCCAGAGCAAGACCATGCTCTATATTATTCTGCCTCAGGCTCTGCGCAACATTCTGCCCGCCATTGCCAATGAATTTGTTGTCATCATCAAAGAGTCTGCCATCACCTATGTCATCGGTGTGCAGGATCTAATGTTTGCAGTAGACGCTGTTCGTGGTGCAGCCTATATCATCATGGAGCCTCTGCTGATCGCAACCGCTGTGTATTTCTGTCTTTGCTTCCCCACCTCGAAACTGATTGCTTACTTTGAAAGGAGAATGAGCCGTGGCAATGTCCGCTGAAACCTTGATTTCTGTCCAGCACCTGGAAAAGCATTTTAACCACGGTGCCATCAAAGCACTGGACGATGTGTCTGTCGATATTCACAAAGGAGATGTGATGGTGGTCATCGGGCCTTCCGGCTCCGGCAAGTCTACCTTTCTGCGCAGCCTGAACCTGACCGAGATCCCCACCGGCGGCAGTATCATCTTTGACGGTGTGGACATCACAAAAAAGAAGATCCCCAACGAAAAAGGCAAGCTGGTCAAGCTGGATCTGGATGCACATCGCCAGAAAATGGGCATGGTGTTCCAACACTTTAACCTCTTCCCCCATAAGACGATTCTGGAAAACATGACCCTTGCGCCTATTAAAGTCAAGCACATGGATAAGACCGCAGCCAAGGAAAAGGCTTTGGCTTTACTGAAGCGTGTCGGTCTGGAAGACCGGGCTGACGCCTACCCCATCCAACTCTCCGGCGGTCAAAAGCAGAGAGTTGCCATTGTTCGGGCACTGATGATGGAGCCGGAAGTAATGCTCTTTGACGAGCCCACCTCTGCTCTTGATCCGGAAATGGTAGGCGAAGTCCTGGAAGTCATGAAAGAACTGGCCGCCTCCGGCATGACCATGGTCGTTGTCACCCACGAAATGGGCTTTGCCAAGGAAGTGGGCAACCGTGTGCTGTTTATGGCCGATGGCAAACTGCTGGAAGAGGGCACCCCCTCCGACATTTTCGACCATCCCAAACACCCCAGATTGCAGGATTTTCTTTCAAAAGTTCTATAAACAAAGGGGCTGTAAAAAAAGTCCCAAGTAAAACAGCAGGCTGTGCCGCAAGGTACA
>CAYROJ010000087.1:0-6443 GCA_964425865.1 uncultured Oscillospiraceae bacterium | reverse complement strand
AAAACGGCAAATACTATGCCGTTCTTAATGTCTACGAAAACGGCAAACGCAAGAAAAAGTGGATTTCCACCAATCTTCCCGAAAAAGGCAACAAGCGAAAAGCGGAGCAGTTTCTTAGGGAGAAAATATCCGAGTATGAGCGTATGGAAGGCATTGTTCATACCGATATTCTATTGAGCGACTATATACGGCTTTGGTTATCTCAGATTGCCCGAACAGTTGACCCTGTGACAATGCAAGGTTATCAAATAACAGCAGATTGTCACATCCTCCCATATTTTGATGCAAAAGGAAGCCTTCTTTCTCGTGTCGATTACAAAGTCCTTCAAGAGTACATCGACATAAAACATCAGAACGGAAGAATAGATGGACATGGTGGTTTATCTCCCAAATCTTTGCGTGCCCATAAGAATATCATCAGTCAGGCACTGGATATGGCGGTAAAGGATCAGCTGATTGCATCTAATCCATTTCAGTTTGTTTCAATGCCCCCTCTTGTTCGATATGAAAGCAATTTTTATAACGATAAGCAGCTAAAGGATTTGTTTACCGCTCTTCGGGATGAACCTATTTTGCCCATGGTGAAAATAACCTCCCTCTACGGCTTACGCAGAAGTGAATTGCTGGGCTTACAGTGGGACAGCATCGACTTTGACCGAAAGATTATGACCATTCGCCACACCGTTTCCAAAGTCACGCAAGTAGTAGCTAAGGACAAAACCAAGAACGCCAGTAGCCACCGCACTTTCCCTCTTGCACCGGAAGCTTTGGAAATCTTCAAAGCCGCCAAGTGTCAGGAAGAACAAAACCGTCTTGCATTCGGTGGAGAATACCAAGAAAACCAATATGTTTTCAAATGGCCTGATGGTCACCCCTATTCTCCGGATTATCTCAGTCACCGCTTCAATGAACTACTAAAAAAGCACAACTTGCCCCACATTCGTTTTCACGAACTGCGACACAGTTGCGCCAGTATGTTGATTTCTATGGGGTGGTCACTAAAAGATGTGCAGGAATGGCTTGGTCATGCTGACATTCAAATGACTGCTAACATCTATTCCCATTTGGAAATTGGCCGAAAAGTCAGTATTGCGGCATCACTTGAAGATAAGTTCAAGGTTTGAAGTGGTAGAAAAGTGGTAGAACAGCTATCACTGGCAATTCGTTTTCTTGTCAGAAAATAAAGAAAAAGCACTGAAATCCGTAGAAATCAGTGCTTTTTTCTGGTCGGAGTGTCGGGATTCGAACCCGAGGCCTCTTGGACCCGAACCAAGCGCGATACCAAACTTCGCCACACCCCGATAACTTGGATATTATAATGAACTTTTTCGCTTCTGTCAAGCCCCTGGGGGTGGTTTTTGAAAAATGGAATTGGGGAGGGTGTAAGGTCGTATGCTTTAGGAGGGGGTGGGTGTGATGGAGTATAAAACCAAAGGATCAAACTCCGGGAGATGCTGGAGCACAGTGCTGATGGCGGCTGTCATGGTGGCAGTTTTGCTTTTGATCCGCCACAGCCTTTCCGGATGGCTGCTACCGGATGGCCGTTTCTTAGAAACCCTTGTGGAACAAGTTCAGGCCGAGGATGAGCCTGTTGTGGAAGCGGTATTTTCTGGTGTTCAGGAGTGGTTTGGGGATGATTAAAACAAAGCTGTGGGTTCAGACAGAGGGCAGCTTTCTTATCTTGCTGGCGTTGATGCTACTGCTGTTGCCGCTGCAATGGGTGCTGGCGGCGGCAGGGGCAGCCTGCTTTCACGAGCTATGCCACTACGCAGCCATTCGACTGCTTGGGGGCGATGTTTACGGACTGCGGCTTGGGCTCAACGGGGCAAAAATGGAGGTAGCACCTCTGGCGCCGGGAAAAGAATTAGTGGCTGCTTTGGCAGGGCCGATCGGTTCTGCTTTTTTGGTTCTGCTTGCCAAATGGCTGCCAAGATTGGCCATTTGCGGCTTTGTGCACTGCATTTTTAATCTGCTGCCTTTGTTTCCTCTGGATGGTGGCCGTGCACTGCGTGGACTGATGACCCTTTTTTTGCCCGATGAAACGGGGCAACGGGCATTTTCGATTTCCCAACAGGTCTTGCTTTGGGGTGTGGGTTTCCTTTGCATTCTGGGTGCGTTTAAGTGGGGGATTTTTCCGGCTATTTTGGGGATCACCCTCATTTGGCGGCAAAGAAAAAAGAGAACTGTTTGACAAGCGGCAGATTTGGCAGTACAATAAGAGCAATATTAACAAAAGAGGTATAATTATGACCGAACGCTTGCAGCGTATTCTGCCCACGGTGCAAAAACCCGCTCGTTACACCGGCGGCGAATATAATGAAATCAAGAAAAATCCCGAGTCTGTTCGTGTGAATATCGCTTTCTGTTTCCCGGATACTTATGAGATCGGTATGTCCAATGTGGGTATGCGTATCCTCTACGGCGTGATGAACGAGATGGATGGTGTCTGGTGTCAGCGTGTGTTCGCTCCTTGGGGAGACATGGAGCAGGCCATGCGGCAGGAGAACATTCCTTTGTGGGCACTGGAAAGCCAGCAGCCTGTAAAGAATTTTGACATGATCGCCTTTACCATCGGCTATGAGATGTGCTATACCAACATTGTCAATATGTTGGCTCTTTCTCATGTGCCGCTCCGTGCCAGCGACCGTAAGGGATTGAAGAATATGGTCTTTGCCGGTGGTGTGTGCGCATTCAACCCGGAACCTCTAACCCCCTTTGTGGACTTTTTCTCTCTGGGCGAGGGTGAGGATATTACGGTGGAGATCGTTTCGCTGTACGATAAAGCCAAGGCTGAGAACTGGACGAAAGAGCAGTTCCTGCTGGAAGTTTCCAAGATCCCCGGTGTGTATGTACCGTCCTTCTACGAGCATGAGTACAATGCTGACGGTACACTCAAGGCTATCGTTCCCGTAAATGGTGCGCCGGAAAAAGTGACCAAGCGGATCGTTGAAAATCTGGATGAGGCCTATTGGCCGACAAAAATGATCGTACCCTCCACGGAGATCGTTCATGACAGAGCCAACCTGGAAGTATTTCGTGGCTGTATCCGTGGTTGCCGATTCTGCCAGGCCGGTTTTTCCTGCCGCCCGGTGCGGAAAAAAAGCCCGGAGGTACTCTACCGTCAGGCAGTGGAGACTTTGGAAGACTCCGGCCACAATGAGATCACCCTGTCCAGCCTTTCTACTTCTGATTATCGGGGCTTGAAAGCATTGACGGATGAATTGATCCCTTATTGCCATCAGAATAATGTGAATCTGTCCGTTCCGTCCCTGCGTGCGGATAATTTCTCCCGGGAGCTGATGGAAAAGCTGCAAACCGTGCGCAAAAGCGGCCTGACCTTTGCCCCGGAAGCGGGAACTCAAAGACTTCGTGATGTGATCAACAAAAATCTGACGGAAGATGAGATCTTGAATACCTGTGCCAATGCTTTCTCCGGTGGCTGGAACAATGTAAAGCTTTACTTTATGCTGGGCCTGCCCACGGAGACCGATGAGGATGTTTTGGGTATTGCTGAGCTGGTGTATAAGATCATCCAGACCTGGAAGGCAGAGGCCACCAATAAAAAGCGTGGCCTGCGTGTCCATGTGGCCACGGCCTATTTTGTCCCCAAGCCTCACACGCCTTTCCAGTGGGAACAGCAGATCACCCCGGAGGAGTACCTGCGGCGGTGCAAGCTGCTGAAGAGCCATTTCTATTCCAAGTCCATTGAGTATGACTATCATGCCCCGGATCTGAGCCGACTGGAAGCAGTCTTTGCCCGTGGCGACCGCCGATTGGCCCCTGTTATTGAGGAAGCGGCGAAAAACGGTGCCCATTTGGATGGCTGGGATGAGTATTTCCGCTATGACCTGTGGCTGGATGCCTTTAAAAAATGCGGTGTGGACATGGCACACTATACCACAAGAGGCTTCGAGGAAGAGGAAGTGCTGCCCTGGGATACCATCGATGTGGGCGTGACCAAGAAATTCCTCCGCCGGGAGCGTAAGCAGGCTTATGCCGGGCTGATCACTCCCGACTGTCGGGAGGGCTGCGCCGGATGCGGTGCAAACTGTCTGTTAAAGGAGATCGAGTGCGATGCCTAGACTGTTATTTGAAAAGACCGGCAACGCCGTCTATATCTCCCATCTGGATCTGATGCGGCTGTTCCAGCGTGCGTTCAAGCGTGCCGGGCTGCCCCTGACCCATACTCACGGCTTTAATCCCAGACCTTCCGTGTCAATTGCGCTTCCCATGTCCGTGGGCGTGGAGAGCAGGTGTGAGCTGCTGGATTTTGATCTGGAAGGGGAGCGTGTGCCTTGCGACGAGATCCTGAGACGGCTGAACGAGGTGCTGGTGGAGGGTGTTCGGGGCTTGCAGGTATATGAAGATGGTCGAAAGATCAAAAATCTGGCATATCTGGACTGTGAAGTAACCATGGAATATGACCGCCCCATCCCGGAAGATGCTGCCCGGCAAATTGAGGAACTGTTCCACCGGGAAGAGGTTCTGGTGGAGAAAAAGAGTAAAAATGGCGTAACAGAGCAGAATATTACTCCCATGATCCGCCACTTGACGGTAGAAAAAGGGGAGGGGCAGATGGTGATTGCCGCCCGTGTGTGCTGCCAAAATCCCACTTTGAACCCTGCCCAGTTAGTGGCGGCGGTGGAAAAGTATCTGCCGGAGCTGAAGCCGGACTTTTCCAAATGCGCCCGGCTGGAAATTTATGATACGGAAGAAACCATTTTTCGATAAGGAGAAACGAAATGAAAGAGCTTTATGAACTGGAAGAGTGCCCCATCTGCCGTGGACCCGGAATGCTGATGCACGAGGGCGGTTGGAATGTGCAGGTGGAATGCACCGATTGCAGCGCCCACACCGTGTATGTGGAATACGAAACAGAAGAAGAGAAGATCGCTGCTGAAAAGCAGGTGGTGTCCCTGTGGAATATGGGCAAGGTGGTTCACGGTGAGCGTGGCGAATAAGCCTTTGCTTTGAAAGTTTGAGAAAGGTGCGTCCTTGGGTGGGCGGTCTGTGACCGCCCACTGCCGACGAAAGGGGAAATTTCGACAAATAAAAAAATTTTTGAAAAAATGAAAAATAATGCTTGCATTTTTCGGCAAGGTGTGCTAATATACTCAAGCGCTGAGGCGCAGGAACAAAATATCCGGGTGTGGCGAAGTTTGGTATCGCGCTTGAATGGGGTTCAAGAGGCCTCGAGTTCGAATCTCGACACTCGGACCAAAAATACCGTGGTTTTGAAAGAAACCACGGTATTTTTTCTAACTTTTACCCCGTATTTCTTTGCGGCTAAATGAGACTATCTACCACTTTTCTACCACCTCATGCACTGAACTTGTCGGAAAGTGAAGCGGCGATATTGCTTTTTCGCTCTACATCCAGATGAGAATAGATATTTGCGGTCATCTTAATGTCAGCGTGACCAAGCCATTCTTGCACATCTTTCAGTGACCACCCCATAGAAATCAACATACTGGCGCAACTGTGTCGCAGTTCGTGAAAACGAATGTGGGGCAAGTTGTGCTTTTTTAGTAGTTCATTGAAGCGGTGACTGAGATAATCCGGAGAATAGGGGTGACCATCAGGCCATTTGAAAACATATTGGTTTTCTTGGTATTCTCCACCGAATGCAAGACGGTTTTGTTCTTCCTGACACTTGGCGGCTTTGAAGATTTCCAAAGCTTCCGGTGCAAGAGGGAAAGTGCGGTGGCTACTGGCGTTCTTGGTTTTGTCCTTAGCTACTACTTGCGTGACTTTGGAAACGGTGTGGCGAATGGTCATAATCTTTCGGTCAAAGTCGATGCTGTCCCACTGTAAGCCGAGCAATTCACTTCTGCGTAAGCCGTAGAGGGCGGTTATTTTCACCATGGGCAAAATAGGTTCATCCCGAAGGGCAGTAAACAAATCCTTTAGCTGTTTATCTGTGTAAAATGTGCTTTCATATCGGGTGACATGAGGAAGTACCACAAACTGACAAGGGTTAGAGGGTATCAACTTATTTTGAACTGCCAAATTCAAAGTCTGGTTAATGATGTTTTTGTGCAGCTTCAAAGAGCGAGGGGAAAGCCCACCAGTTCCGTTTAATTTGCCGTTTGCGTGTTTTTGGTCAATATAAAGCTGTATTGCTTTATAGTCCAAATCTATGAGTGCAACTTTCGCTTCATCAAAATAGGGGAGAATGTGGGTGTCCGCTAGGATTTGATACCCTTGCATTGTGACACTGTCCACGGTGCGTTTGATTTGCTCAAGCCATATGCGGACATAGTCAGAAAATAGAATGTCGCTATGAACAATGCCTTCCATGCGCTCATACTCAGCCAATTTTTCACGAAGAAACTGCTCCGCTTTTCGTTTGTTGCCTTTTTCGGGAAGATTGGTGGCAATCCACTTCTTCTTGCGTTTGCCGTTTTCGTAGACATTAAGAACGGCATAGTATTTGCCGTTTT
>CAYROJ010000086.1:0-6473 GCA_964425865.1 uncultured Oscillospiraceae bacterium | reverse complement strand
GGTGGGCACAACCAATCCCGCTCACTTGCACGATGCCATTGATGCACTGAAAATCCAACTGTCTGCCGAGGATATTGCCCGAATCGAGACTGCGCTGCCTGCTGACCAGGTAGGCGGCAAGGGTATGCGCAATTTCGTGTTTACCGACGGTGTTATGTCTTTGGCAAAATAAGGTTCGTAATAAAATCTTTTTCCCTCTGGGGTTGCACTTTCCTTGCACCCCAGAGGGCTTTTCCGTTTTTATACAATCAGTCGAAAAATTTTTCTACCAATTGGACAATTGGTGCCTGGACTTCTCCCCTGCCCTCTGCTATAATAAGGGCACCAAGCAAGCAAAGGAGCGCCGGATATGCAGATCAAATTAGGCCAAAGCATTCGCCTTCACCGCAAACAAATGGGGCTGACACAGGAGCAGTTGGCGGAAGCACTGGGTGTCACCACCGGGGCAGTACACAAATGGGAGTCGGGCAAAACCACACCGGAACTGAATATGCTGGTACAGATCGCCCAATTCTTTGAAACCTCCATAGACGAACTGCTGGGCTATGGCTGGGAAAGCGGCAATATGGGACGAGCCGCAGAGCAGATTGCCGCCTATCGAAACGGCCGCAATTTTGAAGAGGGGTTTCGCTTTGCAGAGCATGCCCTTCAAAAGTATCCCAACAGCTTTGCCGTTGTCTATCAAAGCGCCATGCTGTATTTCATGTCCATGATCCTTTTCCGTGGCAAAAGCGCCCGCAGAGCCATTGAACTGTTTGAGCGTGCCATCACCCTGATTGACCAACATACCGACGAGACCATCAGTGTCGTCACCATCCAAAACCAGATGGCCGGGTGCTACTGCTATCTCAACGATATGGATAAGGCCATTGACCTGCTCAAGCACAACAACATTGGCGGCCTGAACGACGCAAAGATTGGCCTGCTGATGTCCCAAAATCCCCAGCGGGCAGAGGAATCGCTGGAATATCTGTCTACCGCACTGCACAACGATTATGCCCAAATCTATGAAATATGCATCGGCTACGCCAATGCATACGGCGTGCTGGAACAATTGGGCAAAATCGAAGACCTAATGCACTGGCTGCTGGACTTTGGGAAAGGGCTGAAGCGCCCCGATACTATTAACATCATCGACAAAGCCAATGTACGCATCTACACCATACTCGCTGAGGTGCGGCTGCTGCAGGGAGACTCCATCGGTGCCGAACGCTGGTTGCGGCAGGCCAAGACCACCGCTTTAAAATTCGATGCTGACCCCCAATATCAGAGCGCTTACGGCATGAAATTCTTTCACGGAAACACCCAGGCCACCTCCTATGATGACATGGGCGAGACCGCCATTTCCATGATCGATAACTATATGGAAGATGACACCGCAGGCAAAAATCTGCGCCCCCTCTGGGAAAGAATTCGAGATGAATAAATGTCAACTGCCGGTTGAGCCACTTGACCATCACCTTTAACCCTTGGTTGCTTGACTCAACCGTGTCGGTTTGGCACAATAAACACAATAAATGAGAAAGGTTAGTTTACATAACATGGATAGAAAAACGCTTCGCCGTCGTCGCCACAGCTACACCCGGCAGTTTTATCGGGGAAACAAGCTGGCATTTGCTCTGAGCCTGACGCAGACCCTGATTTTAGTAGCCGGAAATTTGACCATGGCCTGGCTGCTGCAAGTCATTCTGGATGTAGGCACAGGTGATAAAACAGGCTACACCCTCTGGCAGCTGGTGGGACTGTGCAGTCTGTGCATTGGCATTTGGGCGGTAGGACTTGGCCTTTATTATCTGGCTCGTCCCCGGTTCAAGGCCAAAGCCATCGGACAGTACAAACAATACATCTTTGAAAAAATTTCCCAAAAAGGTATCTCTGCCTTCTCCGGCGAGAACACCGCTTTCTATATTTCTGCTCTGAGCAACGATGCCAACGCCATCGAAAGCGGCTATATCAATAACCTTTTTGAGCTGATCAGCGACAGCTTGCAGTTTGTCAGTGCATTCGCCCTGATGATCTGCTATTCTCCCCTGCTGACTGCTGTGGGCATGGGACTGTCCCTGCTGCCCGTCGCCGCCTCCCTGCTGGCAGGCAATCGAGTCGCCAAGGCAGAAGAAACCCTGTCCGAGAAAAATAACGCCTATATGTCCACCCTGTCTGACTGCCTTTCCGGCTTTTCCGTGGTCAAATCTTTTAAAGCAGAAAAAGCCATGTGTCGGCTGTTTGCCCAGAAGATCAAGGATGTGACCGGTGCAAAAACTCTCCGAGAAAAAGCAGCCATCGTTGTCCAGAGCATGGCTCTGATCACCGGCTGCATTGCCCAATTGGGCGTTTTCCTTGTGGGTGCTGCGATGGCTCTGAACGGTCAGAGCATCTCCGGCGGTACGCTGATTCTGTTCGTACAGCTAATGAATTATGTAGTCAACCCCATTGGCACGATCCCCCAGTATCTGGCACAGCGGAAAGCCGCCTGCGCCCTCATTGACAAGGTGGCGGATGCATTGGATGAAAATGTCCGGGAAGATGGTCTGCAAACCAAGCAGGTGCTGGAAAGCGGCATCGCCCTCCAGAACCTGTCCTTTGGCTATGAAGCGGAAAAGCCCGTGTTGCAAAACATTGACTTTACCTTCCAAAAAGGAAAAAGCTATGCCATTGTCGGCGCTTCCGGCAGCGGAAAAAGCACATTGCTGAACCTTTTGATGGCCGCCCACGCAGACTATAACGGCGAAATCCGCTATGACAATACGGAGCTGCGCAATATAAGCAGCGAAAGCCTGTATGAAATGGTTTCCGTGGTACAGCAGAGTGTGTTTATCTTCAATGCTTCCATCCGGGACAACATCACCATGTTCTCTGACTTCCCGGAAGAAGAAGTTGACCGGGCCATTGCCCTTTCCGGGCTGTCTGCACTGGTGGCTCAAAAGGGCGAAGACTATCTCTGCGGTGAAAACGGCAGCGGTCTTTCCGGCGGTGAAAAGCAGCGCATTTCCATTGCCAGAAGCCTTCTGAAAAATGCCCAGGTGTTGCTGGTGGATGAAGCCACCGCCGCACTGGATGCCCAGACCGCTTTTCAGGTATCCGATGCCATTTTGAACTTGCAGAATTTGACCCGGTTGGTCGTCACCCACGCTTTGGATGGCAATCTCCTGTGCCGCTATGATTGTGTGCTGACTCTGAAAAACGGTGAAATCTGCGAATTTGGCCGTTTTGATGAACTGATGGAGAAAAAGGGCTATTTCTACTCTTTATATACCGTTTCCCAATAAAAATAAGGGGTGTTGCGCCGCAACACCCCTTTGCTATCGCTATTTCCGTCCGGGTTTGGAGATCACACTCATGCTCATTTTGGCACACCGAGCCAATGCACGCAGCGCTTGCAGCACCGCCTTGCGGTCTTCCTCCTCCAGTTTTTTCAGTGCACGCAGCAGTATTTTGCCATTACCAAACTTATTCTCACTCACTTCCTTAACGGTTTTGGCGTTGGTTTCCAGCAAAACAGCATACACTGCATCTACAAACCTTTCCCGTTGCTCCGGCTCCACCTCGGCCAGCCAATGCTTTAAGGTAGAGTCCACGAACCGGCTACTGTTCGACACTGCCTGCACATAGGAGAACCGATCCCGTTCCATTTCCCAGGAGTAGACATCATGCTGCAAAAGTCCTGTTTGTCCGCTGCGGACGATGGTAAAGCTTCCCTCGTGCCACAGCATCATGCCCACCACGGATGACTGGGGCACAAAGGTTTTCACCCGTTGACAAATGCTGCGATATCCCTGGGTTTGCAGCACCTCATCGTGAAAGCCCGGGCCGTCAAAATTATAGACTTCCATGATCCGATTCTGAATCTGCTGCCGGCAAAAGGCACTGGCATACATTGCCAGATTTCCGCCTTTGGAATGTCCGCCCACGATCAAGCGCCCGGAAAGAGATGCGCCGATCCGGTCGAGATATGCCGCCGCCAATGCCTGAGAAGGCACAGGGCCAAAGCACATATTCAGATCCTCTTTCCAGCCTACAAGGGTGTTATCCGTCCCCCGAAACGCCACATAATACAATTCTTTGCTCAGCGCAACGGTCACAGCCGCAAACTGGATCTGGCAGGAAAGATCCAGCTTTTCCGTAAAGCCGAATACTTCCATTTCCCGGTAGCGTTTGCTTTTCGAGATGGCATCCAAAAGCCTGATATCATCGCCCATCAGCACTTTGCTTTCCAGATCCGGCAGTGCCAGCAGTTCATCGCACACTGCCCCCATCCGCTCCGAGGTAGCAAGTTCCAGCGGCAAGTAGGAAAATCTGGCCAAAATCACGGCATCCACTTCGTTAAAAGCCGCCACATCCAGGGACAGGTCTCCCCGCCAGCGTAGATATTCAAAAATGTCTGCCATGGGCAATTCCTCCCTTTCAAATGTATTTTCCCCATTATAATGCACGGCCGGCGATTATTCAATCCTTTTTTGCGCAGGAAAGCCCGGAAACCGCAGCTTCCGAGCTTTCCTGCATTTTACTTGTTTCCCTTGTCCACCAGCCCTTCTGCCAGCAGATATCCTGCCACGGAAGCCAGCTGCATAATGCAGCCGGACACCGTTTCCGCCGTTTCCCCTGCCCCACCGAACGCTGTAATAAGGCCGGAAACAAACAGCGCCACTGACATCCACAGCTTCCGGCTGGTCAGCTTTTGCAGCCATTTTTCTTTGGTCATAAACCTACCTCCTGAATATATTTGGCCTAAAAAGGCCTTCATATATAGGAAAAAGGTTGCCCCTAAAAATGCAACCAAGAAATTCCGTTGCATTTTCACCCTGCTTGTGCTAACATAGAAGCACAAATCAGGAGGTGTTCTCCATGGAAAACAAAAAAGCATTGATCGCCATGAGCGGCGGCGTGGACAGTTCCGTTGCTGCGTGGCTGATGAAAGATGCAGGTTTCCAGTGCATGGGTGCTACCATGCGGCTGTACAACAATCAGAAATTCAACGATCAGGAAAGTTCCTGCTGCTCTTTAGACGATGTGGAAGATGCCCGAAGCGTGGCTTTTCGGCTGGGCATGCCCTACTATGTGTTCAATTTCACGGAAGATTTTGAAAAGCAGGTCATGGACAAATTTGTCTCCTGCTATGAGTGCGGCCTGACCCCCAACCCCTGCATCGACTGCAACCGGTATTTAAAGTTTGACCTGCTTCTTCGCCGGGCGCAGACACTGGGCTGCGATTATATCGTTACAGGCCACTACGCCCAGATCCGTCAAAGGGAAAACGGTCGATACAGTATGTACAAGGCCGCCGATGCCGCCAAAGACCAAACCTATTTTCTCTATTCTCTGACCCAGGAACAGTTGGCACACACCCAATTCCCCCTGGGCGGTCTGACCAAGGCGCAGGTTCGCCAGATCGCCGAGGCGCAGGGCTTTATCAACGCCCGAAAACATGATTCTCAGGATATTTGCTTTGTACCCGATGGGGATTATTTCGCCTTTTTGGAGCGTTATACCGGCAAACGCTATGCCCCCGGCGATTTTCTGGATGAAAAGGGCAAGGTGGTGGGCAAGCACCACGGTGCGGTGGGCTATACCCTCGGTCAACGGAAGGGCTTGGGCGTTGCACTGGGAAAGCCCGTGTATGTCTGCGGCAAGGATATGGCAGCCAACACCGTCACTGTCGGTTCTAACGAAAGCCTGTTCCACAAAAGCCTTCGTGCCGACGACTGGAATTGGATGCCCTTTGAGGAACTGACCGCGCCTGTGCGTGTGTGGGCAAAGACTCGCTCCCGGATGACAGAGCAGCCTGCCACCGTCTACCCGGAGGAAAATGGCTTTGCCCGGGTGGAATTTGAGGAAGCACAGCGTGCCATCACCCCCGGTCAGGCAGTGGTGCTGTACGACGGCGATCAGGTCATCGGCGGTGGCACCATTACGGAGGTTTTATAACAAATGCGGCGCTCCAATTGGAGCGCCGCTTCATTTTTTCACTTAACCAATGGGTTCAAAATCTACTGCGCCGTGCTTACACAGGGGGCAAACGATGTCCTGGGGCAGTTCCTCGCCTTCGTAGATCCAGCCGCAGATCTTGCAGACAAAGCCTTTTTTACCCTCGGTCTCGGGCTGGGGCTTCACATGGTTCTGGTAGTAAGTATAAGTCATGGTCTCCACATTGGAGATGACTCTTGCCTCTGTCACAGAGCAGATGAACATACCGTGGGTGTCCATATCCACATACTGCTCCACCTTCAAGCTCATGAACGAATTGATGTACCGGGGCAGGAATGCCAGGCCGTTATCGGAGCGCAGCACTTCGTGACCAGCGAACTTATCGGCATTGCGGCCGCTCTGGAAACCGAAGTTCTGGAACACCTCAAAGGGTGCTTCCTGGGACAGGCAGTTAACATTCATCACGCCGGTCTGGCGAATCACATGGTGGGAATAATTCTGCTTATTGATGCACACAGCGATCCGGTTGGGGGTGTTGGTCACCTGGGTGA
>CAYROJ010000085.1:0-6510 GCA_964425865.1 uncultured Oscillospiraceae bacterium | reverse complement strand
AACTGAGCTAGCGAACCATATAAAATTGGCTGGGATGGCCGGATTCGAACCGACGAATGCCAGAGTCAAAGTCTGGTGCCTTACCGCTTGGCGACATCCCAATGTATGCAGATCCGGCATCGGACACGGGACACGGGACACGCAAGACATTATAGCATGGTTTTTCCTGATTTGTCAATGGTTTTTTTAATATTATCCCTGCAAATGGGTGAATTTATAAAAGAACAGCTGTGCCACCCTCCCTCAGAAGGTGGCACAACCCAATTTTCAATTCATTTAATATAATACCACCGGGTCAGTGCTGCCGGGGCATGGATATACCGCTCATGCTGCTTGGCCTCCGGCCTTGCATGGACACCGGAAACCAGTCCCAGCATGGCAAACAGGGACAAGATCGAACTGCCGCCGTAGCTGATGAAAGGCAGCGTCAAACCGATGACCGGCAGCACACCCACATTCATGCCCACATTCATCAGTGTCTGGAAGATCAGCGTGGCTGCCACGCCGAAGCAGATCAGCTTTCTCAGATAATCCGGGCTTCTCATACCTACCCGAATGCAACGGTAGATGATGAGGAAAATCAAAATCAGCGTCAGTGCGCAGCCCAGAAACCCCAACTCTTCGCCAATGGCAGAGTAAATAAAATCCGTGTGCTGGGCAGGCAAAGCCCCGATCTGGGTCCGGTTGCCGTTGAACAGTCCCTGTCCGGTCAGGCCACCGCCGTTCAGTGACAGCTGGGCACGGACGGTCTGATAGCGTTCTTTCAATCCCTCCGGGTCGATGCTGGGGTCGAAGAGCACCAAAATGCGCTTCTGCATATACGAGGGCAGAAACTGGAATGCAATGGGTGCTGCCACAGCAATGCCGCCTCCGGCAGCAGCAAACCAGCCCCAGTGGACACCGCCGCACAAAGCCATCATAATGAAGATGAACACAAAGATCAGCGACACGCCTGCATCGCTGGATACCACAAAATTCAATCCTGCTACCAAACCCAGGTGGAACACCATGTGCATGACGGAGGGGATCGTTGAAATTCGGTTCTGATGGGAGGCCATGATGGATGCCAGGATCAGCACAAAGGTGATCTTACAGAATTCTGCCGGCTGAATGGCCATAGGAAAGCCGGGCAGCACCAGCCAGCTTCGGTTACCGGAATTATAATCCTCGCCAAAGGGCGTTCGCAGCAAAAGAAGGATAAAGCAGTTGAAGATCACCAGTGCCATCCGATGCTCGGAGATAAAATCCGCATCCACCGCCGACATCAGCACATACATGACGATGCCCAGCAGCACGGCAATGACCTGAATGAACACGAAGCGCAGCGAGCCGTTATAGGCCGTAGCGCTGGCCACGATCAGGCAGCCATAGGCAGAGGTGAGCAGGCACAAAAAAAGCAGCACCAGATCGCCTTTTTTCAAAAAAGACAGCACTTCAGAAACATAGGGGGTATATCGCAGTTTTTCCCAAAGTCGGCGCAAGCGCCCACCTCCTTTCCTTCCCACATTGTACCATTGGCAGAAGCGATTGTAAATAACTTTTGTGTAAACAATTTTACACCCTTCCCCTGGCCCCCAAGGGGCTTTTACTCCTCAAACAGCAGCAAACTGACCCAGGTTACCACATTTTCTCCGTACAGGAACGGCATTCCCATATTCTCCAGCACCGGGATCACATTGATTCCCTGGCTTTCCACACAGGGGTGCATTTTCTCCGGAAAGCGGCAGGGCGCTCCATCCAAAATGGCGCACCGCTGGCACACCGCACAGGCTTCTGTGGAAAGGATATAAGGCTCCACCCCCTGCTGCCGCATCAGCTGGCCTACATGGTCTGTCAGCGCCTCATGCTCCGTTCTGGTGGACAGAGTGGCCTGCAAATCGGAAATATCCGCCACCTCCGTGATGGTGGACACCATCAGGCAGCAATTGTGGCGCAGGCACTTGGCTTTACATTGCTCCACGCTCCCCACCCCCGGCGGGCAAGCCCAGCTTTTGCCGTACATACTGCATTCATGCTCACAGATCCAGCGAACACGGTCGGAAAACTCCAGATCCCTGGGGTCAATGAATCCATAAATATACAAAGGCAGCTCCGAAAGCTGCGCCTCTAAAAGTTCTCTGTTTAGCATCGTTCAACCTCCGTTTTTTCTATTGTAGCACAACGGAGGACAGATTTCCAGTGTTTGTATTTGGGTCTTGCCAATTTGCACAGGTTTTTTCATCTATATCCCCCTCCGTCTGTGAAAGAAGTGGAATTTGGTCGATCCGGGGAGAAACACTTTGACTTTTCCCCAGTGAAAGTGGTATAGTAGAGAAAATTTCCATTTTGCATGGACATTTTTCCCCATAGAAAAGACAAGAGGAGCGATCAGTTATGAAAAAATGGATCATTTGCGCATTATCCGCACTGTTTATGCTGGGCTGTCTATCCGGCTGTGCCCCCAAAGAAGAAGGAAAATATGTGGTGGGCATTTGCCAGCTTACCAAACATGATGCGCTGGATGCCGCCACCCAAGGCTTTATGGATGCACTGATCGCCGAACTGGGCGAAGAAAATGTCCGATTTGATCTGCAAGTAGCCGCCGGTGACTCCGGTACCTGTACCCCCATCGTCAACGGTTTCGTTTCTCAGGGTGTAGATCTGATCATGGCCAACGCCACCCCTGCCCTGCAATCCGCCGCTGCCGCCACCGCTGACATTCCCATTCTGGGTACCTCCGTCACCGAGTACGGCGTGGCCATGGGCATTGACAACTTCTCCGGCACTGTGGGCGGCAATGTTTCCGGCACCTCTGATCTGGCACCGCTGGATCAGCAGGCAGCCATGATCAAGGCCTGGTGTCCCAACGCCAAGACCGTAGGTCTGCTGTACTGCTCTGCTGAGCCCAATTCCCAGTATCAGGTGGACACCATCGCCGCCCACCTGAAGTCCCTTGGCTATGAATGTAAGAGCTTTCCCTTTGCAGACAGCAACGACATGGCTGCCGTTACCCAGGCTGCGGTGGATGCATCTGATGTGATCTACATCCCCACCGACAATACCGCTGCCAGCGGCGCCGCCATCATCGACGGCATCTGCCGCAGCGCCAAAGTGCCGGTGTTTGCCGGCGAAGAGAGCCTGTGCAAGGGTTGCGGCGTGGCCACCCTTTCCATCAGCTACTACGATTTGGGCACAGCCACCGGCCGCATGGCCGCTAAGATCCTCAAAGGCGAAGCAGATATTTCTGCCATGCCCGTCGAATATGCCCCGGAATTTACCGCCCTGTACAACCCGGAGATCTGCAATGATCTGGGTCTGACCCCTCCGGATGGCTATACGCCTCTGCGCTAATTACGATTTTTGGCTGGGGAGATGGAACACCATCTCCCCAGTTGCCCATTTTATCAAAGAGAGGAACTACCTATGACCGGCTTTATCAATGCGTTGCCCGGTGCCCTGTCTCAGGGACTGATCTGGGGCATCATGGCCATCGGCCTGTACATTACTTACCATATTCTGGAGCTTTCCGACCTGACGGTGGACGGCTCTTTCTGCACCGGCGGTGCCGTGTGCGTGATGCTGATGGTTTCCGGCTACAATCTGTATCTGGCTCTGCTGTGCGCCATTTTGGCCGGCATGATCGCCGGACTTGTCACCGGCTTTTTCCACACCAAATGCGGCATTCCTGCCATTTTGGCCGGTATTCTGACCCAGCTGGGGCTGTGGTCTGTAAATTTGGCCATTATGGGCATGAAAGCCAATCAGGCACTGAATGTGGGCAAAATCGATCTGCTTGTTTCCCTGCGGTATTTGCAGGAAGTGCAAAAGGGTACACTCCCCTTCTATCGTCATCCCCTGGTGGTGGTGGGCATTTTCACCCTGCTGGTCATTGGCATCCTTTATTGGTTCTTCGGCACGGAGCTGGGTTCTTCCATGCGTGCCACCGGTGCCAACCCCCACATGGCTCGTGCCCAGGGCATCAACACCGGACGCTGTAAGGTTCTGGGTCTTGCCCTTTCCAACGGTCTGGTCGCCCTGTCCGGCGCACTGCTTGCCCAGTACCAGGGCTTTGCGGAGATCAACATGGGTCGTGGTGCCATCGTCATCGGTCTGGCCGCCATTGTCATCGGCCAATCCATCTTTAAAAAGGTGTTCCGCAACTTCGGCCTGAAGCTGCTGTCGGTCAGCATCGGCGCAATGATCTACTATGTGGTCATTCAGGCGGTGGTCAGCCTGCTGAAGATCAACACCAACTATATGAAGCTGCTGTCGGCACTGATCGTTGCCCTGTTCCTGGCCGTACCCTACTGGCAGAAAAACAGCCGCAGAGGAGGAAAAGTATGCTGAAAATCGAAAATGTCCACAAAATTTTCTTCCCCGGCACGGTCAACGAAAAAAAGGCACTGACCGGACTGAATTTGGAGCTGAAAGAAGGAGACTTTGCCACGGTCATCGGCGGTAACGGCGCCGGAAAGAGCACCATGCTCAACTGTGTGTCCGGCGCTTACAGCGTGGATGCCGGTAAGATCTTTATCGGCGGCGTGGATGTGACCGCTCTGCCGGAGCACAAACGGGCAGCCTACATCGGCCGGGTCTTTCAAGATCCCATGATGGGGACTGCTGCCACCATGCAGATCTCTGAAAATCTGGCACTGGCCGCACGCCGGGGTCAAAAGCGCGGCCTGCGCCCCATGATCTCCCGTCGGGAGCGGGAATACTACCGTCAGCAGCTGGAGATGCTGGATCTGGGACTGGAAGACCGGATGGGCACCAAGGTAGGCCTGCTCTCCGGCGGCCAGCGGCAGGCTCTGACCCTTTTAATGGCCACCCTGCGTCAACCCAAGCTGTTGCTTTTGGACGAGCACACCGCCGCTCTGGACCCCAAAACCGCCGCCAAGGTGCTGGAGACCACGGAAAAGATTGTCTCTGCCAACAATCTGACCACCATGATGATCACCCACAATATGCGTGACGCCATCACCTACGGTAATCGTCTTGTAATGATGTACAACGGCAAGATCGTTGTGGATGCGGCCGGAGAAGAAAAGAAAAATCTGACCGTCGAGCAGCTGCTGCACCTGTTTAATCAGGCCTCCGGCTCTGACGAAGCGGACGACAAGCTGGTTCTGGGATAAAATTTCCCCATCCTTTGCATAATTTCCCTGCAAAAGCAAACAATACCTCCGAATTCCAAATTCAGGAGGTATCCTATGACACACAAAAAAATCGTTTCTGCCCTTCTTGTAGCGGCTTGTATCCTGTCCTGCCCGGTGGGTGTAGCGGCGCTGGAAGTGGACTGCGACAGCAAATACTGCTTTACAAGCGAAGATTTTTCCAAAGACAGCTTACAGGGCGTATGCATCACCGGTCTTCCCGACAGCAACTGCGGCACCGTGATGCTGGGGCAGCGGGTCATCCGCTGCGGAGACATCCTTACCGCCGACCAGCTGGAGCAGCTGACCTTCCATCCCCTGCGGACGGAAACCGATACGCAGGCCAATGTCAGCTATCTGCCTATTTATGAAGACAAAGTGGAAAAGACCGTCACCATGACCATCTCCATCCGGGGTAAGCAGGACAGAGCCCCCGTAGCCGAGGACAGCGTTCTGGAGACCTACAAAAACTTGCCCAATAGCGGCACACTGAAAGTCCACGATCCAGAGGGTGCGCCGCTGATCTACACCGTCACCCGTTCTCCCAAGCGGGGCGATGTGACCATCAACGAGGACGGCACCTTCACCTACACCCCCAAGAAAAACAAGGTGGGCACCGACTCCTTCACCTACACTGCCACAGACCCGGCAGGCAATGTATCCCGGCAAGCCACCGTCACCGTGCAGATCCTGAAGCCCTGTGACAAGCAGCAGTATGCCGACACCATCGGCAAAGATTGCCGCTTTAGCGCCGAATGGATGCGCACTACCGGCATCTTCACCGGAGAAATGGTCAGCGGCCAGCTGTGCTTCCGTCCGGAGCAGACCGTCAGCCGTGGGGAATTTGTAGCAATGCTTGTGAATGTTCTGGGCATGGAGATCGATGAGGAGGCCGGCTACACCGGCTTTACCGATGACTGTCCCACCTGGCTGAAGCCTTATCTGGCCGCAGCGCTGCGCTCCGGCCTGACCGCCGGGTGGAGATCCGGCAGCGTATTCGGGCCGGAAAAGCCCATCACCGGTGCAGAAGCAGCCCTGCTGCTGCAAAATGCCCTGGATCTGCCCACTGCCACCGGCACTGACGGCGAAAGCCCCGATCTGATCGCTGTCATGGCAGAAAACGGCATCGATCTGCCCACCGATACTGCCATGAACCGGGGACAGGCTGCCAATGTGCTCTATCAGCTCAGCAAGCTCTCTGCCACCGCTCCCGGCTTAGCCGTCATTGCAAAACAGTAATAGCATCAGGCGTGCTGCAAAAAATGCAGCACGCCTTTTACAAAGCGAACAGCCCAAGGCCGAAGCCTTGGGCTGTTTTTCAACAATTACATATCGAAGGGTTCCATGCTCAGCACGGGGTGGCCAACCTCGGACAGGT
>CAYROJ010000084.1:0-6747 GCA_964425865.1 uncultured Oscillospiraceae bacterium | reverse complement strand
CAGGCCTCATATTCTGCACAAATCCCACTTTCCCGGGAAAAGGTCTGCCACATTTGTTCTGCCGTCATCGTATCTCCTTACAGCCGCAGCATTTCTTCTGCGCTTTTCAGTGTAGTCTCTGTAATATTGGTGCCGCCGATGATCCGAGCCAGCTCCATTTTTCTGCCCTCAATATCCAAGGGTGTGACGGTAGTGTAAGTCCTGCCCTCTCGCTCGCTTTTGGCGATCAGCAGATGGGTCTGAGCCAGGGCCGCCAGCTGGGGCAAATGGGTAACACAAAGCACTTGCTTGTGATTTGCCACACTTCTCAGCTTTTCTGCGACCTTCTGAGCGGCTCTTCCGGAAACGCCGGTGTCCACCTCGTCAAAGATCAAGGTAGCGACCTGATCCTTTTCTGCCAGCACATTCTTCATAGCCAGCATGATCCGAGCCAATTCACCGCCGGAAGCCACCTTGCTCATGGGCTTTAATGCTTCACCTGCGTTGGCAGACATATAAAAAGCCACGCTATCTGCACCCTTAGCTGACAGCTCCGTTTCCGTAAAGGCGCACTCAAACTGCACCCGGGGCATATCCAGCTGGGCAAGCTCCGTCAGGATCCGAGCAGACATGGTCTTTGCGGTTTCTTGCCGATTTTGGCGCAAGGCAAGTGCCGCATCCCAGGCCGCTTTTTCCGCTTTTTTCAGCTTTCCTTTCAGCTTTTCCAGATGATCGTCGGCAAATTCGATGTCATCCAGTTCTTTCTTGGCCTTTTCCAAATAGGCCAAAATATCTTCACAGGTCACACCGTACTTTCGGCGTAGCTTATGGATCACATCCAGACGGCTTTCGATCTGCTCCAATTCATCAGCAGAATAAGAAAGCCCATCTAAGGTATCTCTGGCTTCCTCGGCTGTATCCTGCACCTGATACATCAGGTCTGCCACTCGCTCGTGGAGGCTCTGATAGGCGTCGGTATAGCGGCTGAGTCGGGACAAAGCGTGCTCCGCTTGATTGAGCAGTGCTGCTGCACCGTCGGTGTCCTCGCCACCGTAAAGACAGGAGACCGCTTCCTGAAGGCCATCGGACAGCTTTTCGGCGTTTTGCAGCAGTTTGCGCCGCTCCTCCAGAACTTCGTCCTCCCCGACTTCCAAATCGGCTTTCTCTATTTCGGCGATCTGATAGCGAAGGGTTTCCATTCGGCGGAGCTTTTCGCTCTCGTCCATGGTCATGCGCTCAATTTCCCGGCGTAAACCTGCAACGATCTGATATTTTTCGGCATAATCTGCCTGCAATTGCTGATTATCAGCAAAGGCATCCAAAAAAACAAGATGGTTTTCTTCATCAAAAAGGGATGCACTGTCGTGCTGGCCATGGATATTGATGAGCTGGATGCCCAATTTTCTCAAAATGGAAACGGTCACAAGGCAGCCATTGACCCGGCAAATATTTTTGCCGTCCAAGTAGATCTCACGCTGGATGACCGTTTCTTCACCATATTCCACTCCATTTTCCTCAAACCAGGGAAAATGGGGAACGTCGCCAAAAACCGCCTGTACGCTGGCCTTACTTGCACCGGTTCTGATCATATCCCGGTAAGCTCGCTCGCCCAGAATGGCAGAGATAGCATCGATCACAATGGATTTACCGGCACCGGTCTCACCGGTCAGGACGTTGAACCCCCGGTCGAAGGAGATGTCGGCGCACTCAATGACCGCAATATTTTCAATATGCAGAATTCGCAGCATCCGTACCCCTCCTGAAAATCGATCAGCCTAAAATATTCTTGATCTCACCGCAGAATGCTGCGGCTGCATTTGTATCGCGCATGACTACGAACACCGTATCATCACCGGCAATGGTGCCCAGCACCACACCCAAGTTCATGGCATCCAGCGCAGAAGCTGCACCATTGGCTAAGCCCGGAATGGTATGGACAACCACCATGTTCTGGGCATAGTCAAAGCTGGTGACACATTCTTTGAAAATGGCGTTGAGCTTGGTCGAAAAAGATCCGGTCACCTCTTTGGAAGGTGTGCTATAACGATAAGTGCCGAATTTGGTCAATTCCTTGACGATCCGCAACTCCTTAATGTCTCTGGAAATTGTGGCCTGGGTGCTGTAAAAGCCCGCATCCTGCAATTCTTCCAGCAGCTGCTCCTGGGTCTCCACATCCTTATTGGATACGATCTCAATAATCTTTGCCTGTCTTTGTGCTTTCATATTTTTACTCCGTTAGCCGTTTTTGAATTTTGCATTGACCACATCATAAAAGCTGCGGTTTTTCAGTCGGATGAGTTTGGTTTCTTTTGAGGATTTGCACACCGTGGTCACATCTCCCATATTGAGTTTCAAAGCCTTGCCCCCATCCACGGACAGGAATGCATTTCGTCTGGCATTGCGCGTCAGTTCAACAGTAATGACTCGTTTATCCGATGCTACAATACACCGGCTTACCATATCGTGTGCACAAATGGGTGTCAGCAAAATGCTGTGTGCCTCCGGCTCTACAATGGGGCCACCGGCGGACAGGCTGTAAGCAGTGGAGCCGGTGGGTGTCGCAACGATCAGTCCATCACCGCCGCACTCCATTACCTCTGTCCCGTCACAGGAAACGCTTAAGTGAACGATTCGAGCCACTGCCCCTTTGGTCACGACCACATCATTCAGGCACATTTCATGGAAAAGAATATCCCGCTCTCGCTGCACTGTCACATCCAGCATCATTCGATGGTCAATTGTATAATCATCCGTTGCAAGGCGAGCCAATTCCTTCAGTTCGGAGCTTTCCAACTCCGCCATAAATCCCATGGTGCCGATATTTACGCCCAAAATCGGAAGATCATGACGGGTAGCAGCCTTTGCCATGTGCAAAATCGTTCCGTCTCCGCCAAAACAGATGATCATATCTGCTCGGGGCAGTTCCTTTTCAAGTCTGGAAAATTGCAGATCCTTGGGCAGTTCAAAGGTTTTGTCCACATCAAAGGGCAGGCACAGCCGCACCTCCATTCCTGCATTTTGCAGGATCTGCATGGCAGTGCGAACCGTATGGAAATTTTTATCCCGATAGGGATTGGGAGTCAAAATCACTTGTTTCATAGGATCACACCTTCAGCGTTTCATGAGCCTGAGCCACTACATCCGCAGTGTCCGGCTGAATATCCGGCAAATCAGCCAAAGTCAAATGAGCCAAAAACTCGATATTACCCTCCGGCCCTTTTACAGGAGAGAAAGTCATACCTTGGATAGAAAAATCAAGGTTGTGCGCAAGCTCGACAAAATTATCCAGCACCTCTTTATGGGTTTCCGGCTCTCGAACAACGCCCTTTTTGCCCACTTTCTCTTTTCCGGCCTCAAACTGAGGTTTGATGAGGCACAAAACCTGACCCTTACCGGGTTTCAGCAGTGCCTTGATAGCCGGCAAAACGATTTTTAAAGAAATAAAGCTGACATCGATGACCGAAAGATCCAAAGGCTCTCCCAAATCTTCCGGGGTCACATAACGAATATTCGTACGCTCCATGACCACCACCCGGGGATCAGAGCGAATTTTCCAATCCAACTGACCGTATCCCACATCAATGGCAAAAACCTTGCTTGCTCCCTGCTGCAACAGGCAGTCTGTAAATCCACCGGTAGAGGCACCGGAGTCACTGCATACATAGCCTTCCGGCTTGACACCAAAGTTTCGCAGTGCCTTCTCCAATTTAAGGCCACCTCGGCTCACATAGGGGCAGGTTTCTCCCCGCACCTCCAGAGAAACTGTTTCCTCATAGGAGATACCGGGCTTATCTGCCTTTTGACCATCCACATACACCAGTCCGGCCATAATAATCGCTTGCGCCTTGGAACGAGTGTCGGCATAGCCCTGCTCTGTCAGCAGGACATCAAGTCTCTTTTTATTTTTCAAAGCCAAATACCTCCTTGGTCGTCTTCGCAATAGAAACTTCATCCAAGCCATAGTGGCTGTAAAGTGATTTCATATCGCCGTGAGTCACAAACTGATTTCCCAGGTCGATACCGGAAACTTCGCAATCGGGCAAGTGTTTCTGCACTTCCCACGCCAGTGCTTCCTTGATTCCGGAACCGGTACAGCATTCTTCTACGATCATCAGCTTCCGACAATCACCCATGGCCGCAACCAGCTGCGCAACCGGCAGGGGTGCAACCGTCAGTAGACGAATTACACAGGCAGAAATTCCATTTTTACCCAGCAAATCCGCTGCTTTAATAACATTTTCTGTGCAAACACCGTAGCTAACCAGCACCACATCATCGCCCTGCTTGTGACAGGTCAACAGGCCGTTTTTGCAAATTTGCTCATGATTCTCCCAATTGGATGTTGTCAACCAACGGTTGCCCCCTCTGGGATAACGGATAGCCACTGGGCCATTATAATCGTTCACTGACCAGCGAAGCATTTCCGTTTGCTCCTGCAAGCTGGCAGGGCATAATATCGTTATTCCGGGTGCCATGCGAAGATAGCCCACATCAAAAACCCCGTGATGGGTCTCCCCATCTGCACCTACGAGGCCAGCTCGGTCAACAGCCAGCACCACGTGAAGATGGAGCATGGCAATATCCTGGATGACCTGGTCAAATCCACGCTGCAAGAAAGTGGAATAGACAGCAACAACCGGAACCATTCCCTGCTTTGCAAGGCCACCTGCCATGGAAATGGCGTGCTCCTCAGCAATTCCCACATCAAAGGTACGCTGGGGATAGATCTTCATAAAATCCAGCAGACCAGTGCCATCCGGCATAGCGGCAGTTATTGCACAAAGCTTTGTATTCTCTGCACCCATGGCCAGCATGGTCTGACCAAAGTTTTTAGAAAAACTGAGCTCGGACTTATCACCCGTTGCGCCTGTCTTCGGGTCAAACTTTCCGATACCATGAAATTTGGAGGGGTTCTGCTGAGCAGGCAGAAAACCTCTTCCCTTTTGTGTGTGGATATGGATCAAAACCGGGCCCGTCATCTCCTTGGCATGACGCAGCAAGCTGATCATTCCCGGCAGATCATTGCCATCCACCGGGCCCAGATATGTGAGACCCATATTTTCAAAAATGGTAGTGGGCAGAATAAACCGCTTGATCCGATCCTTGACACGATGCGTCAGTCCATAGATCCTGCGACCCAAGCCATTTCTGGACATTGCGATCTGATACCGGCGCTTCATTCCCAAATAGCTATCTTTGGTACGCAGCTTTTTCAAATGCTTTGCAAAGCCGCCCACATTGGGTCCGATAGACATTTCATTATCGTTTAGAATAATGACCAGGTTCTCTCCGCTGACAGCCGCATCGTTCATACCTTCATAAGCCATGCCGCCGGTGGCTGCACCATCGCCGATTACCACTGCCACATGATAATCCTGCTTCTGCAAAGTCCTGGCACGAGCCATGCCCAGCGCAATGGACACAGAGCTGGAAGCATGACCTGCCACAAAAGCGTCCGTCCGGCTCTCGCTGGGCTTGGGAAAGCCTGCCATGCCCCCAAATTGGCGGAGTGTGGAAAAATCCGCCTGGCGTCCAGTCAGCAGCTTATGGACATAAGACTGATGGCCGACATCGAAAACCAAGCGGTCAGTATTCGTATTATAAACCGTTTCCAATGCCACACTCAGCTCTACCACACCCAGGTTCGAGGCCAGATGGCCACCTGTTTGTGATACGCTATTGATCAAAAACTGTCGAATTTCTGCACACAGCTGGAGCTGCTGCTGTTCTGTTAACTCGACAAGATCTTCGTGACAGTTGATATTTTCTAAAATAGACACATTCAACCTCTATTTACTTCTTCTTGTGAAACCAAGCAGGAATATTGGTAAGAAAATAAATAACCTTACCCACACTGTGCACGATGGTCGTGCTGGAATTGATGGCAAAGGTCTTGCCGATTGCTTTGCCGCCGACGGTCAAGCCGGAGACCAGAGAAGACATTAAAAGTGTAAGCAATCTTGGCCAGGAAAATTCAAAGCTTAACAACATTTGTGCAGCAATGGTTGCCGATGCAGAACCGGAAACGACACCGCAAATATCGCCGATCACATCATTACAAATGGAGCTAACTTTTTCTGCCTTACGCAGTAGGCGTATGGCTTCTGCCGCACCGGGCACTTTTCTGGCCGCCATAGAGTGAAACGGTTTTTCGTCAGCGGAAGTGACCGCAACACCGATAATATCGAACACAATGCCCACCAAAACAATGGCAAGCAAAATAACGAACGCAACTAAAATACCGGAAGTCGCCATCAGCTGCTCAGAAACCAGAGATATAATACCGGAAACGACCAGCGTTACAATAAAAATCGTGATGACCCAGCGAATGGTCTTATTCCGTTCCTTTTTTTTCGACGAAGGATCTACTTTCCGCACAATAAAATCTCCTTTTGGAGTAATACTTTTAAAATGACGGTAGCAGGCAGGATAAATCTTACGGCTTAGGTCGGGTTGGTTTTCCCCAGACAGAACCTGCCGTTGCCGCACAGGCCGTTTCCATTTGATCTGTCCGTTCCGCCGTCGCCGCGCGGAATACCCGATTGCCACTGAGTCCGTACTGTAATCCCCTGCCTGCCCAATTACGACAGCCTAGGTGATTTCCACAGCAGCTTGATCCATAGTCTTAGCCTCTTTTGCAAGCATGGTTTCCAGAAGCGATAACGGCAAATGTTGTGGCCACAAACATCATACCGTCTGGTCCTCTTTCCCCACATGATCACTCAAGGCAGGCTACACTGCACACAGCACACGATTCTGCGCACTGCC
>CAYROJ010000083.1:0-6751 GCA_964425865.1 uncultured Oscillospiraceae bacterium | reverse complement strand
GACCGTTCAGGATAACACGCAGGGGCTCCTTACGAGCCTTGTTGGCGGAACGGGCAATGCCGATAGCACCTTCAGCAGCAGCGAAGGACTCGTGGCCAGCCAGGAATGCGAAGCACTTGGTCTCGTCACGCAGCAGCATAGCGCCCAGATTGCCGTGACCCAGACCAACCTTACGATCCTCAGCAACGGAGCCGGGGATGCAGAAGGACTGCAGACCGATGCCGATGGCTTCGGCAGCCTCAGCAGCGTTGGCAACATTCTTCTTGATTGCGATGGCAGCACCAACGCAGTAAGCCCATGCCACATCCTCGAAGCAGATGGGCTGCAGGCTCTTAACGATCTCATAGGGATCGAAGCCCTTGGCGACACAGATCTCACGGCACTCTTCCACGGAGTTCAGACCGTACTGAGCGAGGACACCGTTGATTTTGTCAATTTTTCTTTCGTAACCTTCAAACAAAGCCATCTTACAGTCCTCCTCTTATTCGTGACGGGGATCGATGTACTTGGCAGCGTCAGCAAAGCGGCCGTAGGAGCCCTTTGCCTTCTTCAGAGCCTCGTTTGCATCGTCGCCCTTCTTGATGAAGTCCATCATCTTACCCAAGTTGATGAACTCATAGCCGGTGATCAGGTTGTCCTCGTCCAGAGCGATACGAGTAACATAGCCCTCGGCCATTTCCAGATAACGGGGGCCCTTAGCCTTGGTGGCGAACATGGTGCCTACCTGGCTGCGCAGACCCTTGCCCAGATCCTCCAGAGAAGCGCCGACTGCCAGACCATCCTCGGAGAATGCGGACTGGCTACGACCGTAGACGATCTGCAGGAACAGTTCACGCATAGCGGTGTTGATGGCGTCGCACACCAGGTCAGTGTTCAGAGCCTCCAGCAGAGTCTTGCCGATCAGAATTTCGGAAGCCATAGCGGCAGAGTGGGTCATGCCGGAGCAACCCAGAGTTTCCACCAGAGCCTCCTCAATGATGCCTTCCTTCACATTCAGGGTCAGCTTGCAGCAGCCCTGCTGAGGAGCGCACCAGCCGATGCCGTGGGTGAAACCGCTGACATCCTTGATTTCCTTGACCTGAACCCACTTGCCCTCTTCGGGAATGGGAGCGGGGCCGTGATAAGCGCCTTTGGCAACGCTGCACATGTGTTGTACTTCGCTACTATAAATCATGGCAATTTTCCTTTCTTTCAAAAGGCGTTATACGCCTTCGGATTTATTGATTTCGGAAAAACGAAATTTTCCGTGTATATTATACATAGAAGCCGGGAAAAAGTCAATTCCTGTTACTGTTTTTTTAGTCAATTTTGCTATTTAATATTTTCAATGATTTTTCAATATTTTGTGCTATAATGGAGTACAAAGGCAGGTGATAACGATGCGGCTTTTGCTCATCGAAGATGAGAAACGAATGGCGCAGGCCCTATGCCAGATCTTACGGCTGGAAAAATATGAAGTAGACCATTATGCCAACGGAATAGAAGGGCTTGCAGCCATTGAAAGCCAGATCTATGACATTATTATTCTGGATGTGATGCTGCCGGGAATGAACGGCTTTGAAATTGCCCGTCAGGCCAGAAAGAAGGGAATTTGCACACCGATCTTGATGCTGACAGCAAAGGCAGAATTGGATGACAAGGTGGAAGGGCTGGACAGTGGGGCAGATGACTACCTGACCAAACCCTTTTTAACCAAGGAATTGCTGGCACGGCTTCGGGCACTGGTGCGGCGCAGCTTTAACAGCTCCGATGGCTTGCTGCGTTTTGGTGATATTGCTCTTGACACCAGTTCCATGACCCTGACCTGTTCTACCACCGGACAAAGTGTACGGCTCAGTGAAAAGGAATACCGGCTCTTAGAGTACCTGGTGGGAAATCATGGTCAGATTTTGAGCCGGGAGCAGATGTCCGTCAAGATTTGGGGCTACGACAGCGATGCAGAATACAACAATGTGGAGGTATATCTGTCGTTTACCCGAAAAAAGCTGGCATTTGTGGGCTCGAAAACGGAAATTAAAGCGGTTCGAGGTGTGGGGTACGAATTGAGGTGGGACAGTGTTTAAAAAGTCCAGAAAGAAAATCGTGGCTGCCATTATGGCTGTGCTGACACTGCTGTTTCTGGGTACCTTGGCGGTGATCTATGTCAGCAGTTATTTAGAAATGCGTCATGATAATTTTCAAATGCTTCAGCGACAGTCTCAGACCTATTCCTTGCGGCTGGAAGACATTATTGGGATTCCCAAACCCGGCGATCCGTTTGATGAGCGGCCGTCCTTTCGACTATCTACCTTTTATTCTGTGGCCATTTCCGCAGACGGCTATGTTTTGGCAACGGACACCGGAAATCGTCAGCTTTACGATGAGGAGACTCTGCAAAGCTACGCTGCAGCTATCTTAAACAGAGGACAGACCAGCGGTACAAAGGGAAGTCTTATTTATCTCGTGACCCAGAAAAGCGGATACAAGTTGGTGATGTTTATGGACAACACCATTGTTCAGGAACGGATGAGCCTGTTGTTGCGAAATACCCTAATTTTTGGGGGAGTGGCGATGGTTGCGCTGTTTTTTCTGGCGGTATTCCTGGCAAAGCGGATCGTTCGCCCCTTGGAGCAGAGCTATCAAAAGCAAAAGCAGTTTATATCGGATGCCGGGCACGAACTGAAGACACCTGTATCGGTGGTCAGTACCAATGCAGAAATGCTTCGGCGGGAACTGGGAAACAATCAGTGGCTTTCCAACATTCAATATGAAAATGAGCGAATGGGGTTGCTGGTGCGCCAGCTTTTGGAGTTGGCCAGGACAGAGAATGTTGCCCCCCAGCTTGAAGTATTGGATTTTAGCCGACTGGTAGCAGGGGAGTCGCTGCCTTTTGAAAGTGTGGCCTTTGAAAAAGGATTGAAGCTATCTGCGAATATTGCGCCGGGGCTGATGGTCACGGGTGACAGCACCAAATTGAAACAGTTGGTCTCCATTCTCGTCGATAACGGCTTGGAGCACAGCTGTGTCGGAGGAGAAGTAAGCGTACAATTGCACAGCGACCACAACTGTGCAAAGCTATGTGTCATCAATGAAGGTGACGAGATCCCAAAGGAACAGCGTGGACAGATATTTGAACGCTTTTACCGGGCGGATGAGGTGCGCAGCGACAGCGGCCATTTTGGCCTGGGATTGGCCATTGCCAAGGCTGTGGTCAATGCGCATAAGGGAAAAATCAGCGTGGACTGCCACGATGGAAAGGTGGAATTTACTGCGCTGCTGCCCTTGCAGAAAGCCTGAAAAATATCCACCGGCAAGGCCGGTGGATAGAGATCAACTTTGTACCAGCTGGACAAATGCCGCTTTGTCTTCTGATTTAAAGTAGGCAGAGCCGGCAACCAAAACCTCGGCGCCGTTTTCCTTGCAGATGGCCTGGGTGTGACGATCCACACCGCCATCTACCTCCAAAAGACACTGGGGATTTACATCATCCAGCCAAGTGCGAAGCTGGCGCAGCTTGGGCATCTGATCTTCCATAAATTTCTGGCCGCCGAAGCCAGGCTCAACGGTCATTACGAGAATCATGTCGCACTTGGTCAAATAAGGAAGAGCCACCTCGGCAGGAGTCCTGGGCTTGAGGACGATGCCTGCCTTGCAGCCCAGCGCATGGATCTTATCCAGAGCATCCAAGGTGTTCTGAGGCTGATCCGCTTCCACATGGACGGTTACAAAATCGGCACCTGCTTTGACAAAATCCTCCACATAGCGAAGGGGACGGTCGATCATCAGGTGGACATCCAGGGGCAGCGCTGTGACCTTGCGCAGCGCCTGAACCACCGGAATACCAATGGTGATATTAGGCACGAAAATACCGTCCATCACATCGACATGGACAATATCACCGCCGTTCTCTGCAATGCCGCGAATGTCCCACTCCAGATTTGCAAAGTCGGCGGATAAAATGGAAGGTGCAATTTTAGCCATAAGCCAATTCTCCCTTTTTGATTTTTTTATAAAATAACATAATTCGGCATAAAAAGCAATTCTTCTTTACGCATATTTTCTCCCTTACGGCACAAACTAGCCTTGCAATTCTTTTAAAGGAGGAAATCTGTATGAACTGCCATGCCAACAAGTGCATTGAGTGTACTGTCCAGCAGTGCGCTTACCACTGCGATGATGCGAACTTCTGCTCCCTGGACCGTATTCTGGTGGGTACCCACGAGGCCAATCCTACTGTTGACCAGTGTACCGACTGCAAGTCCTTCCGCAAGAAGTAAACCTCAAAGCGGCGGCACTGTCCGCCGCTTCCCCGTTTTTACCGAACAGTTGGTAAAAACAGGGAATTTATAAAGTGTTTGACGGCAGTTCATGAATTATTCATACATAACACATATAATCAATACATCTATTTACGGGAGGTTATTCCATGGATACCTACGAAAATGAATCTGTATTACCGGAGCCCGAAGAGCAGACCCCACAGGAACCTGTGGCGCAGCAGGAACCGGAGGGTGGTGAGGATGGCTTCTACCACGGTACAGGTGTCGGAACCACAGAGAACACATATTCGATCAATACGCCGGAACAGGTGATGAATGAAGAACCCAAATTGGAGACACCGCCGAGAAAACCCAAGCGAAAAATCGGCAAAAAGGTACTCAAAGGCGCACTGGCTGCGGTAGTGGCTATTGCTTTGGTGGCTTCCGGCTGCGGCATCAGCGTTGGTGTCATGAACTTCTACTGGAAAAGCCAGAATGAAAATTTGGTAGCAAATTTTGAGGAGCGTTTGGAAGTTCTCCAAAAAGAATTGGATAAGTATAAGGATGGAAGTTATAGCTATGTTACCTCTGCAGAAGGCCTGACACCTACCCAGATCTACCAGCAAAACATTCATTCTGTTGTAGCTATCAACTGTGTGATCCAGAAGACCGGTTTGGGTCAGAATTATCAAGCGACTTCTGCCGGTTCTGGTTTCGTGCTTACAGAGGATGGCTATGTGGTGACGAATCATCATGTGATCGAAGGCGCAGCCACGATTAGCGTTGCGTTTTCGGATGGCACCAAGCTGGCGGCCGAGCTCGTTGGCTCCGATGCAACCAATGACATTGCCCTTTTGAAGGTTGAAGCCACGGGGCTAAAGCCTGTGACCCTCGGCAGCAGTGAGGAACTGCAAGTGGGTGAGCAGGTGGTGGCTATCGGCAATGCACTGGGCGAATTGAGTTTTAGCCTGACGGCAGGATATGTCAGCGGTATTGACCGTGAGATCTCTACCGATGGCACGGTTCTTAACATGATCCAGACCGATGTTGCCATCAACTCCGGAAACTCCGGTGGCCCACTGTTCAATGCCAAGGGAGAAGTAGTGGGCATCACTTCTGCCAAATATTCCGGCACCACATCCTCTGGCGCATCCATCGAAGGCATCAGCTTTGCTATTCCCATGGATGATGTTTCCGGAATGCTGGATGATCTGCGGGAGTATGGCTATATCAAAACTGCTTATCTGGGCGTTCGTGTTATGAATGTGGATTCTGCGGTTTCCCAAACCTACGGTTTGCCTCTGGGTGCTTATGTGGATAGCGTAGATCTGGGGGGCAGCGCAGCCCTAGCTGGCCTTCGTGCCAAGGATATTATCACCAACCTGGGTGGCTACGACATTGAAAGCATGAGCGACCTCACCCGTGCGCTGCGACACTTTGAGCCCGGTGAAGAGTCTACCATCGTTGTATGGCGTGCAGGGCAGACCATTGCACTGAAAATTGTTTTTCAGGAAAAACCTCAAAGCTGATATGACCCAAGAGCGCTCCCAAACCGGAGCGCTCTTTCAATTTTCTTATGTGTTTTTTATACCAGAAATTGACCGTTTTAGCTGCCCATTTTGGAATTACTGCGAATTGACGGAAAGACCGAGAAAAGTTATAATATAATATAATTGCGAAGAGTGTGCTTTGGGAGGATATGCATGGTTCAAACCTGGAAAATTAAAATTCCTGCGTTGTCCGGTGAGGAACAGCGTTTGGTTTATCTTTATCTGCCGGAGGATTGGAAAACTTCCGGCCGCCGTTATCCTGTGGTGTATATGTTTGACGGCCACAATGTGTTTTTTGATACCCACGCAACCTATGGTAAATCCTGGGGCATGAGCGAGTATCTGGATGAAAATCACAAGCAGCTGATCGTTGTGGCTGTGGAATGTACCCACAACGGCAATGATCGACTTTCTGAATATTCTCCCTTGGATTTTGATATTCCCGATATTGGTCACATTCAGGGTCGAGGCAAAGAATATATGGATTGGCTGGTAGACAGCTTAAAGCCCTATATCGATGAAAATTATCCCACGCTGCCCGACCGGGAGCATACCAGCATCGTCGGTTCCTCTATGGGCGGCTTGATGAGCCTGTACGCCGTGTGTGAGTACAATCATGTTTTTCAGAAGGCTGCCTGTATTTCTCCCAGCTTCTGGATCGCCAAGGATAAGGTATTGGATATTGTGGCAAATTCCGAAATCGCCACAGATTCCAGCATTTACATCGACTATGGTAGCTTGGAACTGCCCAATCATTCCAACAGCTCTGAGGCACTTTTCTCTGTGGCTCGGCTGCTGCTGACAAGAAGAGTGAATGTGGTTTTGAAGATCGTACCCGGCGGTATGCATAACGAAAGCTCCTGGCAAAAGCAGATCCCTGCTTTTATGGAATACCTGGGACTTTGATAGAAAAGGGGCTGTAAAATAACAGTCGGAGGAAAACGGAGGATTCCAAGAATGGGA
>CAYROJ010000082.1:0-6886 GCA_964425865.1 uncultured Oscillospiraceae bacterium | reverse complement strand
CGTACCCTGCACCCCGATAACATGGCAGCAGGTCCTGCTTCCTACGGCATGACCGATACTATGGGCCGTATGCACAGCGACGCTCAGTTCGCTGGTTCCTCCTCCGTCCCTGCTCACGTTGAGATGATGGGCTTCCTGGGCGCTGGTAATAATCCCATGGTCGGTATGACTGTTTCTGTCGCCGTTGCCGTGGAAGAGGCTCTGAAGTAAGCTATTATTTTCAAATTTTCCTACCCATGGGTAATGAGAGTGACCTGCCAAAAGCAGGTCACTTTTATTTGAGTCGCAATGGCCCCTGCATTGCTCCCCCTGTTGCGGTGCCCGGCAGGAACTTCGCCTGTCAAAGCAGGCTTGTTCCTTGCCGACCGCTGCCACTCGCTCTCCTCCCTTTTTCCGCCACAGGCGGCGGTCGGCTCGCTCCCCCATGGTCGGTATGACTGTTTCTGTCGCTGTTGCTGTTGAGGAAGCTTTGAAGTAAGCTATTATTTTCAAATTTTCCTACCCATGGGTAATGAGAGTGACCTGCCAAAAGCAGGTCACTTTTTTGAAATTTTTATCTTTTCCCACAGTTTTTACTTGACGAGCCAGCACACTTTCATATATAATCACCAATAGTATTTGATAACGCAACTGGAAAGGTGCTGGTTTTTATGAAGAAAAACACCGCTGCCCCACCATCAGGCACAAAAAAGATCGTCGGCCTGGAAGTTTTTGTTTTTCTAGCCATATTCTTTGGCCTGTTCATATACATGGGGCGTATCATGGGTGCAGTGAATATGCTCAACACCATGATGAACACAGCCTTTGACTTGCTTTTAAATACCGTCTTTTATTTGATGGCCATTGCAGTGCTGGTCGGTGCCATCTCGGGCCTTTTTACGGAATTTGGTGTCATTGCCCTGCTCAATAAGCTTTTGGGAAAAGTCGTTGAAAAGATCTACGGTCTACCCGGAGCCAGCGCCGTGGGCGTGTTCACTACTTACCTATCCGACAATCCTGCAATTCTTGCTCTGTCCAACGATAAGAGCTTCCGCCGCTTCTTCAAAAAATATCAACTGCCTGCCCTGTGCAACATTGGTACAGCATTCGGCATGGGACTGATTATCAGCACTTCCATGATCTCCATGCGTTCCCCTTCCGGCGAAAGCTTTGTTCTGGCGGTGCTGGTCGGTAATCTGGGTGCTGTTGCCGGCAGTATCGTATCCACCCGACTGATGCTTCATTACACCGCCAAGGTTTATGGCAAAGATGCACCCTGCGAAACGGACAATGGCAGCAACACCATCGACATCAATCAGTTCCGCCAGGTGCGTTCCGGCGGCATTTTCTCTCGTTTTCTGGATGCCATGCTGGAAGGGGGAAAATCCGGCGTACAAATGGGTCTGGATATTATCCCCGGCGTTGTGGTCATCTGCACGCTGGTAATGATGCTGACCAAAGGCGCTCCTATCGACGGTTATACAGGCGCTGCCTACGAAGGTGTGGCACTGCTTCCCCGGATCGGCGAAAAGCTGAACTTTATCATCCAGCCTCTGTTCGGCTTCAGCAGTCCTGAAGCCATTGGTGTTCCCATCACCGCATTGGGCGCTGCCGGTGCTGCTGTCAGCACCGTTAAACAGCTCATTACCGAAGGTGCTGCCAACGCCCACGATGTGGCTGTCTTCACCGCAATTTGTATGTGCTGGAGCGGTTACCTATCCACCCACGCTGCCATGATGGACAGCCTGAAATGTCGGGAACTGACCGGCAAGGCCATTCTCTATCACACCATCGGCGGACTGTTTGCAGGAGTTGTTGCCAACTGGGGATATAAGCTGTTGATGCTCCTTGTGTAAATTAAAGAGACCGTTGTATAACAGACTTTTCCAAGAATAATCCAATAATTTAGCGGTAGAAACCACGACTAATTCGTGATTTCTACCGCTTTTTATGGCTTTTCGAGACGGAAGTTTTTGCTAAAACACATTTTATATAATGCCCTTTTCCCTATTGCTTTCTGGCAAGGGTATAATCGTCACCCTGGCGATAAAAGGGGCAGCGGCCATTAGGCGTTGAGAAAAAGCGGTACACTTCGTCTTCATCCAAGTCCATCATACAATAATACTCGTCGTATTCTTCATCGTAGTCATAGTACCAGCAAGTATCACATTGACTGTCCATGTTCAGTCCTCCAAAATGATGGTTTTCAGTTCCCCATTTTCCCAAATCATGCAGCTGTTGCTGCCGTCTTTGGGAATGGACACCGAACCGGGATTGACACAGCGAATGCCGCTGCGCACCTCATCCATTTTCACATGAGTGTGGCCGGACAGAAACACGCTTCCCTGCTCCAGAGGCGGCAAATTATCGGGGGTATGGTGATGACCATGGGTCAGATACATGGTCACACCGTCGCACACCAGAACCGCATAGTCTGCAAGGCACGGGAAGGGCAACACCATCTGATCCACTTCCGCTTCGCAGTTTCCTCGAACGGCCAGGATTTTATCCTTCATGCCGCTGAGCATGGGGATCACCTGCTTTGGCGCATATTCCTGGGGCAGATCGTTGCGGGGGCCATGATACAAAAGGTCTCCCAGCAGCAAAATTTTATCAGGATTTTCTCTTTTAATGACTTCCATCAGCTTGCCGCACCAAAAGGCAGAGCCGTGAATATCGGATGCAATGACCAGTTTCATTTTTTATCTTCCTTCCAAATAGGCTGTAATATCAAAAGGCTTCATTTTTTCATCCTTGCGCAGATACAGCGGATGATGGGGATGTCCTTTTTTCGTGATAGCACCGGCGCAAACCCAATTTGCAGCATACTCCTGTCCTACCTCTACCATATCCCGAACGCAGTCGGCCAAGTATCCTCTTTTCTCAATAATGGCGCCCCATGCAGCCCACACGGTTGGGCTCTCCGAAATGGACAACACATAGCGGAAGGCTTCCAAATTTTCCTTATGTAGGGCTGGGTTGCACTGCTTTTCCATATCATCAGGACTTGTGGCACGCTGCGCATAGACATTGAACATGATGAAGCTGTCAAAACCGTTGCCCAATGCGATCCGTTCCACGGATTTTAAGGTATTATCCAAATTCCCAGGCTCAGCAGTGGATGGATTGATGCCAATACAGATCAGCGGATTTTTCCCTCTCGTTCCTAAAATATATCGGTACTCCGAGTAAAAATTAGGTGCATAAAGCCATTTTTCAATATCATAATCAGCGTTGGGCGTATTGGCCGCTTCCAAAGCCTGTTGAAAAGTAACCAACTCCAACTGATCGGTCGTCACTGAAGGAATGTGCATATTTTCTCCTTATGCCCAGAGGACGCAGTCCACAGGGATGTCAAATTCTTCGGTATCTAAATGCGGCTGTATTTGGAACGCATAGCAAAGAGCCAAAGTGGGATGGTCAGGCTCTGCGGCCAGAAATTTATCATAAAAACCGCCGCCGTAGCCAATGCGATGTCCCTCTTGGTCGAAAGCCAAACCGGGCATCAGCACCAAAGCAGTCCCATCGTCAGCTACAGGGGCATCGGCAATGGGTTCCGGAATACCGGCAAAGCCCTTTGCCACTTTAGACAGATCTTCCATATAAATGAACTTCATTTCTTCGCCGTACACCTTGGGCACAGCCACCTTTTTTCCATCCCTCATCGCCTGCTGAAGCATGGGTACAGTACGAACCTCCTGATTATAAGGCAGGTACCCATAAATGGTTTTCGCCTGCTTATACAGTTCTGATTGGCTAAACAGCTGCCCCAGCCTTTCGCTGGCCGCAACGATTTGCTCTTCGGTCATGGCTCGCTTCTGCTCCCGAATATGGCGGCGCAAAGCCTGCTTGTCCATAGGTGGTTCCTCCCAAGTTTCTTTTTCTTCATTCTAACAAAAAAACTGAAGAAATGCAACCATTCGCACAGATTATCCCTTGACAAATTCCTTTTTTTGAACTACGATAAAAGCTCAAGAAAAAGTTAATTTTGGAGGCAGCTTATGAAGATCTTAGTCACCGGCGGTGCCGGATACATTGGCTCCCACACCTGCGTGGAGCTGCTGAACAGCGGCTACGAGGTCGTCGTTATCGACAATTTAAGTAATTCCAATCCCGTCAGCTTGGAAAGAGTGGAAAAAATAACCGGCAAGGCCGTTCGATTCTACGAAGGCGATGTCCGCGATGAAGCCCTTTTGCAAAAAATCTTTGCTGAAAATGAAATTGCCTGTGTCATCCACTTTGCTGGTCTGAAAGCTGTTGGTGAATCCGTGGCAAAGCCCTGGGAGTATTATGACAACAATCTAAACTCCACACTGATCCTGACCAAGGTGATGAAGCAGATCGGTATGAAGAACATTATTTTCTCTTCCTCTGCTACCGTCTATTCAGCGGACAATGAAATGCCCCTGCGTGAAACTTCCCGTACCGGCAACTGCACCAACCCCTATGGCTGGACAAAATTTATGACGGAGCAGATTCTCTCCGGCATGGCTCACGCAGACGATCAGTGGAGCATCGCTTTGCTGCGCTATTTTAACCCCATTGGCGCTCATTCCAGCGGCATGATCGGTGAAGACCCCCGTGGCATTCCCAACAACCTGATGCCTTACATCACTCAGGTAGCCATTGGCCGCCGAGAAAAGCTCAGCGTTTTCGGCAACAACTATGACACCCACGACGGCACCGGTGTCCGTGACTACATCCATGTGGTTGACCTGGCTAAGGGTCATGTGGCTGCTGTGCGTTATGTGCTGGAAAACAAGGGCTGTGAAGTGTTCAATCTGGGTACCGGCACCGGTTACAGCGTTCTGGATATTGTGAACGCCTTTGTTTCTGTCAACAATGTGGCAGTCCCCTATGTGATCACCGATCGCCGCCCTGGCGACATTGCAACCTGCTATGCTGATCCCGCCAAGAGCGCTGAAAAGCTGGGTTGGAAAGCCGATTTGACACTGGAAGATATGTGTCGGGATGGCTGGAACTGGCAGAAGAGCAATCCCATGGGTTACTCCACCGAAAAATAACAACATTTTTTACGCCCCATTTGCTGAGCAAATGGGGCGTACTATTTTATTGAAGAATTGCTTCCAGTGTCATTCTTACACGAGTCAGTCGGCCGTCGGCAAAGGGACTTTGCAAGCCCGTCTCTTCCAGAAAAGCCAGAATATAGGGCTGGGCGGAGGTCATGCTCTCCACATAGCAAGTTAGCCCTTTCCCCTTTTCTTCCTGCTCCAATTCATAAATCTGCAACGCTGCATCATTACTAAGCACATAGCTGATGACATACAGGGGGCTTTCATAAAAATGGGTCACACAAACATAGTCCCGGCTATCCCAGCCTTCGGTATCCAACCCGTATCCGGTGGACACATCCTCATAAAGAGACTGAATATTTTCCACCGTCAGCTCCTCCCCTACCAAGCCATAAACCTGGTGCTCAAAGCTGGAATAGGCAGCCTGCTCCACATAAATACTCAAACAATCTGCCATTTTCAGTTGAGATAACTGACCCACATCATCGGCGTAGGTAAGACTCAGATACTCCATTGCTTGGGAAAACACCTCGCCCACATCCACCCCTTGCATACTACCGCCGTAGGTGGCATAATCGCAACAGAAATGGCCAAACTCATGAGCAAAAGTCAGCTTATCATACACACTGCCTGTGGGGCAAAGAAAAACATAGGGTGTATTATAGGAGGTCAGATAAGTTTCAAAGGAAACACTATATTTATTCTCTCCGTATTGAATGTCATAAACCTGGGCTTTCTCCATCTGAGAATAGGCTTCGTTGATGACACCGCCCATGGCTTTCGCCATCGATTTGACATATTGAAGCGTTTGACCTTGAGAGCAGGCATTCAGCTCATAATTTCCGAAAGAGGAACGGGCGATCTGCTTGTACAACGGCACCAGCTCCGCTCGAATGTCCGCCATATAACTCATGGCTTGCTCCGGGCTGTAATCCCGGACATAGTAATAATCATAGGCAAAATCCACATAGCTGTCATAGCCTAAGTAAGCGGCGATTTCCTGCCGCAGCTGTACCAGTTCCAGAAAAATCTGGGCCATTTGGCTGCCATACTCCGTAAAGTATGCATCTGAATAATAGGTAACTGCAGTAGCTTGGCCGTGAATTGCCTGGTATTGGGATTGGAGCTGAGCTTCCTGTTCCAACAACTCCATCAAATATAAATCATAAATGCTCTCGCCCTCATAGCTTAGAAAATAGTCCGCACCAAAATAGTCATCCCTTTCCAGCACTTCCCGCAAAGGTGACTTTGCAAGGCAGCGGTAAAGTCTGTCCAACCCTTCCTCTGCAACAGTGCTTTGCTCCGTACAGTAGCGATACTCCCTTTCCCAATAAATATCCGTCAAGTCCCCACAGTATTTAATAAATGCCAAATTCATATTTGTGTAGAAATCATCGTATACTGCATAAAAGTTCAAAATCGCAGCTTCCAGTCTCTCGATTTTCTTTTCTTCCAAGGCTGCTTGACAGCTTTCCTCTAACACAGCAGCAAAATTCACCATATCCGGGCGTGTGTAATGCATATCCTTATAGGATGTCAGGCCATAGGAAATCGGACTACAAGCTGAGAGCAGCAAACACAGTACCATTACAACCATGCAAATCAAACGAATCGTTTTTTTCATGACGCACCTCCGATTTCAAAAAATTATACCATAGCCAAAGAAACAATTCAATAAAAAATACCGAGACTGCGTTACAGTCTCGGTATCTTTTTCGGTTAAATTAACCCTCGTTGCGCATCTGAGCGAAGCACTCGCTGCAGAACACGGGACGATCGGACTTGGGCTCGAAGGGAACCTTAGCCTCGCCACCGCAACGGGCGCAGGTAGCAGTGAAGAACTCACGGGGGCCACGGGTAGCGTTCTTGCGAGC
>CAYROJ010000081.1:0-7094 GCA_964425865.1 uncultured Oscillospiraceae bacterium | reverse complement strand
CGTAGCCCATGGGGTGCAGCACATTGTAGCCCTGCATCCGCTTCATACGGGACATAATGTCAGTAGCCGTATAGCCTTCGGGATGGCCTGCGTGCAGACCGACACCGGAAGGATAAGGGAACATATCCAAAACATAGTATTTGGGCTTGGAGAAATCCCACACATCGGTGTGGAAGGTGTCATGCTCCTGCCAGTATTCTTGCCATTTCTTTTCTACGGCAGAATGCTCATAATTTGCCATTCAATTCACCTCATAAATCCATTACGAATTACAAATTGATAATTGTTAATTCTCGGAAACGATGTCCTTCAGGTCGATCACTTCTGCATCGCCCCACAGGCGTTCCAGATTATAGAACGCTCTTGCTTCCTCGGTAAACACATGAACCACCACAGCGCCATAATCCAGCAGCTCCCAGGTGTTGCCCCGATGGCCTTCCCGACCCAGCATGGGCTCGCCCAGCTGCTCCATGGCATACTCGGCATAGTCGCACAGGGTCTTGACATGGGTATTGGAAGTACCGGTACAAATGAGGAAATAGTCAGCCAGGCTGGACACATCATTGATGCGCAGCAGCTTAATATCCTGACCCTTTTTCTCGTCCAGTGCTTTGGTAACTTCGTAAGCAACTTCTTTTGCAGTTAACATAATATCGTTTTATCCTTTCTGGGATGTTTATTTCTTGTTATAAAGATATTCCAGCGCTTCCCGGCTGGCCGGAGACACCAGCGCCCCCTGCTCTTTTAGGTGCTCCAGTGTCATCTCAAGGCCGCATTGCAACGCCTGCTCCATGTCCACCGTAGTCAAATAACGGAGCTTTTCCACCCCGGGAAAATCCCGGTTGGGCTCCATATAGTCGGCCACATAGATGATGGTTTCCAGCATATTCATGGCCGCTTTTCCCGTGGTATGGCTTTCGATGGCATGAAACACCGCATCGTTTTCCCCAAACATCTCCCTTGCCACATAGGCCCCCGTCAGGGCATGAAGGGTCTTGGGATTCGCTGCCGAAAAATCATCCAGCATAATACCATATTCTCTGGCCAAAGTCAATTGAGCAGAGCCATCGAACACCTTGGTAATGTCATGCAGAAGGCCTGCCCGAGCAGCATCCTGTTCGTCTGCGCCCCAGCGCCGTGCCAACTCCACTGCCGTATCCCGGCATCCCAAAACATGCTTGACCCGCTTTGGGTTCAGAAGCGCACAGACCACCGCTTCCAATTCTTCCATGGGAAGATTTTGGAAGTTTCGGTTTGGGTCGCACCGTCCGGTGCTTTGGATATAGGCAGCAAAGGTCGGACTGACAAAACTGCCCCGAATTACGCTTTCATTCATGGCAAGCCTTCCTTTCATCCAAGGTGTATTTTCAATTAATCTTCATTACGCAGCTGGCGCTCTCTGGCCTTTTCAATAGACTTTTCAATGGCCTGCTGGCGGAAATACTCGTTTCTCTGTTCCCGAACCTTCTTGGCAGCCTGGCGGCGAGCCTGTGCGCCCTTGCGGACAGGGTTGCTCTTGGCAACAGAGATCTCCTTCCGCTTTGCACGGCCCGTAGCATTGCGCTCGGCCTGGCACTTTTCGCTGAAGCGGTAGATCACAAACTTATTGCCGATGCAGCTGACACCGTCAGCGCCGGTGGCTTCGCAAATGGCATCGCTGACTTCCCGGGGGGACATCAGCGCAGTTTCCAGCACCTTTCCCTTAATAAGTTCTCTGGCAGTCAGCAGGTTCTCTGCCTCGGCAATGACAGAGTCGGTAACGCCGTCCTTGCCAACGATCAGAACGGTGTCCAGCGTATTGGCCTGGGCACGGAGTTCTGCTCTTTCCTTACTTGTTAACATAATTTTTCTCCTTGAGTTTCTCGTTTAAAATTTTCAGTGCCTGTCCCCGATGGGACACCCGGTTTTTATCCTCTGCCGGGATCTGGGCCAATGTCTTGCCGAAAGGCGGATAGTAGAAAATGGGATCATAGCCAAAGCCGTTTTTCCCATGGGCTTGGCGCAATATTTCGCCGTGTACCTCTCCCCTGGCCTGAATGGTTTCTCCATCCGGGGTGATGAAGGTGATGACACAGACGAATTTTCCCTGCCGCTGGCCGTCAGGCACATTTTCCATGTTTTTCAGCAGCAACTGAAGTCTGCCCCAGTCATCCAGGGTATCGTCAAAGCCATACCGGGCGGAATAGATACCCGGTTCGCCGTTTAGGGCATCCACCGCAATGCCGGAATCATCGGCAATGGCCGGAAGGCCGGTGGCTTCCATAACTGCTTTTGCTTTAATGAGGGAATTCTCTTCGAAGGTGGTTCCTGTTTCTTCCACATCAATATCTACCCCCAGCTGGGACTGCAAAATCAGCTCGATCCCGAATTGCTCGGTAATTTTGCTGATTTCTTCCAGCTTATGGGGATTTTTACTTGCCAATACAACTTTCATATATCAAATCAGTGCATCCACAAAGGATTTTGCTTCAAAGGGCATCAGATCGTCTGCCTGCTCACCCACACCCACAAATTTCACAGGGATCTGCAATGCATCTGCCACAGCAATGACAATACCGCCCTTGGCAGTGCCGTCCAGCTTGGTCAGGGCAATGGCGGTGACACCGGCGATCTCCTTGAACTGCTTTGCCTGGATCAAACCGTTCTGACCGGTGGTACCGTCCAGCACCAGCAGCACTTCTTTGGATGCCCCGGGCAATTCCCGCTCCACGATGCGGCTGATTTTATTCAGCTCGTTCATCAAATTCTGCTTATTGTGAAGTCTGCCTGCGGTGTCGATGATGATCACATCGGAATTTCTGGCCTTTGCAGCCTGAATACCATCAAATACCACAGAGGCAGGATCTGCACCCTCGTTCTGGCGAACGATGCCTGCGCCGGAACGGTCGGCCCAAATCTCCAGCTGATCGGCAGCGGCAGCACGGAAGGTGTCGCCTGCCACCAGCAGCACATTTTTGCCCTGGCGCACCAACTGCGTGGCAATTTTTCCGATGGTGGTGGTCTTACCAACGCCATTGACGCCGATGACCAGGATCACAGAAGGCTTGCTGTCCAGCTGCAAGGCGGTATCGCCCACATTCAGCATCTCCACCAGGATCTCCTTCAATGCCTCTTTTGCCTCTTCCGTGGTTTTCAGATGCTTTTCCCGAATGGCCCTGCGCAGCCGCTCCACCGCTTTGGTAGCTGTGACCACGCCCAGGTCAGCCAAAATAAGGCTTTCCTCCAATTCATCGTAAAAATCATCGTCAATTTCCGTAAAGCCGGTAAACACGCTGCCCAAGGTACTGCTCAGCGCCTCCCGGGTCTTGGTAAGGCCTGCTTTAATTTTATCAAAAAAGCCCATTTGCGTATTCCTTTCAAATAATTACTGTGAAATGCCCAGATACTGCTCCATCTGATTCAGATCCAGCCGCAGCAGCTTGGAAACGCCCTGTTCCTGCATGGTGACACCGTAGAGCACATCGGATGCTTCCATGGTACCACGACGGTGGGTGATGACGATGAACTGGGTCTTCTTGCTGAGGTTATGCATATAGGATGCAAACCGTTCCACATTTCGGTCATCCAGCGCAGCGTCAATTTCGTCCAGCATACAGAAGGGCGTAGGCCGCACCTTCAGAATTGCAAAATACAAGGCAATTGCCACAAAGGCCTTTTCGCCGCCGGAAAGCAGCGTAATGGTCTTGACCTGCTTTCCGGGAGGCTGCACCCGAATTTCGATGCCGCAGGTCAGAGGATTTTGGGGATCTTCCAAAATCAGCTGGCCTTTGCCGCCGCCGAACATTTCCTCAAAGGTCTGGCCGAAGTAACGGTCGATCTTTTCAAATTCGGTGACGAAAATAGTGGTCATCTCCTGGGTAATACCCTTGATGATGTTTTCCAGCTCCTTTTTAGAATTGAGCACATCATCCCGCTGGTCAGTCAGGTAAGTATATCGCTCATTGACCCGGGCAAATTCCTCGATGGCACCCAGATTGGGTGTGCCCAATGCGCCGATCTTCCGTCTCAATTCCGAGATCCGACGATTACCGGCAGCAACAGACTCGATCTCGCCCCGATGCTCGGCAGCCGTGCCGGGGGTCAGATTATAGCTGTCCCACAGCTTATCGATGATCTGCTTTTCCTCCATGGAAGAAGCCATCTTTTTCTGCTCCAGAGCGGCACAGGCACGCTGCATGGTCATGATGTCCTTATTCTTTTCCTGGGCATCCCGTTCGGCACGGGTCTTGGTGGCCTCGGCATTGGCTCTGGCCTCTTGCAGCTGCCGCAGCTGCTGGCGGTAATCCTCCGCCTCAGCATCATTGGACTGCTGGCGTTCCTGCAACTGGGTAATTTCCTGCTGGATTCGAACATTTTCCGCTTTTGTCTGTTCAATGAGCGCCAGCTGCCGCTCCCGGTCGCCTGCCATGGCACTTTGCAAATGCTGCAGATCTTCCACATGGGCCACCGCCGTAGAACGCTCGGCCTGCAAGGCCGCCTCTTCTGTCTTCTGGGCAGTCATACTGTCCGTGATGCGAGAGGTCGCTTCATTGGCCTCCGTCTGGCTGCCTTCCAAAGCAGTGATGCTCTGTCTGGTTTCGGCCAGCTGCTGCGTATATACCTGAATTTTCGCTTCCTGGGATGCCAGGCGAGCATTATCGCCACCCAGCCGGTTTTTCAAGCTCTCCTGCTCCCGACGGGCAGACTCCACCGCCTCGACAATAGCGGAAAGCATGATCTCATACTGCTTTTCCTGACCTTCCAGCCGAAGGACCTGGCTCTGGGCGGAACGCAATTCTTCCTGCGCAGTATCCAGCTGATACTGCACCTGATCGGCAGAACGCTGGGCTTCCTGCAATTGCAGTTCCATATCCTGCTTCTTTCCTTCCAGATCCTTTTCCTGTGCCGTCAGCTTTTCCAGCTCGTTGGCTCTGGACAGGATGCCTGCTTCCTTATTGGTGGAGCCACCGGTCATAGAGCCGCCCGGGTTCATGACCTGACCGTCCAGAGTGACGATCTTAAAGCGGTTTCGGTACTGATTAGCCATGGCGATGGCGCTGTCCATATCTCGGACAATGACCGTTCTGCCCAGCAGGTTTTCCACAATGGCACGGTATATTTTCTCACTCTTCACCAGATCCGATGCCAGGCCCACAAATCCACGGCATTTTTCAAGGCCATTCTCCGTCAAACGGCGGCCTTCGATGGAGGACATGGGCAAGAATGTGGCCCGGCCGCCGCCTGTCCGTTTCAGGAACTGGATGGCCGCTTTGCCGTCCTGCTCATTACCCACAACGATCTGCTGCAAGGCACCGCCCAGGGCAATTTCGATGGCAACGGTATAATCATCCTCGGTTTGAATGAGGTTTGCCACCGGGCCGTGGATATTGCGCAGGCTGCCACGCTGGGCTTCCTGCATGACGATCTTAACAGATCGGTTAAAGCTCTCAAAATCCCGCTCCATGGCACGGAATACCTTTGCCTTGGCGGAAACAGAGTTCAATTGAGAAAGGATGCTCTTTACCTGCTCAGCCAGTTCATCCCTGCGACGAACACGGGTGGTCTGGCGCAGAGTATATCCGGCGATGGTATTGCCAAAGGCGGTCACATCGTCCTGCGCTTTGCGAAGATCTGTGCGCACATCGTCCAGCTGTGCCTGGGCATCTTGCTGCCGCTGGGTACCGGAGGCAAGATCAGCTTCCAATTCCTGCAAGCGGCTTTCGCTTTGCTCCATGCTCTGCCGCAGGGCACGCACATCGGCCTCTCGGCCTGCAATGTCAGCAGCCAGGGAGGTTTCTTTGCCACGCAGTTCCAAAAACTGCTTTGTCATGCCCTGGGCATTGGCTGTCATGGCAGTCAGCTGCTGCTGCAAATCGGAAATGGCAGCCTGCTTCTGTGCCAGTGTCTCTTCAATTTCTGTGATACGGCTCTTAGCCTGAGCGATCTGCTGAGCCACACCGCCGCTGCGATCTTCCTGTCCCTGCAATTCATCCTGAATACGAATGATATTACGCTCGTTATTTTCCACGCTGCCACGCAGCACCGCCATCTGGCCATCCAGCTGCTGGTGGGTGGCTTCCAGCATATTCACCTTTTCACGGGTGGTTTCCAAATTACCGTCCCGCTGGCGGAGCACTTCGCCCATTTCCTCTGCCTTGGCATAAAGCTTTTCCAGATCATCCTCTGCCTGCTGCAGGACAAAGGCGGCGGAAGTGTAGTCCTCCTCTGCCTTCTTGGCGGCAGCGGAGAGCTTGTCCAGCGTGTCCAGCCAAACGGCCACTTCCACGCCTTGAAGCTCATCCTTCAGTTCCAGATATTTTTTCGCCTTTTCCGACTGCTGGCGCAGTGGTTCCAGCTGCAATTCCAGTTCCGACACCTTATCGCCGATACGCATCAGGTTATCTTCCGTCCGCTCCAGCTTCCGCTCGGTTTCCTCCTTGCGGTGGCGGTACTTGGAGATACCGGCGGCTTCTTCAAAAATCTCCCGGCGGTCGGCGCTCTTCAAAGACAAGATCTCATCAATTCTGCCCTGGCCGATGTTGGAATAGCCCTCCTTGCCCAGGCCGGTATCCATGAACATTTCATTGATGTCCTTCAGTCGGGCAGACTGGCGGTTAATATAGTATTCACTGTCGCCAGAGCGATAGTAGCGCCGGGTGACCATCACTTCATCTGCATCGTAGCGCAAGGCACGGTCGGAATTATCCAAGGTCAGCGTGGCTTCAGCAAAGCCAACTGCCGCTCTTTTCTGGGTGCCGCCGAAGATCACATCCTCCATCTTTGCGCCACGGAGGGTCTTACTGCTCTGCTCGCCCATGACCCAAAGGATGGCATCGGAAATATTCGATTTACCGGAACCGTTGGGGCCAACGATGGCCGTTATATCGTCGCCAAAGCGGATCAGGGTCTTGTCCGGGAAGGACTTAAAGCCCTGCACTTCCAAACTCTTCAGATACACAGCAAAACCTCTCTTCTAAAAAAGTAAAAACCATTCAGTTTATTATACCTGCAAATTCCCGTAATTGCAAGATTTTTATTGCAAAAATCACCCCGGAAGTTTTGATATGCTACCCCTATAAGAGACAGTGAAAAAGAAAACCTGTCTTTTATGGGGG
>CAYROJ010000080.1:0-7141 GCA_964425865.1 uncultured Oscillospiraceae bacterium | reverse complement strand
CATCAAGGGCGACTTCTCATCTTTTTTAGGTTCACATCATTTTAGCACATACAAACATAAAATTCTTCTTAATAATTTTTCCCACCCAAAACAGCAGCATTACACCGGACAGCCATTCCCTTTCGGCAAGCGCCCGGTTTAGTATATGCACCTTGCCGCCGTTTTTCCCCGCCAATGAAGAACGCCCTGCTGAAAATCAGCAGGGCGTCCTTGCTCAGGGGTTAGAAAGAAGAGAGGTAGAAAAGAGGATGATTTGCATTAAAAGGCAGCGGCTTGCGGTTTCCACCGCCTTTGTGCCTTTATCATAAAGTCCAATTTTGAACAGGTCATGACCACTTTGAAAACAAAAATCTACTTTTTCGTGAACAAGTGACCAATCCTGTTCAATATTTTCCCAAAAAATGGGGGAAATTTAGCGGAAATACCTCTTGATACTCCTCTCATAAAGTGCTATGATAGCGCTTGTGCGACAGCCACAGGCTGCCAATATATGAAAAGAAGGATTTAATTGTGGAAACCTATTTGATTTGTCTTGCAGTGGCTGTCATCGGCGGACTACTCATGTCCCGGCTGGCCAAAAAGCTGCATTTACCCGCCGTCACCGCTTATCTGGTGGCCGGCCTGCTGCTCGGGCCTTTCTGTCTGGGTGCGCTGAATGTGCCCGGTCTGGGCTTTAATTCTCTGGCACAGGTAGAGGGTCTGGAAATCATCACCCAGACCGCTCTGGGCTTCATCGCTTTTGCCATTGGCAACGAGTTCCGTCTGGCGCAGCTGAAAACCATGGGCTCCCGTGCCATTACCATCGGCATTTTGCAGGCAGTGGTCACCACCGTGGTGGTGGACATCGTGCTCATTGCCCTGCACCTGATCGCACCCAACATCATTTCCCTGCCGGCAGCCATCGTGCTGGGTGCCATTGCCTCCGCCACCGCTCCGGCCGCTACTCTGATGGTGGTTCGTCAGTACAAGGCCGACGGCCCTCTGACCCGGCTTTTGATGCTGGTGGTGGCCATTGACGATGCAGTGGGTCTGCTGCTGTTTGCCGTTTCCTTCGGCATCGCAGGTGCACTGGAAAACGGCCAGATCAGTGCCATTTCCGTGGTTGTCGAGCCGATTTTGGAGATCGTGCTGTCTTTGGGACTGGGTGCGATCATGGGCATTTTGTTGGATCGTATCGAGCGTTTCTTCCATTCCGGCAGTAAGCGTCTGGCCATTTCTGTGGCCTTTGTGCTGCTGACCGTCGGTCTTTCCATGCTGGAATTCCATGTGGGCGGTGTCCATATCAAGTTCTCCCTGCTGCTGGTATGCATGATGACCGGCACCATCTTCTGCAACATCTGCGACACTTCTGAAGAGCTGATGAACCGTGTGGAAGGCTGGACCGTGCCCATCAACATTCTCTTCTTCGTCATCTCCGGCGCTGAACTGGATCTGGAAATTCTGGCCAATCCCATCACCTTGCTGGTGGGTGTCATCTACATCATCAGCCGCTCCGCCGGTAAATATTTCGGCGCTTACGGCAGCTGTAAGCTGACCCATTGCTCCGACTCCATCACAAAGCATCTGGGTATCACCCTGCTGCCCCAGGCCGGCGTGGCACTGGGCATGGCCGCCACCGCCTCCAATCTGGGCGACGGTGCCATCATTGCCAATGTGGTGCTCTTCTCCGTGCTGGTCTATGAGCTTGTTGGTCCTGCACTGACCAAGCGCAGCCTGACCGCCGCCGGTGAAATCCGCCCGGAGGGCAAGGTCAACTCCCGCCGGGTCAACGAACCCAAGCCCCCGGTAGAGCTTCCCAAAAAGCAGTAAAATGCCAAAGGGCGCACGAATGTGCGCCCTTTCCTTTTGCCTAATCGTCAAGTGCTCGCACTCGTTCATCGATACGGCTGATTTCCTGCTGTTGCCGCTCCACAGCTCGGAGAAGCATCTTGCGGCGCAGAAGAAGTTCCTCTTTCTCCGACAATATCCAGCGTTTTCCTGCATGGTCACAGTGATAGCAATCTTTCTCCATGCAGGCTCCACATTCCGGCGGTAATACATCTACTTCCATCCACTTCATACAGCCACCCCCTGCTCGTTTTATGTGCTCTTTTGTAGTATATGACACATTGTCATAATCATCAAGAACAAATATGACATAATGTCATTGGGTGATATTATGCAAAACAGGCTTCGGCAACTACGAAAAAGCAGAGGTTATACGCAAATCTCCGTTCAAATGCAAACCGGAATTGAGCAGGCACTTCTTTCAAAATATGAAACCGGGGAACGCATTCCTCCCACAGAAACGCTCGTTCTTCTGGCAGACTTTTATAATGTGAGCATTGACTATCTTCTCTGCCGCACAGAAAAGCCAGAGATAAATCGATAATTTCCAAAAATTTTACTTGCCTTTTCCGAAAGAATGTTATATACTATCTAGGCACCGATGCCGGTGTGATGGAATGGTAGACGTAGTGGACTCAAAATCCACCGCTGGCGACAGCGTGCCGGTTCGAGTCCGGCCACCGGCACCAAATAAACCAGAAAGGCTTTGCCTTCCTGGTTTATTTTTTTGTATGTGCCGGACGAGAACCGTTCGAGTCCGGGGAGCGAGCCGAGCGCTGCCTGTGGCAGACGAAGCGAGGCGAGCGAGTGGCAGCGGTCGGCAAGAAACAAGCCTGCTTCGTCAGGCGATGTTTCTGCCGGGCACCGCAACAGGACACCGGCACCAAAAAGAAACGACGATTTTCGCAAGAAAGTCGTCGTTTCTTTTTGGTTTTTTCTCTATTTACCCTTCCCTTTCCTCTTTTTCCATCCCCCCCTGGGGCTTGCGGAGCAAAGAAAAAACGCATATAATGTCTTTAAACGAAAGACAAGGAGCGATTTTTATGCGACTCTCCCCTGTGAAAAAACTGGTATTTACCGCAGTCTGCGCCGCTCTGTGCGTAGTGCTGCCCATGGCCTTCCATGCCATTCCCAATGGCGGCAGCGTGTTCCTTCCCATGCATATTCCGGTGCTGCTGTGCGGTCTGATTTGCGGCTGGCCCTATGGTGGCGTATGCGGTCTTCTTGGCCCTGCCCTGTCCAGTCTGCTGACCGGTATGCCCCCGGCTGCCTATCTGCCTTCCATGATGGTGGAATGCTGCACCTACGGTTTCGTATCCGGCCTGATAATGAAATATGTTCGCACCAAGCACACCACCGCCGACCTGTACATCAGTCTGGTGACCGCCATGGTTCTGGGCCGTGTGGTGGCAGGTTTGGCAAAGAGCCTGATCTTCACCCCCGGCACAGCCCCCTTCCTGTGGGTCTCCACCTCTCTGGTCACCGGTATTCCCGGTATCGTGGTGCAGCTGCTGTTGATGCCTCTGGTGGTCTACGCTCTGACCCGGGCACGGGTCATCCCCACTCGCTACCCCAAGGAGTTCTCCCATGAATAAAAAAGATGTCATTGCTTTTTTTGATCAGCTGGCGCCCCAGTGGGATGCCGATATGATCCGTTCCGATGAGATCATCGGTAAAATCTTACAAAACGCCGATGTTCGTCCCGGTGTCAATGTTTTGGATGTAGCCTGCGGTACAGGCGTTTTGTTCCCCGACTATCTGGCAAGAAATGTGGCATCCGTCACCGCCGTGGACATTTCTCCCGAAATGGCAAAAATTGCCGCAGCCAAGTATCCGGATGCCCCGATCACTGTCATTTGCGGCGATATAGAGCAGCTGCCGCTGGATAAGAAATTCGACTGCATCATGGTATACAATGCTTTCCCCCACTTTCCCGACCCGGAAAAGCTGATCCAAGTGCTGTCCGGTCTGCTTGCTCCCGGCGGCACACTGACCGTGGCCCACGGCATGAGCCGAGCCGCCATCGATCACTGCCATGAGGGCGATGCAAGCCCTGTTTCCGTGGGGCTGATGAGCGAAAAGGCTCTGGCCGCCATCTTTGAAAAGCACCTGACCGTCACCGTCAAAATCTCTGACGATACCATGTATCAGGTCACCGGCAAAGCATAAAATAGAGCCGCCAATGGCGGCTCTCTCTTTTTGTTCACAAAATGTTTTTAACTGGCCTGTCTTTTCGTGTTATACTAGGACACATAAAATAAAAAAGGAGTTTTACCAATGGAACACACTTTTTGGAAAGATTTAGAACAATGGTGGTCTACCATCGACCCTGCCAAACGGTTTCTGCCCACCCTTGCGCTGTTGCTGGTTGGCATTGTCGTCATTAAAATCGTAATGACCATCATCAACCGGGCGCTGAGCCGCTCCAAGCTGGAAAAAGCCGCCCATGGCTTGATCCGCTCTGTGGTGAAGATCGTGCTGTATGCCCTGCTGGGTCTGATCGTGGCCTCGGCCATGGGCATTGATGTCACCGGCGTGGTCGCACTGGCATCCGTTGTCACCCTGGCACTGTCGCTGGCATTGCAGAACAGCCTGACCAATGTGATCGGCGGCTTCACCCTGCTTTACACCCACCCCTTCGCCTCCGGCCATTATGTGGAGATCGCCGGGCAGTCCGGCACTGTTCAGGAGATTGGCATCGCCTACACCAAGCTGACCACCCCTGACAACAAGATGATCTCCATCCCCAATTCTTCTGTGGTAGCTGCCGAGATCGTCAACTATACCGTCACCGGCACCCGCCGCCTGGACATCAATGTGGTTGCCGACTACGACACCCCCATTGAAAAAGTGCTCTTCGCCCTGCGGGAAGCTGCGGATGTGCCGGAAAAGCTGGAAGAAAAGGGCATCTTCGCCGAAGTGATGAACTACGGCGACAAGGGCATTGAGTATTCTGTCCGTGTCTGGACCACCGGCGACGATTACTGGGCTGTAAAATTCAATATCAACCGCCGCATCAACGCTATTTTCCTCCGGGAAAACCTACACATGAGCTATCCCCAGCTCACCGTCCACATGGACAAGTAAATGTAAAAAACGCCTGCACCAAAAGTGCAGGCGTTTTCACATTCTTTAGAACCGATAGCCGGCGTTCAGCAGCCGCTGTAAGGCGGTATTGGCTTCGTCGTCGGTAAACAGGCTTGTAAACCGCTTATCCACCACCAGTGCCTCCAGCGTCCACTCCAGATGGTGTTTATCTGCCAGGACGCCAAAGCCGTCGCTTTCCCGATGACCGTTCAGGCACCGATGGGCGGTCTGTAAGGCCATGTCCTCTGCCATAGGGCGCAGGCGCACGCCAATGGCAGTGGCATTTTTTCGGGCTGCCACCCAGGCAGCAATGAATTTTTCTTCCATAGACACCTCTTAATTAAAGAAGTCTTTCAAATTGTCCAGAAATTTCTTCCGCTTGGGGCTGGACTTACTTTCCATGGTACCCTCCAGCTGCCGCAGCAATTCCTTCTGCTCTTTGGTCAGCTTTGTGGGTGTCTCTACCACCACGGTAAAACGATGGCGACCACGGCGGCGGGGATTGTTTACATCAGGAATACCCTTGTCGGAAAGGACAAATTCCTTGCCGGTCTGGGTGCCTTCGGGAATGTCATAGGTCACTTTTCCATCCAGCGTCGGCACTTCGATCTCACCGCCCAGAGCTGCCTGGGCAAAGGAGATGGGCACCTCACAGTACACATCCATACCGCTGCGCTGGAAAATGGGATGGCGGCGTATGGTCACTTCCACCATCACATCACCGCTGGGGCCACCATTGGCACCTACATTACCCTGACCGGGCACACGGAAGGCCTGACCCATATCGATACCGGCCGGCACCTTCACCTTCAGCTTCTGGGTGTGGCGCACCTTCCCCTTGCCACGGCAGGTGGTACAGGGGGTCTTGACGATCTTTCCCCGGCCATTACACTGGGGGCAGACGGATGTAGACTGCATGGACATACCCATAAAATTCTGGGTGGTACGCACCTGGCCTGCGCCACGGCAATAGGAGCAAGTCTCCACCACGCCGTCGGCAGAACCGCTGCCGTTACAGGCTGCACAGTTTTCAATACGGGGGACAGATACTTCCTTTTCGCAGCCAAAAGCCGCTTCTTCAAAGGTCAGCTCCAGACGCACGCCCACATTTTCACCCCGACGGGGAGCATTGGGGTTGCTGCGGCGGGAAGAACCTCCACCGAAGAAGGAGCCGAAAATATCGCCCAAATCTCCAAAATCCCCAAAGCCGCCGAAACCGCCGCCCTGACCTGCACCGAAATTGGGATCAACACCGGCATGACCGTACTGATCGTAACGGGCACGCTTGTCGTCATCGGACAGCACTTCGTACGCTTCGCCCAACTCCTTGAATTTTTCCTCGGCGCTCTTGTCGCCGGGGTTGCGGTCGGGATGGTATTTCATGGCGGCCTTGCGGTAGGCCTTTTTTATTTCCTCGGCGCTGGCACCTTTTTCAACGCCCAGCACCTCATAATAATCTCGTTTTTCTGCCATAACTATGATCTCCTAAATAGGATTGTGGGGCAGCTTCGCTGCCCACCTCCCTTTACACAAGGAAGGCTTTGAGGCGGTCTTTCATAAACGCACTAACAAGGGGCGGCGTTTTGCCGCCCCTTGGGCTGATTGGAATTAGTCGACAGTCTCGTAGTCGGCATCGACCACGCCGTCATTGCCGCAAGATCCGCAGTTGTTGTCACAGCCGGGCTGACCCTGCTGGGGGTTTGCCTGCTGGTACAGCTTCTCGGACACAGCGTAGAAAGCCTTTTGGACTTCCTCGGTAGCAGCCTTGATGGCAGCAATATCGTTGCCCTTGTTGACTTCCTTCAGGTGGTCAACGGCGGTCTGGATGGAAGCCTTCTCATCGGCGGAGATCTTGTCGCCCAGCTCATTGAGCGTCTTTTCAGTCTGGTAAACGGTCTGGTCGGCGGTATTGTGGGTATCCACTTCCTCCTTACGAGCCTTATCCTCGGCTGCGTACTGCTCAGCTTCCTTCACGGCCTTTTCAATATCTTCCTGGCTCAGGTTGGTGGAAGCAGTAATGGAGATATTAGCCTCCTTGCCGGTGCCCAGATCCTTAGCGCTTACCTTAACGATACCATTGGCATCGATGTCGAAGGAAACTTCAATCTGAGGAACGCCACGGGGAGCCGGGGCAATGCCCCCCAGCTGGAAACGACCCAGAGTCTTATTGTAGGCGGCCATTTCACGCTCGCCCTGGAGCACATGGACCTCCACGGAGGTATGGCCG
>CAYROJ010000079.1:3597-7182 GCA_964425865.1 uncultured Oscillospiraceae bacterium | reverse complement strand
TTTATGCGTATTGTTTCCGGCAAGTTCCAGCGGGACGAGGAATATTATCATATGCAGGGCAAAAAGAAAATGCGCCTGTCTCAGCCCCAGCAGCTGATGGCTGCTGACCGTGAGATCGTGGAAGAGGCCTATGCAGGCGATGTCATCGGTGTCTTTGACCCGGGCATTTTTGCCATCGGCGATACCATCACCGTACCCAGTAAGAAATTCCTGTATTCCGGTATCCCAACTTTTGCCCCGGAGCATTTCTGCCGGGTATCTGCCAAGGATTCCATGAAGCGTAAGCAGTTCGTTAAGGGAACAGAGCAAATCGCCCAGGAAGGTGCCATCCAAATTTTCAAAGTGCCAAATTCCGGTATGGAAGAAGTCATCGTGGGCGTTGTGGGTACTCTGCAGTTTGATGTGTTTGAGTACCGTATGAAGAACGAATACGGTGTGGATCTTCGGATGGAAATGCTGCCCTATGAAGAGATCCGCCGCATCGAAAGCTATCCCGGCGACCTGACTGACCTGAATTTGGGCTCGGATGCAGAACTGCTGGAGGACTACCACGGCAACAACCTGCTGGTGTTCAGCAGCTACTGGGCCATTGATTTCACTTGCCGCCGCAACCCCGGTTTGCAGGTGGCGGAGATCGTGGTCGAAGAAGGCTAATCAGTAATTTATTATGAAGGAGTATATACCATGGAAAACAACAAGGAAATTCTGAATGAAGAGGAAGAGATCAGCATCATCACCCTGACCGATGAAAACGGCAACGATGCCGAATTCGAGTACCTGGATGTGATCGAGTACGAAGGCAAGGAATATCTGATCCTGATGCCTGCCGAAGAAGGCGCTGCGGAAATCGTTATTTTGGAGATCGAGCCCGTGGACGAGGAGACCGAGAACTACCTGGCCGTGGAAGATGAAGCTGTCCTGGATGCTGTTTACAGCATTTTTAAGGAGCGCTACAAAGACATCCTGACCTTCGAGGACTGATATGCAATTTTCCAGAACTCAGCTTTTGCTGGGAGAAGAGGCCATGGAGCGGCTGAAAAATGCCCGTGTAGCTGTGTTCGGCATTGGCGGCGTAGGCGGCTATACAGCGGAGGCCCTGGCCCGGGGCGGAATTGGAGCGCTGGATCTTGTAGACAGTGATACGGTCAGTGTCACCAATATCAACCGCCAGTTGCTGGCGACCCACTCCACGGTAGGTCGACTGAAGGTAGATGTGGCCAAAGAGCGGCTGCTGGATGTCAACCCCCAGTTGCGTATTCAGACCCATCCGGTATTCTACACCCCGGAGACCGCTGACCAGTTCGATTTCACACAATATGACTATATTGTAGATGCCATTGATACGGTCACAGGCAAGCTGTGCCTTGCCGAGCGGGCATTCGCTGCTTCCACGCCCATTATCAGCTGCATGGGTGCAGGTAATAAGATGGATGGAACAGCCTTTCGGGTGGCGGATATTTCCAAAACGACCATTTGCCCCCTGGCTCGTGTTATGCGCAAAGAACTGAAAAAAAGGGGAATAGCCCACATGAAAGTGGTCTATTCCCTGGAAGAAGCCTTGACCCCTGTGGGAGCAGAGGAAGAGGCCGCTGCCCTGGGCAAGCGGCAGATCCCGGGCTCTACTTCGTATATCCCCGGCATTGCAGGATTGCTGCTGGCTGGGGAAGTCATTAAAGATCTGGCACATTGCCAATGATGATCGCTCCGGCGTTTACGGATCGGGTGACGAAAGCGTTGCCACCGATGGTAGCCCCTTTCCCAATGACCGTTTCGCCCCCTAAAATTGATGCATTTGCGTAAATCGTCACCTCATCTTCAATGGTGGGGTGGCGTTTTTTACCCTTAAGGCACTGGCCGCCTCTGGTAGAGCGTGCTCCCAAGGTGACCCCTTGATAGATTTTTACCCCTGTGCCGATGATCGTCGTCTCTCCGATGACCACCCCGGTGCCATGATCGATAAAAAAGGCGGCACCGATGGTGGCACCGGGATGAATGTCAATTCCGGTGTGGCTGTGGGCGATTTCAGCCAGCAGTCGGGGGAGAATGGGTGTGCCCAGACAGAGCAGGGAATTAGCCAGTCGGTGGACGGTGATGGCATGAAAGCCGGGGTAGGCGGCGATGATCTCGGCTTCGCCTGTGGCAGCTGGGTCACCTGCGACAAAGGCTTGCAGATCCTGCTGCAAAAGCCCACGGATGCGGGGAATATCCTGCAAAAAACCAATGCAAATTTGGCGACATTTTTCGGCATCCCCATTTGTCAGTGGCAGCAAGATGGACTCCAGACGGAAATAGATCTCAGAGATTAGCATAGAGATATAGCTTTCCAGACTGCCCTGGGTTTCACCTCGGTAAAATCCGGGAAATAAAAGAATACGCAGCCTTTCCATCAGTGCCTGGGCAGCCGCCATGGTGGGACGCCCTACGGGTACAGTGATGTCGATGGTGCGTCCTGCTTGATAATCCTGCAGAAGCAGCTTTGTGATGTCGTTGAATTGAGCCATGATTTACCCTCATTTCCATTTTGACGGAGGTATTTCTATGAACTTTGAAAGCTTGATCGGCTCTACACCCCTGTACCCAATTGAACAGAATTTGTTTTTAAAGCTGGAATACACCAATTTGACCGGGTCTGTCAAAGATCGGGCAGCCCTGGAAATGGTCATGGATGGCGAAAAAAGAGGGGCATTGAAGCCGGGCAGCACCATTATTGAGCCAACTTCCGGCAACACCGGTATTTCTCTGGCGGCCATTGCCGCCCAACGGGGCTACGGTTGCATCATCATCATGCCGGATTCCATGAGCATTGAACGGCGGCAAATGATGGAAGCTTTTGGCGCAAAAATTGTGCTGACCTCCGGTAAATCAGGAATGGCAGGCTCTGTGGAAAAAGCCCGGGCGCTTGCGGCACAAATTGAGGGCGCCTTTATCCCCGGCCAGTTTGAAAACCCGGCCAATGCTATGGCACATTACCGTACTACCGGCCCGGAAATTTGGGCACAGACCAACGGAAGGGTGGATGTTTTTGTGGCCGGTGTAGGCACCGGCGGCACTGTCACAGGGGTGGGGCGGTTTTTGAAGGAGAGAAATCCCGGTATTCGCATTGTAGCCGTAGAACCGGCCAAAAGCCCTCTTTTAAGTGGCGGTCAGGCCGGAAACCATGGCATTCAAGGAATTGGAGCGAACTTTGTTCCCCAAGTGCTGGATGTTTCGCTTTTGGATGAAGTTTGCCCGGTGACGGACGAAGAGGCCTTTGAGAGTGCCAGAGCCTTGGCTCGGCAGGGAATACTGGCGGGGATCTCCTCCGGTGCGGCCTACCACGGAGCCAAAAAGATTGCAAAAGCCAACCCAGATAAAAATGTGGTTGCAATACTTCCTGACAGCGGCAGTCGGTATCTGTCCACAGGGCTATATTATGATAGCCAAAGCGGAAAGGTGTAGCACAGTTTTTGATTCTGCGGTTGACATTTGCCAAGGCATCTGTTATTTTTAGAGAAAGTGCTTTGAGCGGAGGAGATCGTATGAAAATTGTAAAGAAAAAGCTGGAGCCAAAGCAAAAAAAGCAGATGCTAATTTTGGCTGCGGTGG
>CAYROJ010000079.1:0-3497 GCA_964425865.1 uncultured Oscillospiraceae bacterium | reverse complement strand
AAGAAAAAGCTGGAGCCAAAGCAAAAAAAGCAGATGCTAATTTTGGCTGCGGTGGGCTATATTATGATAGCCAAAGCGGAAAGGTGTAGCACAGTTTTTGATTCTGCGGTTGACATTTGCCAAGGCATCTGTTATTTTTAGAGAAAGTGCTTTGAGCGGAGGAGATCGTATGAAAATTGTAAAGAAAAAGCTGGAGCCAAAGCAAAAAAAGCAGATGCTAATTTTGGCTGCGGTGGCCTTGGTGTGCGTTGCGGTGGCGGTTGTGGGCTATGTCTTCACTGGGGACATCACCTGTACTTTTACTGATACTACATTGCAAGTGACTAACAGTTATATCAGCGGCGTGGAGCTTGCCTATGAGGACATGGATTCCGTAGAACTGCGTCAGAGCTTTGAATTTGGTGTCCGGGGCTATGGCTTTGGATCTGCCAGACTGGCCATGGGCGCATACCAGAATGATGAATTTGAAGCATACACCCTCTATGCCTATAAGGGCTGTGACAGCGTGGTGCTCATCCGCTCCGGGGAAAAGGTGCTGGTGCTGAACTACGAAACCGCAGAGCAGACCCAGACCCTGTATAAGACATTGCTGGAAAAAGTGAAATAAAAACATCGGAGGTGCGGTTGCATCTCCGATATTTTTTATAGATGCTTGACAAGAGAAAAAAATTGTGCTACAATACATTTAACAATTAGGTTAAATGTTAAACGAGGAGGACGAAATGGGACTACAAAACACACTCAAAGCCTTGGCTGATCCCATCCGTCGGGAGATTTTAAATCTGCTGAAAAACGGTAGACTGTCGGCCGGAGAGATCGCCGACCATTTCCCGGTGACAGGGGCTTCCATTTCTCGGCATCTGTCGGTGCTGAAAGAAGCGGATCTGATCCGGGACAGCCGAGAAGGAAAATTTATCTATTATGAGCTCAATACCTCCGTGTTGGAGGAAGTGATGCTCTGGGTAGTGCAGTTAAAAGGAGGAGAAGAAAATGAAGCATAATTTACGCAAATACAAGTGGCATATTTTGTTTTCCATGCTGGGTTCTCTGCTTCCCATGGCGATTGGCCTTGTGCTGTGGAACAAGCTGCCGGAGAATATGATGACCCATTTTGGCCTTGACGGCACTGGCGACGACACCAGCTCCAAAGCCTTCGCAGTTTTTGGATTGCCTGCCATCATCGCTGTGATCAACGGCATCAGCATCGTTGCCACCGTTGCAGATCCCAGACAGAAAGACCAAAGCAAGAAAGTACTGGGAATGGTTTTCTGGATCATGCCTATCATCAGTATCATGTGCTGCGGCATGATGTACAGCGTGGCCTTGGGTAAGAATGTGGGCGTAGAACTGCTGACTCCGGCGCTACTGGCACTGATGTTCTTGATTTTTGGTAACTACCTGCCGAAAGTTAAGCAAAATTCCACCTTGGGACTGAAAATCAAGTGGACACTTTGTAATGAAGAAAACTGGAATTTGACCCATCGATTTACAGGCAAGGTGTGGGTGATCAACGGCCTTGTGATGCTGCTTTCTATGCTGCTACCGACCAAGTGGATGATCGCCGTAATGTTGCTGGATATTTTGGTGATCGTCATTTTGCCCCTTGCTTATTCTTACCGCATTTATAAACGGCACAAGCAGCAGGGGATCGACTACGCTGTGAAGCCCAAGACCAAAGGGGAAAAGGTGATCTTGTGGGTATCACTGGCTGTGGTGGCGGTCATTCTGATCGGAACAGCAGTGCTGATATTTACAGGAGATATTGCTTATCAATATGGTGACGAGGCACTGAAAGTGGAAGCCACCCATTATAGCGATTTGGAGCTTTCCTATGAAAAAATCGATGCTGTGGAACTGCGGCAGGACTTTGATTTTGGCCTACGCAGCAATGGCTTTGGCTCTGCACGGCTGGCGATGGGAACATTCACAAACGATGAATTTGGTAATTATACCCTCTATGCCTATGTGGGTTGCCCCAGCGCAGTCGTCATTCGCTATGGAGAAAATATACTGGTGCTGAACTGCGAAACCGCCGAAGAAACACAGTCGCTGTACGAAGCGATTCTTGCAAAGATAAAGTAAAAATGAGCCGCAGATGCGTTTTGCATCTGCGGCTTTTGCTTATGGCTTGAGTATGCAGTAGCTGGGCTTGTAGATCGGTTCGTGCAGGTATTGATCTATGTCGGTGAAGGCAGTCATGGTTGAAAGAATCTGCTCTGCGTCTGCATCCAATGGCAGCGTTAGATAGTACAGATAGCTTCCGTCAGACCAATAAAGCTGACGATTGCTTATTCTTTCCCCATTCGTTGTATCATCAAAAATGACTTCCAGCACATCAAACCCGGCATAGTTTCTGATTTCCGTAATGGCTTTGGCATTGGGAATGGTGCGTATTAACGCATTATAGGTCGTATCGGTGTTTTCTGGGAGCACATACTGCTCAAAGCGGTATTCTCCACGCCAGTACAGAAACAGATCTTCATAACAGAAGCAATATCCGGTATCCGTGCTCAAAATGGCGGTGGGAATGTAGGGCTGTTCCAAGGTTCGGGGCGCATTTTCGTCTGCATCAATGTCTAAGAATAACTCGTATCCACCGCACTGGTCTTCAGGAAAGCCATTGTACAGGTGGTTGTTCCAACGAAGATCACTGCCCTTTAATGCGTTATAAATGGCAGGTGTGGCCATGGCACTGATGGAAAGCACTGCAATAACAGCAGCAAGCAAAAGTGCTTTGCCCAGTGGGCGCAGACGGCGGCGAGAAGTGGGTGCTTCACATTCCAAAAGCTGCTGATCGTCAACTGCTCCAATGGCCTTAAAAAGATCGTGTTCGTTCATACAGAAAATCCCTCCTTATGTAAGTAAGATTTCATTTTTTTGCGCGTTCTGGACAAAACAGTGCGCACCCCTGCCGGGGATAAGCCGTGCCGCCGGGCGATCTGTTCGATTTGTTGTACATAGAAGTATCGCCGCAAAAAGATGCTTTTGTCCCGGCTGGATAAACTGTTCAGAAATTGACCGATTGCATTTTGCAATTCCTTACGGATATAGCCGTCCTCGGCTTGATCCGGCCCTGCCAGACATTCGCTTAATTCGTCCAACACCAGAGCGGTTTCACCACCACCGTGTTTTTGGCGGTTATTGCTACGGTAGCGATCATAGGCAAGGTTACGCACGATTTGAGCAAGATAAAGTTTCAGATGAACTGGCTTTTGCGGTGGGATGCTGTCCCAAATCCGCAGCCAACAGTCGGAAAGCACTTCTTCTACATCTTGGGGATCGCCCAAAATGTTGGAGGCGATGGATGCACAGTAGGCTTCGTATTTCCCTTTTATGGCATAAATGGCATCTTCGCTGCGTTGCTCAAACAGGAAAACGATTTGACTATCCTCCACCGATCATCCTCCTTTCCTAAAATCTAAAAGGCCTTTCTACTCTATAAGACGACAAAAAGATGGATTTGTGTCAAAAAAAGGAACCGCAGTTGCGGTTCCTTT
>CAYROJ010000078.1:0-7281 GCA_964425865.1 uncultured Oscillospiraceae bacterium | reverse complement strand
TTGCTTTTGTGCGCCCTTTTTCGGAATAGTGCTCAAATTACAATATTTCAACCTTTAAACCTCACTTTCACTGACGAGCTTGCGCACTTCCAGCACACGGCCGGCAGCCATGCTCAGCTCGGTATATCCCATTTTCAGGAATGTTTCTGTCATCTTGGTATCAGCACCCAGCTCGCCGCAGATACCGGCCCAAATGCCATTATCATTGGCCGCCTTGGCAATGTGAGCAAGCAGAGCAAGCAATGCCGGATGGTAGGGATCGTAGAACTTGTCCAGCTTCGCATTCTGGCGGTCAACCGCCAGCGTATACTGGGTCAGATCATTGGTACCCACGCTGAAGAAGGCTGCTTCTTTCGCCAGCTCATGAGCCATGACAGCAGCGGCAGGTGTTTCAACCATCACGCCGATGGGCACTTCCTTGGTCTCGATGCCCTCCGCTTGCAGCTCCTTGCGGACGCGGAAGCACAGCGCCTTTGCAGCTTTCAACTCCCAAACGGATGCCACCATGGGGAACATGACGCTCAGATTACCGAAAGCGCTGGCCCGATAAATGGCCCGCAGCTGGGGACGGAAAATTTCTTCTCTGGTCAGGCAGATCCGCAATCCACGCAGACCCAGCGCCGGATTTTCCTCCTGCTCCAAGCCCAGATAATCCACCTGCTTGTCAGCACCAATATCCAGAGTACGGATGACCACCGGGCAATTCCCCATGGTCACAGCCACTTTTTTATATGCCTCAAATAATTCCTCCTCCGTAGGCAGGCTGTCCCGACCCAGATACAGGAATTCGCTACGCATCAAGCCCACGCCCTCTGCATCAGCTTCCAGGGCAGCTTCGGCATCCTCGGGATTGCCGATATTGGCGCACAGCAGCACCTTTTTGCCGGACTTGGTAATGCTTTCCTTGCCCCGGAATGCTTCCAATGCCTGACGAGCATCGGCGGCAGCTGCCTGTTTCTGAAGCAGCATCTGCATTGTCTGCTCATCGGGATCAGCATACCAGGTTCCAGTAAAGCCATCCACGGCCAAGAGCTTACAGTTTTCAGCCACATCCAGGTTGATGTCCGACTGGACAAGGGAAGGAATATTTAATGTACGAGCCAAAATGGCAGTATGGCTGGAGGAAGACCCCTGCTGGGTAACAAACGCCAAGATCCGCTCTCTGGGCAGCTGAATGGTCTCACTGGGGGCCAGATCTTCGGCAACCAGCAGGAAGGAGCCATCTTGCAACTGAAATCCGGTGTTTCCGCAGAGAATGTCGTAAATACGGTGAGACATATCCCGGATGTCCGCAGAACGGGCATTCATATATTCATCATCCATGGCAGCAAAGACCTGAGCGAACTCTTCGCCGCAGTCCAACGCTGCCAAGGCAGCCGCTGCGCCGCCTTCGATGGCCGCAGTTACCGCATCCAAATAATCCAGATCGTCCACCATCAGCATCTGCACTTCGATAATGGCTGCCTGTTCTTCGCCGATCTCCGCCTTGGCTTTTTCGTACAGAGCGGTCAGCTGTGCACGGGCAGTCTCCCGGGCGGCATCAAATTTTGCCTGTTCCAGAGCCGGATCGCCACTGGAAACAGGAAGATTACGCTGTTGCTTGCGGTAAACCACCGCATTGCCAATGGCCACGCCGGGAAATACCGGCAGTCCTTTGCCTTGCTTCATGGTATTCTCCTTATTTGGCAAGTTCAATGACCACATCATTGTTGGTCACGGTCTGATCGACATGGGTGTCGAAAGTAGCATAGTCGCCACTGTTGCAAACGACCATCGGCGTGATGGTATTGAAGCCCTCGGCCTGAATGGCCTCCAGATCAAACTCGATCAGCAGGTCGCCCTTCTTGACCTTATCGCCGTTGTTGGCGCAGACATGGAAGTGCTTTCCTTCCAGGCTGACCGTCTCCAGACCTACATGGATCAGCACCTCGGCACCGCAGTCGGCCACCAGGCTGACTGCATGGCCGGTGGTAAACATCATGTCCACAGTGGCATCACAGGGGGCATAAACTTTACCTTCGGTGGGCTGAATAGCGATGCCTTTGCCCAGCATCTCCTCAGCAAAAGTGGGGTCTGGCACATGAGTCACAGGCACCGCACGGCCTGCCACAGGTGCACACAGTGTATCCATCGGTTTAGAAAAAAGTTTTTTAAAAAATCCCATAATCATTACCATCCTTTACAGATGCCCATCCCCAACTTCATGGGAAGGCATAATAAGACTTGTATTAAGTGTACCAAGAAAACGCACATTTGTCAACGCACAATACAGCAGTTTTCTAATTTTGTCAGCAAAAATAACGGCTTATTCCCCTTTTTAGAGGTGCAAAGCCGTTATTTTACACAATTAATCTGTATTTATTTCAGCAGTTTATACCAAGAGCCAAGATACGGCGCAATATTCAGCAGCGAGCAGATCTGCTGATACTCTTCCACCAGCTTCTGTCGCTGTTTTGGGCTGACACAATTGCGGCGAATACCCCGGATCAGAACATTTTTCGGTGTTTCCTCCGGGTCGATCAGTTCCATTGCCCCCACATCGTAGCCCATGATCTGAAGCACTTTACAGCGCAAAGCATCGGTGGCAGCGTCGGCAAATTTCTGCTTTAAAATGGAGTACTCCAGCAGGAAATCCGCAGCACTTCCCTGCGGCTTCAGTTGGTGCATCATTTCGTGGTGGCAGCAAGGGGTGGACAGGATCACCCGAGAGCCGGAGTCAATGCCCTTGGCCAGCACAATGTCGGTGGCAATATCGCAGGCGTGAAGGGACACCGTCAGATCCGGAGTGCGGCGGATCTCAAAGCTGCGAATATCCCCGGCCATAAAGTGCAGGTTTTCGTAGTTCAGCTTTTTAGCAACGCTGTCGCAGAATTCGATCACATCCGCTTTCAGATCCACGCAATCCATCACCACTTTTTGCCCACGAATACGGGTAAAATAGTAGTAAAGAGCAAAACTGAGGTAACTTTTTCCGCAGCAAAGATCCAGAATGTACAGCTCGTCCCCTGTAACGATGCTATCTTCCACATCCGCCACGATCTCCAAAAAGCGGTTGATCTGCCGGAATTTCGACCGCTTTTTGTCAAAGATCTGGCCGTTTTTATCCTGCACCCCCAGTGCCACCAGAAAATCCACCGGCTCATCATCGGGGATGATATACTGCTTTTTCCGATCATGTTCCAGCTGCACCGGGGCCGCCTGGTCACGCTTGATCCGGTCAAGGACGGTGATTTTCCCCTTTTTCGACACCTTTACCTCACAGTTGCCGTTGGCGGTCTGGATGTTCATTCCCTGATACTCCCCCGGCACCATGTCAGCGATCCGTTGCGGTGCATCCTGGGCCGGATAGTTCTGCTGAATGGCCTTTCCATCGGTGCAGAATTTGGTCAGCGCCAGATAGAGCTTTCCTTTGACCTCGATGAGCCGTCCGGTGGCACGGATAACGGCAGGGTCAGCAGGCTTGCTGAGGGTCAATTTCGTTAAAATTTTATGGTCAATGGCATAGGCCAGCACTTCTTTCATCGCCATACCTCCTTATTCTATAATGGTATTATACAACACCTGTCCCCTCTTGGCAAGAAAAACCCTCCGGCAAGCCGAAGGGTTTTTGAGACTGTCAAAAAACTGTCGTTTTTGCGCCGGTGAATGACTTGCCTCTCCCTTTGGGAGAGGTGTCACGGCAAATGCCGTGACGGAGAGGGCGGATTTTTGCCCTCTCAGACCGAAATCAAAGATTTCGGCCAGCTCCCCCACAGGGGGAGCCAAGGGACGGTACTTTTTTGACACGCTGAAAAACCCTCCGGCAAGCCGAAGGGTTTTTGCGCTTACAGGAACATTTCGCTGGTGTTGTTCAGAACCAGTGCGCTGAGCATAAACAGCACATCCGCATCCTGGAAATCCACCAGCCGCAGGCTCATTCGAGGCAACACACGCAGGTCAACCAGGGTCACATACTGATAATCCTGAACAAGCAGGGGGCTGATGCTGCTGCCGAAGGAGTCACGGAAGACCACCAGCTTCTTGCCGTTCTGAACGGCAGGATTTTCAATGGTCACATAACCGGTCTTGGCGCCGCTGAGGTAGATGTTATAAGGATCGCTGGAAGTCAGCTGCTTTTCATTATACATCAGGGCATTCATCATGTCCACCTTGACGATGGCATTGTCCAGCATTTCATTGCGCAGGGTATACAGGGTATCCGCCGCCACAGGCAGGCCGGCCTTGCCATACCACACGCCGTAGAAATCCATGTCGATCTTTTCAGTGGTAAAGTCCTCCGCCTTGGGGCCCTTGCCGCCCATGGCCTGACACAGAAGCTGGGCAACGGGGATCAGGGTCTCCTGCTTCCAGTGGGTGTCGGTGGTGTAGAAGTTGTCCAGTGTCAGAGAGCCGGTCATGTCGATATACTTGCCGCCCCAGCTTTCGGCCTGATCCTTCATGGCAGAGAAGATCTTGTCATAGTCCATGGTGGGGAAATTGCTTTCCTGAGACAGGTAGTAATTCTTATCCGGGATCACGGACACATAGATATTGGAATTCTTATCGGCAATAAAAGAAGAATAGATGGAATTGAGGATTTCCAATCTTTTCTGGAAGGACTCCTGATTGAACACCATATTGTGCTGGGACAGGTGGCCGTTCATGTAGAACATACCGTTGGCATCGGTCTTCTGATTCAGCAGGTACACATCCAGAATACCCTTGAGCTGACGGAAAGTGTCACGCAGGGGGAACTGATCCTTCAGATAGGTATCCAGTGCCGTCTTATAGCTGCCGTCCAGGAATGCCTCCATAGTGAATTCCGGCAGCTGTTCCAGCTGGCGGCGCTCAGAGTCGGACCGTTCCTTATCCGGGGTAAACCAGACGAAAGCCGTCATGGTCAGCCAAACGACTACCAGAACGATGGCACCGATGGCACGAAATTTCTTATTATTCATAGCTTCCTCCTTAGAAATCGGCGTAGAGGTTGCCGATGTTGCCGCCGCTGATCAGGAATCCGGCGCAGACCAGAAGCAGAGCCACCATCATGGCCACCTCCAGCACCTTGCCGACCTTGGTGTTGCCGATCCGCTGAGCCACATTCCGCACCACAGGGGTACAACCGATGATGCCAACGATGAACATCACAGCGTAGCTGCGCAGATAGAACAGGGCTTCCTTGCTGATTGCAGGCAGACCGCCCAGACCAAACATATTGCCAAGGTAGGTTCCGGCGGTAGCAAGATCCGGAGCGGCAAACAGCACGAAGCTGATCATCACCACGAAGATCAGGTAAATTCTGCGGATGACCTTGGGCAGCTTCTTAAAGCCGGGCACCCATTTTTCAAACATCAGCAGAGCCGCAAACATCAGGCCCCACAGTACATAGGTCAGCTTAAATCCGTGCCACAGGCCGGTAAAGGCCCAAATAGCCAAGGTGTTGAGCACCCAACGGCCGGTGCTGACCCGATTGCCGCCCAGAGGAATGTACATATAATCCTTGAACCAGGAGGCCAGACTCATACGCCAGCGGCGCCAGAATTCCTGGGCGCTGAGAGCGGTGTAAGGATAGTTGAAATCCTCCACGAAGGTAAAGCCCATCATCCGACCCACACCGATGGCCTGATCGGCACAGCCGGAGCAGTCGAAATAGACATACAGCATCAGCGCCACGGCGTACAGCCAGTAAAACAGCACGCTCTGGTCAGTGGAATTTTGCAGGAAGGTGCCCATTTGCAGGAAGCCTGCCCCTAAAATGACGGTCTTACCCAGACCCACCAGGAACCGGCGCAGACCCAGATAGAAGTTCTCCCAGCTCAGCTCCCGCTTTTCAAAGGCGGCAGACAGATCCGTGTAGCGAGCGATGGGGCCGAACATCATCAGCGGGAACATCAGCAAAAATGCGCCGAAGGTGATGGGATTTTTCTGAGCTTCCACCTTGCCACGGTAGATGTCCACGGTGTAGCTGATACCACGGAAGGTATAGAAGCTGATGCCGATGGGCAGAGCGATGGACTTGGGTGTTTCCACCAGCACCTTGAACAGTGCCAAAATGGCCATGGAAACAGCCACAGACAGGATCATCCAGAATTTCTTTGTTTTCTGGCTTTCTGCCTTGGAAATGGCAATGCCGCAACCATAGAACATGGCGGCAGTGCCGACGATCAAAAGGAAATACTTGGGTGAGCCCCACAGCGCAAAGGCAAGGCTTCCCAGAAGCAACACCAGATTTTTCACCTTACCGGGGACGGCGAAATACAAAATCATCATCACCGGAAAGAAGAAAAACAGGAAAGGTAAACTGGAAAAAGACATATTTTACTCTCCTTTTAAAAAAGGCAGCGATCAAAAAACCGCTGCCTTTTTTTGTTTACTTAGGCCTCGACTGCCTCGTTGACCAGAACCTCTGCGTGGGGGTACAGGGTGGTCAGGTTGTTCTGGATCATAGCCATGTTGTCGGTCAGACCGTAGCCGAAGATGACCACATTACCAACGGAAACGACCATCATCACTTCGGGGAAGCCACACATCCAGTGCACGCCAGCCAGGCCTTCCTTGCAAGAATTTGCGAAGGCAGTCAGGTCGGTGCCGTCCTTGACCTGATAAGCGCCGATGGTCATGGAGTTCAGATTCATGCCGTGAATCAGAGAAGCAGCGTTGTCCACCTGCTCCACCAGAGCTTCGGGCAAGCGCAGAGTGCCGGTCATGTAAGTGGTGTCGATGACAACGCCGGCATCGCTGTCAGCCATGTGGTCGTAGTCACCGCCGCCAACGAAGAACTTCTGGTCTTCGGGAACAGCAGCCCAAGCAGCCTTCAGGACTTCCAGAGCGGACTCGGGGTTTGCAATGGGAGCCACGGTGGTGGTTGCTTCGGGAGCGGTGGTGGAAGGTGCGGAAGTGGAAGGTGCGTTGGTAGAGGGGGTCTGAGTGGTGGTGGTCTCGTTGTTGCCGCCGCAGGCGACCAGAGACAGGGCCATCACAGCAGCCAGGGACAGTGCGATCAGCTTTTTCATATTGTTTTCTCCTTAAAATATGTTTTCATTTTAAAAGGCCGTCCTCCTCTTTAAGGCGACCTTCAGTTTGCCGACCGGATGATCGGCTCGTTCATTACAGGGGCGATTATAGCAAGGATATGAAAAATAGTCAAATGAACAAATTGTTAATCTTTCTAAATTTTGTGTTCATAATTAGGTCATATTTCACAAAATCGCTTGTTCCTCCATTTTCAATCTCAATTTTTCTTGATTTTTGTATGTGCTAAAATGATGTGAACCTAAAAAAGATGAGAAGTCGCCCTTGATG
>CAYROJ010000077.1:0-7682 GCA_964425865.1 uncultured Oscillospiraceae bacterium | reverse complement strand
GGAGCCTTGCTATGGTACGGGAGAATTTCAGAAAAGTCAAAATACTAAAGCTATTGGAACTGCTGCGGCAAAACACGGATGAAGACCATCCTCTGACCACCAACGCCATCATTGACCAACTGGCCGCCATGGGCATCCCCTGCGACCGCCGAACCGTCAGCCAGGATGTTGCCACGCTAAACGATTTGGGCTACGAAGTCATGTCCACTATGGTCGGCCACGAAAAGGGCTACTATGTGGAAGATCGCAGCTTCAGCGTGCCGGAGCTGAAGATCCTGATCGATGCAGTTCACGCTTCCAGCTTCATCACCGAGAAAAAATCTCAGGAGCTGATTGAAAAGCTGGCTGAACTAGCAGGCTCCCACCGGGCAGAGGTTTTAACACGAAGCATGGTGGCCTTCAACACCAGAAAGCATAGCAATGAACATATTTTTTACAATGTTGACCGGCTGGAGGATGCCATTCTGGAGCAGAAAAAGATCCTCTTCCGCTATTTTGATTTGGATGAAAACGGCCAGCGCATCTATCGCCGGGAAGGTCACCGCTATGTGGTAGAGCCCATTGCGCTGGTTTTTAACGAGGATAACTACTACCTGACCTGTTACTCATCCCGTCACGACAGCACCTCCAACTACCGGGTCGACCGTATGGACAGCGTGGAAGTTTTGGAAGAGCCCTGCGGTGAAAAGGCCATTTCGCTGCGTAACCAGGTGGCTCAATATACGGAGCAGGCTTTCAAAATGTACGGCGGCGAGCCAACGGATGTGGCGCTGGAATTTAAGCGCAGTCTGATCGGTGCTGTGTACGATCGATTTGGTGAAGACACCAAGATGATCCCTGTGGGTGACAACTGTATCGCCACCGTCCGGGTACGGCTCAGTCCCGTATTCTGGGGTTGGGTGTTCCAGTTTGCCGGAGAAATGACCATTCTCTCCCCTGCCCATGTGGTGGAAAGCTATCGATCACAGGCTCAAAAAGTCCTCACTTAGTTCCTTTATAAAAGAGTCGCAAAAAAACGACTCTTTTATTTTTGCCGAAAATAAGTGTCGCTTTTTCGTTCTTCCCGTTGTATAATAAGGTCATACAAAAAAGGGAGGTCACACAATGGTTGCACATGTTATCGACGAATTTCGTGTTCTGAAGGATTATATGGTAATGGTTCTTGATCGGGACGTTGAGGACACCAAGGTCTGCTACCGTATTGACGGTCAAACCTATACCCCCGTCAGTTTGGGTGCTACCACCGTGCCCATTCCCAAAAATTACATTGCTGTCAAAGCCAAGAAATCCTTTAAAGGCTCTTCGGTAGAAGTGGTATAACAATGGCCGTGGTGCGCTGCACCACGGCCATCATTTTTTACAATTGGGTCATACAGCCTACAAACAGGGGCACGGAATTACTGCTGATCGCAAAAAGGAAGGGTCTATCTACCACGAAATCCACAATGTCCTCCGGGGGCTGGGCTGCCCCTGCACCGGGGATCTCAATATAGGCCGCCGCCTTCACGCCCTCTTCATCGATGATGACACGCACTGTTTGATCCACAGCGGTCAAGTGCACCGGACTATCCGATGTAATGGCAGAAAAATCCGCTTTGGCCGGGTCAAAAACATCGGTCAGGCCCATTTCTACCAACCCCTGCCGCAGTTGGGCACCGCCGGTAATATCAAACTTGGGTACGCTCAAATTCACTTTATATTCCCCGCTGTTCTCCCACTGGCCGCAGATCATCTGCATATACTGCCCATCGATCAACAGATCCTCTGTACTGACCCCCTCATCCGGCAGAATGAACCACATACTGGTTCCGTTTTTCAGCGTTTTGCGGACAGCGCTGAAATTATCCGCCCAGTAATAGGTCATGGCCATTTCCTTCTGGTTCATATAGGTCACGGTCTGATCCCCGGCGGCGCCGTGAAACACATCCTTGGTATTGTCAGATTTGCGGAACTCTTCGTGCCAGGTGCCACGCAGATAAATGGTAGAATACAGCGCCAGCACCGTTTCCGGAGACAGGCTGATATTGTCCGTGGCTTTTTTCAGCAGACCGCCGGTGTTCTTTTCCAGCCATGCACCGATGGCCTTGTTCATCTTCTTGCTGCCCATTTCCCCTTTGTAAACAGAGGCGTAGTAGTAATAGGCCAAATTGTCCATGGCATCCTGCTCATAGTCCAGACTTTCTTCCAGCCACAGGGAATTTGCCAGCGTACAGATCTCATTTTCCCCCCGGTAAACTCGCTCCCAGATATTGCTGACATAACTGCGCAAAGTGTCCAGATCTTCAACACCGAACAGATCCAAGATTTGCTGACGGCTATCCCCTTCTGTCACCTCCGCCACCATAGCAAGTCCGATGAAAGCATTGACGGGCGACCAAACGGAACTGTCCTTTCCGTCCACAAATCGGGTAGAGCCCTCTGTGTAGAAATCCATCAGCGATGCGTTGGCTTGTTCCACGGTCAGATCATTCCCTCGGGTGCGGCAATCACCGGGCAGACTAACGGCATTTACCGTAATGGTGGGCGGTGCCAGGGCAATGCCCACCACCAATGCAACCATGGCCGCTGCCGCCACCATCCGCAGAAACAGAGTCCTTTTCCGGTGCCGGGGTTTGGCCGCTTCTTCAATATGTGCATCTTTTACTTCATTTAAAGCCTGTGCTAATTTTTCATTCATTGTAAAGCTCCCTTTCTATCAGATATTTTTTCAGTCTCTCCCGCATCCGAAGCAAACGGACTGCGGCAGTATTGGCGGAGATCCCCAGCAGTTTTGCCGCATCTGCCACGCTGTCGCCAAACCAGTAACGCCTCAGGAACAGCACCCGATTATCCCTGACTTCCGCAGACAGGAATTCATCAATGGCCTTCCCCAAGGCACGGGCAGTTACCGTTTCTTCCATGCATCGATCCGGTATCCAGTCTGCCAGCTCGTCCAAAGACAGGGTATAGTGTCTGCCCAGCTTTTGAGCGGAATCTGCTCGCAGCCGATTTAAGGCCACATTTCGGCCTGTCCGGCAGACATAAGGCGTCAAAGGGTCTGGCTGAGCCGGCGGAATGGCATTCCACAGTGCTAAATAAGTATCATTGACACATTCCTGTGCATCCTGAGGTATTTGCAGGATGTTCATACAAATACGGTATAGCAATCCTCCATATTTTTTCTGGACTGCGGCAAGACCATTTTCTGCCCGGTTGAGCAGGAGCATCAATATTTTTCTATCCTCCATGTGGCACCTCCTTATTCTTTATCTACCTTTTTTCACCGTCAATATTACCACAAACTGAAAATAATTTCCACATTGACCTGCCCACTCTGATTTCGTTGGTAAAAACAGCAAAAAACCCACTCTGCCCTTTACATTTTAGTAAAACTATGCTAATATATTTGGTAGTAAGCAAACAATTATATGAACCGTTTGAAAGGAGATATGATTTATGCCCCTGCTCGCACAGACCCAACAGGGCGACCCGATCGCACTGGCAATGGTGGCAGCTGCGCTGCTTCTGGTCGCTGTCGCTGCACTGCGCAAGCGCTTCGGCCACAAGCCCGCTTCCGCATCTGACGCAGCATCCACCCCCATGGAAAATTCTCCCCTGGCGCCCGGTTCTGCCGGACAGCTAAAGCTCCACGATGTGGATCCGAAAACTGCCGCCATGGTCATGGCCATTGTAGCCGACAAGATGGGCAAGCCCTTGAACGAGCTGCGCTTTATTTCCATTCAGGAGGTCAAATAAGATGAAATACAAGATCACCCTCTGCGGTCGAACCTACGAGGTCGAAGTCAATAACGGTCAGGCCACCGTAGTAGACGAATACGAAGCTGTCGCTGCTGCTCCCACCGTTTCTGTTGCTGCCGCCCCCGACGCACCTGCTGCACCTGCTGCACCTGCTGCGCCTGCCGCTGCCGTAGTCACCGGTGCCGGTGAAGTTATCAAGTCCCCCATGCCCGGCACTATTTTGAAGGTGAATGTGGCCGTCGGCCAGGCCGTAAAGGAAGGCGATGTACTGGTCGTGCTGGAGGCCATGAAGATGGAGAACGAGATCATGGCACCGAAAAACGGCACCATCACCCAGGTCATCGTCGCCAAAGGCTCCAGCGTAGATACCGATGCACCCCTGGTTGTCATCGGTTGATTGGGAGGTCATCCATGGATATTCTGTATAAAAACCTGCTGGCCTTTACCTGGCAGGAGCTTGTGATGATCGCCATTGGCTGTCTGCTGATCTACCTTGCAATCAAGAAGGAAATGGAACCTTCCCTGCTTCTGCCCATGGGCTTTGGCACGATTTTGGTCAATATTCCTTTTTCCGATGCGTTGACCGGCCCCATTGCCGAGCTGTACAGTGCCGGTATTGCCAACGAGCTGTTTCCCCTGCTGCTGTTCATCGGCATCGGCGCCATGATCGACTTTGGCCCCCTGCTTTCCAATCCCAAGCTGATGCTCTTTGGCGCTGCCGCCCAGTTCGGTATTTTCTTCACCCTGTGTATGGCCAGCGTTTTCTTCCCGGATTTTCGCGATTATTTCTCCATTGCCATCATCGGCGCTGCCGACGGCCCCACCTCCATTGCTGTGGCCAATGCTTTAGGCTCCGGCTATGTGGGTGCAATTACCGTGGCCGCCTATTCCTACATGGCGCTGGTCCCAGTCATTCAGCCGCCGGTCATCAAAGCACTGACCACAAAGAAAGAGCGGCTCATCCGTATGCCTTATGAGCAGAAGAATGTTTCCAAGAAAACCCGTATTCTGTTCCCCATTCTGATCACCATTGTCGCTTCTGCCATCATTCCTCAGGCCACTGCCCTCATCGGTTTCCTGATGTTCGGTAACCTGATCCGGGAGTGCGGTGTGCTGGACTCCCTGTCCGAAACCGCCCAGAAGGTACTTGCCAATCTGATCACCATTTTCCTGGGCATCAGCGTGGCCTTCAACATGACTTCCGAGCAATTCCTGCAGCCTGACACCCTGCTGATTTTGGGTCTGGGTCTGATCGCTTTCGTGGTGGACACCGCCGGTGGCGTGCTGTTTGCCAAGTTCCTGAATCTGTTCTCCAAGAAAAAGATCAACCCCATGATCGGTGCTGCCGGTATTTCTGCATTTCCCATGTCCGGCCGTATCGTCCACAAGATGGCGCAGGAAGAAGATCCCCAGAATTTCCTGCTGATGCACTCTATCGGTGTCAATGTATCCGGCCAGATCGCATCCGTCATTGCCGGCGGTATCATTCTGAACATTGCTGCCAGACTGATGGGAGGTTAATATGATGAGTTTTCTTGCATCCACAGTTTCCAATATCCAGCTGCAATTTGACCCCATGGCTTTTATTCGCAACTTAAAGTACATGGGCATCGGTATGCTGGTGATCTTTGCCGTTATCGGCATCATCATTCTGGCTACAAAGCTGGTCAACTACCTGCTTTCCGATTGATAAAGAGCGAGCCGAAATTTTCGGCTCGCTCTTCTTATTTTGCAGGGGCTTTCCCCCGTTCCACCAAATCATGCGCCTATTAAATATCGGCATTCAAATTGCCCATCAGCATCCAGTGAAGCTGGGCGTTGCGCTCCTCTGCCCAGGTGTATTCCTGTAAATACGCCCCGGCATATTTACGAGCCGCCTGCTTGTCCCCGGCCAGAATACGGTACAGGTCACAGTCCAGCTTATCGGTTTTCAGATAACGGCGGCTTTCCGATTTGGCCAGAATATCCCCTACTCCGGCATTTTCAAGGGCATCTGCCAGCCGTTTCCAGGTCATCCGGTACAAAGACTGTGTGCCGGCATCCGCAGCCCGCTCCGGCCAAAGGCAGGCGATCCCTTCGCCCATAGTGAAGCCGTGCTCCGCACGGTCAACCAGCAGCGCCAGCATTTCTCTGGGCTTGGCACCGGAGATAAAAAGTGGCGCACCATCCACTGTTATGCTCAAAGAAGGGATGGTTTCAATCACCACCCGGTGAGAGGGCAAAGGCTTGTAGGTGCATTTGGCCAGTTCCTTTCGGATGTCTGCGGCGGAATAAGGCTTCAGCAAATAGCCCGATGCATCTACGCCCCAGGCATCCAGCGCATACTGGCTGAAGGCAGTCACAAATATGATGCGGATACTGGGATCATGGGCGTTCAACCTCTTTGCTAGATCCAGGCCATGAACCCCCGGCATCTCCATGTCCAGAAATGCCGCATCCACCGTATGTTCTTTGGCAAATGCCAGGGCCTCTTCCCCGGTTTGGAAGGCATTTAAGGTTTTGATCTCCGGAAAATTGGCAACCGTCAAGCGAAAATTGTCAATGGCCGGCATTTCATCGTCTACATAGATAATACGCATGATCATCTCTCCTTCGGTATGGTGATGGTCACAGTGGTGCCCACCCCCACCTGGCTTTGAATATCCAGCTGACCGCCAACCAAATGCTGCAAGCGGAAACGGATGTTACGCAGACCCACTGATTTTTCATTTTCCAGTGCCTCCATGGGAAATCCAACGCCATCATCCTCCACGGTAATGACGATGTGATTTCCCACATCACGGGTGCGCAGAATGATCGTGCCGTTGGTCAGCTTTTTGCTGATCCCGTGCTTGATGGCATTTTCCACCACCGGCTGCAAAATCAGCGGTGGGATCATAAATCGATTCACCTCAATGTCAGTATAAAACTCGATCTTATCTCCAAAGCGCACCTGCTCCAGCATCACATAATCTTCCAGCTGGCGCAGATCCGTGGCAAAGGGAATATTGGTATCATTCTCCATAATGTCAATATTAGAACGCAGATAACGAGCAAAGCGGACAATGGTATCATCAGCTTTCTCCGGGTCATATTTGCACATACCGCTGACGGCATTGAGCAGATTAAACACAAAATGGGAGCGGATCTGGCTCATCATGGTGGTGGTTCGGCTCATAATGAGTTTGGTCTGCATCTCCTCCAGCGCCGTTTTTTGCTGGGTATTCTCGATGTTGTCCGTCAGTCTTTGGATTTTGTCAGAAGTCAGATTAAAGAACGGACAAAACTCGGAAAAGACGGTCGCTTCGTTACCACTCCCGAATATCCTGAATTTGCTTGGAAAGAAAGCATAGTCAATGCCATTGCTCACCGTGATTACAGCATCAAAGGCACGGATATTCAAATCAAGATGTTCAATGACCGTATTACCGTTGAAAGTCCGGGTAGCTTGCCGGGTATTGTTCGTCTTAACAACCTCCGTACGGTGCATTTCTCCCGCAACCCGAAAATAGCAGAGTTCCTACATCAGTATGAGTATGTAAAAGAGTTTGGCGAGGGCGTTGACCGTATGTTTAACGAAATGGAAAACGCCGGACTTCCCGATCCCGAATACACCGATAATGCTTTTATGCTTAATGTGACAATAAGGAATGGCAAAGAAAATGGCGAAGTAAATGGCGAAGATGGCAAAGTAAATGGCAAAGTAAATTTCGACGAGTTCAACAAAAACGAACAGCTTGTTTATGAAGCAATTCTTTCCACCCCTGATATTACACGAACTGACCTTATAGAAATGCTTGACATATCGGCTCGTACCATAGATCGTGCAATAAAATCCTTGAAAGAGAAAGATGCTATTGAACGTGTAGGCTCGGATAAAACAGGACATTGGAAAATCAATAGCTGAACAAATGTAAGCGTCAATTCTAACAGCGTATAAAAAGCTCCGGCTCTGAGAGTTTGTC
>CAYROJ010000076.1:0-7731 GCA_964425865.1 uncultured Oscillospiraceae bacterium | reverse complement strand
TGTATGAACTTCTTCTATTTTTTCAAGTGTTGCACTTGATAGTATAATTCACCTAAGGCCATTATATATATATATTGTCAAGCTTTTTTCAAACTTTTTGTCACATTTTCACAAATAAATAACAGCGAAAACGCAGGTGGTAAACCACCTGCGTTTTCATTGCTTAAGGTATGAAATTCTCAAAAATGGGGATCCAGCCTTCTTTGACTGCAATGTCAAAATCTTCTTTGGTGCGGATAGTCCAGGAAACACCCTGTACGCCCCAGAGCTTGCGGCAAATATCCGTACCGAAGGCTTTACGATGCTTATAATTATAGGCGATAAAGTCGGGACGGGTGACGATGTTTGAAATGTGAAAAGCCATTACAAGCTTTAGGATCCAGGGCAGCTTAGAGCCACTCTTAAACCAGTTTTCCGACAGCTGACCACGGATGATCTCCGGGCGATGCTTCCGCAGCCAGATGATACACCGGGGATCAAAGGACTCAATGCAATACGCCCCCTGATACTTATCCAGCATTTCACAGGCAGCAATGCAAAGCGCCTCATGATTATTGCCGGCGGTTTTGAGTTCCACGATCAGAGGAGCTCTGCCCTGATAGAGTTCCAAGACCTGAGAAAACAGAGGGATCTTTTCATCCGTACCACCCAGACGGTAGTTTTCCAAATCCGCAAGGGTCAGATCCTCGATCTTCACCTCTGCCCCAGCCACCCGTTTTAAGGATGAGTCGTGAATGACTGCCAAATGACCGTCTTTCATCAGATGGATGTCCAGTTCAATGCCATAGCCCCCATCTAATGCCGCCCGGAAAGCAGCCATGCTGTTTTCCGGCTTTTGACTGTCGTGCAGTCCTCGATGGGCATAGTTCCAGCGGCGAAGCTCCTCCAGTCCCTTGTGGCCAGTCCGCCCTTTCAGACAGAAAAGGTAAAGGACGATAAGAAATAAAACAACGAACAATGCAATTACCATAGCTTAATCCTCAATATCCAGAGCCTCCAAGCCCTTTTTTGCGCTGACTTTGCTATCGCCGTGGCGGACACAGAACATGGTCACAAAGGCAAGACCTGCAAACACCGCAGCATACGGGAACAGCACGGTCATGCCCATCTGATCCATCAAGTAGCCGGAGATCACGGGCGTTGCCACCTGCGCTGCCATAGAAGCGGTATAATAGAAGCCGGTATATTTGCCGATGTCGCCGCCGGAGCACATTTCCACCACCATGGGGAAAGAATTGACATTGATGGTCGCCCAGCCCACACCGGCCAGTGCAAACAGAATGTTCATCACAAGCAAAGAGCTGCCACTGCGCAGGATCGAAGCACAGGCAAATGCAGAGGTCAGCATGATAACACCGGACAAAATCGTCTTTTTTCGGCCAATTTTAGAGGCAACAATGCCTGCCGGAATATAGGCGATGATGGCCGCAGCCTGAGCAAGCAACAGCGTGGTGTTATAATCCATATTTAAAATATTGGCCGCATAGACAGCATACTTGGAAGTAACTGCATTGTAGCCAAAATACCACAGCGCAATGGATGCCAGAATGAAAATCAGCGAACGCTTTTCGCCCTTGCTCAGCTTTCTGCTCTGGCTGACCTGCTCCGGCTCTTCTTCCTCGATGCCGTATTTCACTGCCGTCTCACGCATTTCATTCGCCCAGGCATTCTCCCGGACAGTCAGCAGGAAGATCGTCAATGCCCCCAGCATCAGGCCAGCCACCACACCGTAGTAAGCGGTGTAATTCATCAGCTGATTGCGAACAGCGGAGGTAGCAAATACCATGCCCAAAAGCAGGACGATGATACCGCCTGCAGTACCCATTAGATTTATAATTGCATTGGCCTTGGAACGCAGAGGCTTTATCGTTACATCAGGCATCAACGCCACTGCCGGGCTGCGGTATGTAGACATGGCCAGCAGAACGATCAACAGCAAGGAAATAAAAAGGACCAGTGGCACGGGATTATTATGGGTCGCTTGAGCCGCATACGCTTGCCGGGCAGGTGCCACATAGTCAACATAGGCACCGTCCTTATCCGTGCTGCGGATGGCCGCAAATTCCTCTTTGGTAAAAGTCTGCGAAAGAACAAATTTTACGCCGTCCGGCGTTTGAAGCTCCACATCCTTTTGTGCATCGTAAATCACTTCCAGCGCAGCCGGATCATCGATTTTCGACACATCAGCAATATTTTTCAGCTGGATGGAATCCACAAAGGAAAGTCCCAGCAGCGATACAGCAGCAATTACAGTGCCAACGACGATAAACGGCGTCCGTTTACCGTATCTGCTGCGGCATTTATCGGACAGGGAACCAAATAGCGGCAGCATGAACAGCGCCAGAATATTATCAAGTGCCATGATAACGCCCGACCAGGTCTGAGACATACCGAATTTATTTGTCAGGATCACAGGGATAGTTGCCTCATAAGCCTGCCAAAATGCCGAGATCAGAAAAAAAGCAAAGCCGACAAGGATCGTACGCTTGTAGTTAAGCTTCATGGATGTTCCTCCTAGAAATATTTGGGAGCGTGCTTATAAAATCATTATACACTTTTCCCGGAAAATGTCCAGTTCTATCTTTACTGACCAGAGGGCAGCGTCTCTTGATACAATCGCATAATATCCTGCAAAACTTCAATATTTGTAAAGTCCTTATTGTAGACGATCCGGGTTTCACGCACCATACTCAGGTTTTCGATGGGCAATGCGATCAGCTGTCCCTTGCGCAGCTCTCTGGCACAGGCACTTTTTGCAAGAACAGAAACACCTAGGTTTTTTCTCACCAGATCCTTGATCGTAGCAATATTATCCACTTCCATAACGATATTATAGTTTTCCGGAGAGTCATTCAGACTGCGTAGCGTTGAGTCGAACAAGATCCGGGTGGCGGATGTAGGCAAGCGCAGGATCATACGCTGCTTGCGAAGCTGCTCCAATGTGATCATGGCATTTCGGTTCAGTGGATGTCCCGGCGAAATCACGCAAACCAGATAGTCTGTATCCAGAACCAGAGAGCTAAAGGCCGGTTCACTGGTATTGCCCTCTACTATGGCCAGATCCAGCTCGTAATTCTCAAGCATTGTATAAAGGTTTTTTATGGTATCAGTAATTATTGTTATGGAAAAACCGTTGTTTTCGCCGCTGAATTTTGCCAGGACTTCTGCTGTGATATTACTCTCGGCGGTATGGGTGATCCCCACCCGAAGTGTGGCGATCTGACGCTCCTTATCGGCCAGATCTGCTCGGATCTTTTCATAGAGCGCCGCCATTCTTCGGGCGTATTTTACCACGATTTCTCCCTCAGAAGTCAGCTTTAATCCTCCCTTTCCACGAATAAACAGCGTGACACCGAACTCTTCCTCCAGCTGACTGATATGGTGGCTTACCGCAGGCTGTGTCAGTGCCAGCATTTGCGCTGCTTTTGTAAAGTTTTGACAATCGGCAACTGCAAGCAATGTCCGAAGTTTTGAACTGATCATAAATACCTCACATAAATTTATTTGATAGCATCCAAAAGAAGAATAATTTTACTTTATGCAAAAAGAAGTATATCATATCGCTATCCGATTTTCAAGAGAGGGGCATCTAAAATGGTCAGTAAGTTTTCTCTATTCCTTGCTTCCCTGCTATATCCACACATTTTTCCGCACCGCAAGCAGCAGTTGATCGAACTTCTGGAAGAAATTGCCGAAGATGTGCCGATCAATCCCTGCTGCGAGGATATTTTGGAGGTCTGGCTGGAAGAATTTGGAGCATCCGGCCTGTTGCTGGGCAATGTGGCCTTGTTTTTTTTCGGACTGGTGCTGATGATCGTTGTAGACATTTCTCTTCGGCGGTGGAATAGTACCGCAGTTTGTATAGCAGTTGGTTCTTTCAGTGCCCTGTACTGCCTATTTAAGTTCAAAACCCGCAAGGCTCTAACCAACATTTTGATCTTTTTATTCTGCCTTTATTGGCTTGCATCCGGATTTTGGTGGAGCATTGCGTTTCTTTTTCTGGTTTATTTTACAAATATGGGCGTTCGATATGCCCAAGGAGGTAGTTTATGTTAAGTCAGTTTATTCAAGCCGCCGTAGGAAGCAGTTCGGTGGCTTCTGTGATCATTTCCATCGCTTTAATGTTGTTCTTAGGATTTTTAATGACTCGACTGACGAAAAAGCTGCGCCTTCCCAATGTGACAGCTTACATCGTCACTGGTATTCTCATTGGCCCTTATTGCCTTGATCTTATTCCTCAGACCGTCATAGGCGGCATGGATTTTCTATCGGATATAGCCCTGGCATTTATTGCTTTCAGTACCGGTGAATTTTTCAAACTGTCTACCCTGCGTAAAAACGGCATGAAAGTGGTAGTCATTACAATTTTGGAAGCGCTGATGGCCACAGTCGTCGTATTCCTCGTTACATACTTTATTCTGGGTGTGGATCTGGCATTCTCCATTGTCCTGGCTGCACTGGCATCTGCAACTGCCCCTGCATCCACTGTCATGACCATTCGTCAGACCGGTGCCCACGGCGATTTTGTAGACACGCTGCTGCAAGTGGTGGCTCTGGACGATGTAGTGGGTCTGATCGCTTACAGCGTCGCCATTTCTCTGGCACTGGCTCTGAGCATGGGGTCTGCGGCCTTAAGTGCAGGAAGTATTTTGCGGCCCATTGCCATGAATTTGGGTGTTTTCCTGTTGGGCGGCTTGTTTGGTCTGTTCCTCAAATGGCTCATGCCCAAAAAACGGTCGAATGATAACCGTCTGATCATCTCCGTTTCCCTGCTGTTTGCTTTCTGCGGTATTTGTGCCATGCTGGATGTCTCTCCCCTGCTGGGTTGTATGTCCATGGGCACGGTGTATATCAACATTACTGACGACGAGAAGCTCTTCAAACAGCTCAACTATTTTACGCCCCCCATTCTGCTGCTGTTCTTCGTTCGCTCCGGCCTGTCCTTTAAACTGGATGCCCTGGTGAACACCTCCGCCGCCGTGGGTGCCACCCCCCTTCTGGTCGTCGGTATCGTCTACTTCTTTATGCGCATCGTCGGCAAATATCTGGGCGCATTTCTTGGCTGCAAGCTGGTGAAAAAGCCAAAAGAAACCAGCAATTACTTAGGTCTTGCACTGATCCCGCAGGCAGGTGTAGCCATCGGTTTGGCTGCTCTGGGTGCAAGAACACTGGGCGGTGAAACAGGTGTGGCTCTGGAAACGGTGATTTTGGCCTCAAGCGTGCTGTATGAACTGGTGGGGCCTGCCTGTGCCAAGCTGTCGCTATACCTGTCAAAATCCTATTCTTCCAAGCTGGAGGACATTGTGCCCGAAGAAAAGGTTCTGGAAGAAGGCAAGGACAATAATCCCGTGGAGCTTCTTATCAAGCGCATCCAGCTGATCCAGGAGGAGCTGCACAAGGATGCCCCTTCTGAGGAAGAAGCCGCCTTCCAGGAAGCAGCAGATGAGTATGACCATAATTTCAACTATCACAGGAGGAGATAATCATGCAAGACTATATCGCCACCCTGCTGGGCGCTTGGGCATCCAGCTTGAACACCGGTTCCATTTTATTAAGGCTGGGGCTATCTCTGGTTCTTTCGGCCATTGTTGGCTTTGAGCGCTCCAGCAAGCGCCACAGTGCCGGTCTACGTACCTTCATTATCGTGTCACTGGCTGCCACCACCGCTGCCATTCTGGAGATGTACTTCTTCTCTCTGGGCAGCACCTCCCCTTGGATCTGCGCCGCTGTCATCATCGGCATTGCCATGCTGTCGGGCTATTCCATATTCTTCAGCTCCAAAGGACAGATCAAGGGTCTGACCACATCCGCAGGACTTTGGACCTGCGGCATCATCGGCATCGCCATTGGCTTGGGACTTTATACCGCTGCTTTGATTGCGTGGGTGGCACTGCTGTGTGGCCTGTCTCTTTTCCCCGTGCTTGAAATGTATCTCAAAGACAAATCCAACCACTTTGAAGTTCATTTGGAGCTGAAAAGCAAGGCCGATCTTCAGAACTTTACCACCACCATTCGCCGTCTGGGAATGCGGATCGATGATATTGAGCTGAACCCCGCCTATCGCAACTCCGGCCTCAGCGTGTATACCGTTTCCTTCACCATCAGTTCTCAGGAGCTGAAAAAATATAAACGACACAGTCAGATCATCGAAGCTCTTCGCTCCCTGGACTATATCGCCTTCATTGAGGAAATGACCTAAAGTAAACGCCGCCCAATGGGCGGCGTTTTTGCTGTTGAACATTACAGAATGTAGTCGGTGATGCAATCATACCAGTGGACATAGGTAGTTCCGTTGACCGTTAGCCGATCATTATTCGGCAGCTGCTCGCTCCACTTTTTGTGATAAGTATCCATGGCCCAATCGTTCCGGTTAAATCTGCGCCAGAGGATAGTTTTTCCGTTCTTATCCAAGAATTGCTCGGAAACCACACCGCAGTTATAGGTCTCAATATCCATGACACAAACCGTATCATAGCTTTTACCGCCAATGGTAACGGTGTAGCGACCCACAATATCCAGCAGAAAATCTTTGTTTACGCTGGTGACCACATTCCACCTTCGTTGGATGTGACCTTTGACCGCCAAATTGGTTTCGTTGCCGCAATTATCCTCTCCAAAGCCCCAGTTTTGAAGAAATTCCTCTCCGTCCAAAAAGGTAATGTAATTACGAGTATCACCATCATTTCGCAGTGTAGCCAAGTAACGGCAGTGGGTATCGGTCAACTGGGCTACAAAGGTGCGATTGATCACATCTTTTTTATCCGAATAGGAAGCCTCTCTCGCAGTCAGCTCTACTCCCTCGATACCATGGACTCTGGCTTTTCCGGTAACTTTCAGGTCGAAAACATGGTCACACTTTCTTGACGGCATATCATACATTCCCCAGCTCAGCTTTTCGCCTAGCTTTGGAACAAGAAACCAGCCCATCAGTTCTTCCCATTTCACTGCAAAGGGGGCTTTCTCACTTGGTTCAATCTTATATTCGGGTATATATTCAGGTAACTTTTTCATACTGTATTCTCCTTTTGTTGGGTCATAGGGATAGTTTTTCTTAAAATTTTGTTTTGCGGTGTACAGCCGGCTTTTTACCGTTCCCACAGGAATATTCAGCTGCTTTGCAATCTCCGCCTGGGGCATTTCTTTCCAAAAGTAAAGATACAAGATCTGCTTGTCTTTATTCCCAAGAAGATCGACTGTTTCTCTTACCGTTGTCATCACTGAGATACCATGTCTGCCTTGAGAAATTTCCTTTTCCGTGATCTTATCAATAGGAATTTCCAGCACAGCCGCTTTTTGACGAAAATAGTCGTTGCATTTGTTTCGGGCAATGGTAAGTAGCCATGCTTTGAAAGACTCTTTATTCCTGAGCTGTGAAAAGTTCTGATAGGCCGTCAGATACACTTCCTGCAGCACATCATCCGCATCCTCTTTAAAGTTCAATCGAAAACGCACAAAGCGTTCTAGCGTAATTCGCTCCGCTTCCAGCAAATTTTCAAATTCCACACCATCCCTCCTTTCTGTGATCGTTTCAAAACCGGTTTCACATATATAGACGAAAAAAATCATCGAACGGTTCATTTTATAATAAAATTATAGCCGTACTCCACGAATTTGTCGAGTACGGCTATATATGCTTTTTAGATACTCATGGTCATGCCATGATTTCGGATCTGTAGACCGCATTTTTTGTAAAATGCGATGGCACTTTCGTTGGGCGCATCCACATAGAGA
>CAYROJ010000075.1:0-7746 GCA_964425865.1 uncultured Oscillospiraceae bacterium | reverse complement strand
TCAATCGCCTTTTTCTATTCTTTTAGTCTCACATCAATTGTAACGCTACAAAAAACAAGAAATAATTTTCCATTTGGGGTGGAAATTGTTCGTTCTTTGTGTTAAGATATAAGGAAGTATGAAGAGGGGAGGGACAGCCCATGGGTGCGCTTTTTATGTGTGTTTTCTATGGCCTTGTATTGGGATTTTCGATATTTAGCCCGGTTTCGGCTTCGGCGCATCAGGCACTGTTCCCAATGCTCTTAAAATTTGACAGCTACCGACCGCTGCTTTCGCTGATGACCCACTTGGGAACGCTTGGTGCATTGCTGCTGCTCTACTGGAAGCGGATCAGTCATCTCTATCAGCAAATGCAGCTGGTAGCGCTACCTCCTAAGCGTAGAAAACGGCCACCGGATATGGAAGCGGTTTTGGATGCTCGGCTGATCCTGACAGCTGCAGTTCCGGCTCTGATCGGTGCTTTTCTGTCGGCCTTTGCATCAAAGCTCTCTGTGGGCTTATTACCGCTGGCACTTTTGCTGATTGCCGGGGGTGTGGCTATCTATGTGCCGGATTATGTGCCCGGTGGAAATCGCAAAGCCGGTCTGATGTCTCCTATGGAGGGCTTTTTCCTGGGTCTTTGTGCCGGGTGCTCGGTGATTTCGGGAATCTCGGCTATAGGGCTGATATTAGCAGTAGGCTTGCTTCGGAAATGTGATCGAAGCTATATTTTGGATATTGGACTGATTTTGATAGGCGTAATGCTCAGCGGAATGCTGGTGGTCGATCTTGTAAGGATCTTATTGTCCGGCCTTGCAGGTTTCTCATTACAGTATGTTCTTGGCTGTCTGCTGGCTGGCGCAGCAGCCTTTGGCGGCGGGATCGGTGCAATTTTGACCATGCGTTTCCTGGCAGTGAAGACTGGATTTTCTGGATTTGCATTTTATAGCTGGGGCTTGGGCCTGTTCAGCTTTATTCTATATTTAATGGTTTAACAGGAGGTTACATAATGGCAGAAAAGAGAAGCCAAACACAGACGAAAAAACCTGCTTCCGCTCCCCGCAGTTCCAACAGCAAGCGCAACAGCAAAGAGCAGTACGAGCAGATGGAAATTCGGGAAGAGAAGGAGAAAATTCAAATTCCGCCCAGAATTATTTCTGCTGTTGTAATGGGGGCAGTGTTTATCCTGTTTTTAGTGACATGGATGAAGCCGGATGGCGTGCTGGTCAAGTTCTTCTATAATCTGGTTCGGGGACTGTTCGGCCAGGCAGCTTTCTATATGGCCATTCCCGGATTTTTGCTGATGTTTATCATCCATGCATTCTCTGGAAAGCGACCCATTATGATGCGCAGCATTTGCCTCGGTGCATTCCTGCTCTGCTTTGGTTGTATTGCGCACTGGTATAATGTGTATACCCTGGGCAGTTTCCAGCTCGGAGCCAGCTTCCAGTGGGTCAAGGGAATGTATATGGGTGGTATCGAAGGCAAGACCGGTGGCCTGATCTGCGGCAGCCTTACGGAAATGATGCTGTGGATGTTCAACGACATTCTCACTCTGATCATTCTGGTCTTTACAGGACTTTTGACTTTGCTGGCATCCTTCAACATCACCATTCCCAGCATTGTCCGGGCAATTCAAAATCGTCCCCGTCCGGATTGGAAAGAGGAGGAAGAGGAAGAGGAACCGGCTGCGGTTTTTGTCAATCATATTGCCAGCAAGCATATTGAGCACAAGGAAAACCAGCGGCGGAAAAAAGCGATCCAAGCACAGCTGGAGCGTGAGGCTGAGCAGCTTCCCCCTGTACAGGAGCCTCGAATCCTGCCTCCGGCAAAGCCGAAGAAAAAGGCCATTGCTCAGGCACAGGATATGATGGAGGATATTGAGGAAGATTACCCCGAGCCTACACCCAAGGCCAGAAGGGTGGAGCAGATCGACGATTCCATTTTTACGCCTGCACCGATTGTACCGAAGAAAACCCTTTCTGAAAATATTCCTCAGAATATGCCTGATCTGGACATGGATGATGTTCCTCTTGTGACGCAACCTGTGGTTGCCGCCGAGCCTGCCAAGGCGGCGGAAGGAAAACCGAAGATCACCGCTCAGGAAGCAGCGGAATCTGCGGCTCAGGTGGCTGAAGAGATCGCTCAGAATGAGGCAGAGGAGAAGCCGGAATACCGTTTCCCGCCCATTGACCTGTTGAAGGGAGCTTCCGGCGGCGCAGTGGACAGCACTGCCGAAATGCGTGAAAATTCCAAACGGCTCAATGATACTCTGGCCAGCTTCCGGATCGAGGCACATATCATCAATGTGACCCGTGGCCCCAGTGTTACCCGTTATGAGGTGGAGCTGGATAAGGGTGTTCGTCTGAATAAGCTGACCACCATTGCTGATGATATTGCCTTGAGCCTGGGTGCATCCGGTGTTCGTATTGCCGCAGTGCCCGGAAGAATTTCCGTGGTTGGCATCGAAGTGCCCAACCGGGCGGTGACCACCGTTTCTCTGCGGGAGGTCATTGACTCTGATGAGTTCCGCAATGCAAAATCCAAGACTTCCTTCTCCGTTGGTAAGGACATCGGTGGTAACTGTATCGTGGGTAATATCGCAAAGCTGCCCCACATGCTGATCGCCGGTACCACCGGTTCCGGTAAGTCTGTGTGTATGAACTCCATTATCATTTCACTGCTGTATAAAGCCAGTCCTGAAGATGTGAAGCTCATTATGGTGGACCCCAAGATGGTTGAATTGGGCATTTATAACGCCATTCCTCATCTTTTGATTCCTGTGGTCACCGATCCGAAGAAGGCTGCTGGTTCTTTGCAGTGGGCAGTAACAGAAATGATGCGCCGTTATAAGGCGATGAGTGATGCCGGTGTTCGTGATTTGGAGTCCTATAACGCCATTATGGAGTCCGAAGGCGGTAAAAAGCTGCCTCAGGTTGTGGTCATCATCGATGAGTTGGCTGACTTGATGCTGGTGGCTGCCAAGGAAGTGGAAGAGTCTATCTGCCGTATTGCACAGATGGGTCGTGCTTCCGGTATCCATTTGATCATTGCTACTCAGCGTCCTTCTGCAGATGTTATCACGGGCTTGATGAAGGCAAATATTCCTTCCCGTATTGCCTTTGCGGTTGCGTCTGCAATGGAATCTCGTATTATTTTGGATACGCAGGGTGCTGAAAAGCTGGTCGGTAAGGGTGATATGCTCTTTGCGCCCATTGGCAGTGGCAAGCCTCTGCGTGTGCAGGGCTGCTTTGTCAGCGATGGGGAAGTGGAAGCAGTTGCTACCTATGTAAAGGAAAACTTTAACACCGATTATGATGATGCTATTCTGAAAGACATTGAAAAGCGTGCCAGCCAGGCAGGTACTGCCGGTGGAAAGGCAACTGCGGCCAGTGCTTCGGATCCTGAGCCCAATGGTGAGGAGCTGGAGGGTGACGAGATGCTGCTAGCCGCTGTGGATGTGATCCTGGAGACCGGACAGGCCTCGGTTTCTATGCTTCAGCGCCGGTTGAAGCTGGGCTATGCAAGAGCGGCTCGTATTGTTGATGAAATGGAAGAAAAGGGAATTGTTGGACCTTTCCAGGGCAGCAAACCCAGAGCCATCCTCATTACCAAGGAGCAGTGGGCTTCTATGCGCGGCGGCGAATCTGAACAGGTCGGTTTCGACGAAGATGATGACATTCCCTTCGACGAAGGCGTACCGGAAGAATTGGATTAAGTTGAAAACCAGCCGAGATTTCTCGGCTGGTTTTTTATATAATTGTGGCGCTTCTTGACAGGCTATGCTATAATAACCCAAATATCAATTTAGGAGGATCATGTATGGGTATCGTGGTCATTGGCGCTGTATTTGTGGATATTAAAGGGTATCCGGAGGCAGCATTTATTCCCACAGGCCGCAATGCAGGCCGGATCGAGCAGATCCACGGCGGCGTAGCACGAAATGTGGTAGAGGACATTGCCAACTGTGAGCTGCGGCCCACATTCGTTGGTTTGGTGGATAATTCCGCTATTGGTGCGGATGTGGTTCGAAAGCTGAAGACCCATAAAGTAAACACAGACTATGTTCGTGCCACAAAGGACGGCCTTGGCACATGGCTGGCGGTATTCGATAGCGACGGTGATGTGTTTGCCTCTATTTCCAAGCGGCCGGATCTGAGTCCCATTGCCGATATTTTGGACGAAAAAGGCGATGAGATCTTTGCAGATGCCGACAGCATTATTGTGGAGATCGATATGGATAAGACCATCATTAAAAAGGTGTTTAAGCTGGCGGAAAAGCATCAAAAGAAGGTCTATGCGGTGGTTTCCAATATGAGTATTGCTTTGGAGCGCCGGGACTTTTTACAGAGCGTTGCCTGTTTTACCTGTAACCAACAGGAGGCCGGATTGCTGTTTTACGATGATTACACCGAATATACTCCTGCCGAAATGCAAAAGGAGCTGGCACGAAAAGTCGGCTTTGCACGCATTCCTGCCATGATCGTCACCATGGGTGACAAGGGTGCAGTGTACGCAGACATGGAGGGAAACTCCGGTTTCGTCCCTGCCCGGAAAGTGGCTGTCAACGACACCACGGGCGCAGGAGACGCTTTTTGCGCTGGTGCATCTATCGGCATGACCTATGGAAAAACAATGGCAGAGTCCTGCCAGATCGGTTCTCAGTTGGCAGCTTCCGTGATCGTCACCTCTGAAAATGTCTGTCCCCGTTTCCAGCCAAGAGAGTTGGGACTGGATATGGATATTGAGGACGGCGTATGATCCGAACCATTGCATCTTTTGACGAATGCTGTGCATTTGTGAACGATTTCTATAAAGATCCTCAGTTTTCAGATCCGATGCTTCAAAATGAGGAGCAGCTGAAATGGAACTTGCGCAAACGCATCGATGCTCCGGGAGATGATCTGGCATTGGGTGTTTACGAGGGAGAGAAGCTGATCGGGATTTTCGTTTTCCTTCGAGAGAAGGAGCAAATGTATCTGGAAATGTTGGTGGGGCTCAGCCGTGAGAAAGCAGCCTACGAGCAGATCCTGGCCTATTTGCAGGATAATTACCCGAATAACCGTGTGGATTTTGTATTTAATCCCAATAATCACCTTTTGAAAGAACTTCTCATGGAGAAAAAGGCGGATTTTTACCCGGAGCAGCAGAAAATGGTGCTGAAAGCCTTTGTGCCCGGTTCCGACACTTCCGGTGTGCAGTTGCTTTCACCTAACAATGCTCAGGCATATTTTGACATCCATAATCAGGATATGTACTGGACAGGGGAGAAGGTGGCCGCCGCTCAGGATCGGTTCCGCACCTTCCCAATAATCACCTTTTGAAAGAACTTCTCATGGAGAAAAAGGCGGATTTTTACCCGGAGCAGCAGAAAATGGTGCTGAAAGCCTTTGTGCCCGGTTCCGACACTTCCGGTGTGCAGTTGCTTTCACCTAACAATGCTCAGGCATATTTTGACATCCATAATCAGGATATGTACTGGACAGGGGAGAAGGTGGCCGCCGCTCAGGATCGGTTCCGCACCTTCCTGGCTATCGATCATGGCAAGGTGGTGGGCTATCTGGATGTTACCTATACCTTCGATGAAAATGAGCCTTTTGATCTGCTGGTCTTGCCGGAATATCGGCGGAAAGGCTGGGGCAGAAAGCTGCTGGCCAAAGCGCTGGAAATGAACGAGCCTAAGGGCATGATGCTGCTGGTAAATGTGGATAATGAGCCGGCCATCAAGCTATATTCTTCTATGGGCTTTGAAAAGGAAGAAGGCTCCAACAGCCTTTTGGCTCAACTGAAAATCTAACCAACAATCGCACACTTGGACAGGATTTCCTGTCCAAGTTATGGTATACTGATGACGACAGGAGGCGAAGAAATGGACTGGATCACCGGTATTCAAAATGCCATCAACTACATCGAGGAACATCTGACGGAAGAATTGGATTATGATGAGATCGCTAAACAGAGCTTTTCTTCCACATTTCATTTTCAACGGGTGTTCAGCATCCTTTGTGGATATACGCTTGGAGAATATATCCGCAACCGACGGTTGACATTGGCAGGGCTAGAACTTGCAAACAGCAAGGGAAAAGTCATCGATGTAGCTGCCCAATATGGCTATGAAAGCCCGGAAAGCTTTGCAAAAGCATTCCAGAAGTTCCATGGTATTTCACCGTCCCAAGTGCGCACGGGCGGTCAAATGAAATTCTTCCCGCCTATGTCTATCAAAATATCTTTGGAAGGCGGTAGCGTGATGAATTACAGAATTTTGAAAAAAGAAGCCTTTTCTCTGGTGGGATACAAGCGTCATTTCACGGGCGACCCTTGCGATAAAAAGAAGCAGGATCACAATTTTGCTTGTGAAACACGGTTGGAACAGGCAATTTTAGAAGGACTTTGCCGAGAACATGAAACGATTTTTAATGTGCTGACAAATTTTGATTCCGAAGGATACGATTTCTATTTCGGTTATCAGTTCCCCAATTGGGCGATGGCAGATTTAGAGGATCTCCCGAAAGACATTACAGACCGTTTTGAACAGATTTATATTCCGGCTGGACAGTATCTGGTGTGTGAGACAGAGCGCACCCAGTGGCCTTGTGATCTGCAAGACGAACTGCGCAGACAGGCAGTGAGCCAGTGGTTGCCTACTTCTGGCTATGTGTTATGCGAAGCGCCGGAAGTGAGTGTGATCCACTGGTACTGGGAAGAGGGAAATGAGGAAATGAATAGTTCTCGTTATTGTGAACTGTGGTTACCCATTGCAAAGAACGAATAACAGTGCCCCGGAATAATTTCCGGGGCATTCTTTGTTAAATTGATAGGAAGGAAGAAGTGCACAAAACCTGTGAGAGAAAACTGTCAAATATGCCACCTTGTTTTTTAGGGGAGAGATAAGATAAAATAAGTGTATCTTTGCAGATTATGACTACTCCACAAAATAGCCATGATTTGCTCAAAAAGGAGGATAATAACAATTCCGTAGACTCACGGTGCAGCAGTGTGGAGACCTGCTGTAATGCAGTGCCATCTTTCATCGGTGGCTGCGAGAGCGCACATTGCGGATGCAGTGCGGTTAGAGTCAGTAATTATGGCAACAATGACCCTGAAAAATGTAAAAAAGATCTACCCGTTCAACGGCGACGATGCCAAGAAAAAGAAAAAGAAGAAGGGCGACGAGCCTGAAAAGGAAAAGGTCAATCTGCAGATCACCGATCAAGGTGTTGTGGCAGTCCAGGAGTTCAACCTGGAAGTCAAGGACAAGGAATTTATCGTTCTGGTCGGTCCTTCCGGCTGCGGTAAGTCTACCACCCTGCGTATGATCGCCGGTCTGGAAGAAATTTCCGAAGGTGAGCTGTACATTGGCGACCGTCTGGTCAATGATGTGCCCCCCAAGGATCGTGACATCGCCATGGTCTTCCAGAACTATGCTCTGTACCCCCACATGACGGTGTACGAAAACATGGCTTTCGCTCTGAAGCTGAAGCACACTCCCAAGGACGAGATCGACAAGGCAGTCAAGCAGGCTGCTGAGATCCTAGACATCACCCAGTACCTGGGCCGTAAGCCCAAGGCACTGTCCGGCGGTCAGCGTCAGAGAGTGGCTATTGGCCGTGCCATCGTCCGTAATCCTCAGGTCATGCTAATGGACGAGCCCCTGTCCAACCTGGACGCCAAGCTGCGTAACCAAATGCGTGCTGAGATCATCAAGCTCCGTGAACGAATCGATACAACCTTTGTTTATGTTACCCATGACCAGACTGAGGCTATGAC
>CAYROJ010000074.1:0-7820 GCA_964425865.1 uncultured Oscillospiraceae bacterium | reverse complement strand
AGGACGGCTATCAGGAGTTCCTGATGAACGAGGCCCGTTACTCCCGTCTGACCCGTGAGTTCCCCGAGCGTGCAACCGATCTGTTCGCTAAGAACGAGGCTGCTGCTAAGGAGCGTTGGGAGCACCTGAACAAGCTGGTTGAGATGTACAAGGACTAATTTCCTGACCTCTCCCCTGTTATAAACAGACCGCCCTCGGCAACGAGGGCGGTTTTTGTAAAAGGAGGTTTTTCATGCGAATTCAATCTGCTCTTTCCAAAGAAAAATACCTTTCTTCACTAAAAGGAAAAATGTCCGGTCACATGGAATGGGGCTCAAAACGGTTCACCGGTTTTTTCCTCGGCTCTTGCTTCTATGTAACTCATCATGCAGGCTTTGAGTGGAACAGAAGATACACCAATCAGAAAAACGCAGCACTGGGCTATGTGAAACAAACAGAAACAGGCAGCGAAGTCCACTTTGTCCGTTTCCGTGGAGCCATGTGTCCGATGGTGTTTCTACCCCTGTTTTTGCTCTTTTATGGCGTTTTTTCCGCCATGTTCTTTTATATCGGTATGCAGGAATTATACGGCATCGGTGGAGCGCTACTAATTCCCCTTGGCATCGTTGTCATTCCGTTTGCCATTGCCCTGCCACTTGAAACCTTTTTCGAGTGCATGACCGACGAAAGCGAGAAAGGACGCAGACTGCTTTTGTCCATGCTATGCGACCCCTCCGACCCGAAGGCCAACCTCCCCTATATCCCCTAAAAAGGAGAAAAAACATGAAAGTCCTATTATTCAACGGTAGTCCAAAGGTTCATGGCAACACCGCTTATGCCTTGGATCTGCTGATGGAAGTTTTCGCCGAAAATGGCGTGGAAGCGGAACTGATCCAAGTGGGTAATCAAAACATCCGTGGCTGTATCGCCTGCGGCAGCTGCCACAAGGGTAATCACAGATGTGTTATTGATGACCTGGTCAACGAGATGGCGCCCAAGCTGGCAGAAGCCGACGGCGTGGTAGTAGCCTCCCCTGTTTACTATGCAGGTCCCAACGGAACACTGATCTCCTTTCTGGATCGGCTGTTTTACAGTACCGGCCACATCGATAAGCACATGAAAGTGGGTGCCAGCGTGGTCTGCGCCCGGCGTGGGGGCTGCACCGCTACCATGGATGTGCTGAACAAGTATTTTTCCATCAATTCCATGCCCATTGCCTCCTCTACCTATTGGAATCAGATCCACGGCGGCGTTCCCGGCGAAGCTTCTCAGGATCCGGAAGGCGTGCGCACCATGCGCAATCTGGCGAAAAACATGGTATTTTTGATGAAAGCTATTGCCACAGAAAAAGAAGCCACCGGACTTCCAACCCCTGAACCGAAAGTCTATACCAACTTCATCCGATCATAACCTAAAAAATGGTAGACACCGAAGTGTCTACCATTTTCATTATGTTTGAGGCTGCTCGTTTTCTGCCTTCTGTTTATTCTGCTTATTCTTTTTCTTCTCTATCCGACGGCGAAGCACAAAATGAGGTTGCAGCCCCGGAGGTTGACACTGTAGCTTTTCACTGCTTATCTGCCGTTCCTGAACACGCTTTTGAGCAAACTCTCTCAGCAGCGTATACAGCACCGATGCAAACGGCACCATCAAAAGCATACCTGCCACGCCCATGATCCCTTCACCGACAAGCACAGCCACCAGTACCCACATACCGGGCAAGCCGATGGAAGAACCCACAACTCTGGGATAGACAATGTTGTTATCGATCTGCTGAACCACAATAAACATGACGACGAAGAACAGTGCCTGAATGGGACTATTGACAAAAATCAAAAACGCACCAATAGCGCAGCCGATCAAAGCACCCATCACAGGGATCAGCGCCGTAACGACAATGATGACGCAGATCAAGGGAATATAGGGCATTCTTAAAATTGCCATGGCAACTGCGCACATACCGCCCAAAATTATGGCATCCAAACACTGTCCGGTAATAAAATTAGAAAAGATGGAGTTGCTCATCCGCAGAACCCGGATCAACTCATCCGCTTTATTCTCTTTGACAATGGAATAAAGCAGCTTTCTGCCCTGACGGGCCAAGGTTTCTTTCCGGGCAAGGCAGTAAAATGCAAAGATAAAACTGAAAACTCCATTATAAACTGCATCGATCACACTGCCGAGTAAAGAGAACGCACTGCCCACCACTGTGGAAATACTGGTTTCCAGTGCATTCAGCACATTCTCTACCAGCTTCATCCAGTCAATTCCATACTCACCGATTTCCAAGTTAAGGAAATCCCGCATTTGAGGGTATTCTTCCAACAGCTTCAGCAGAAGGTCATTGATTCTCTGAAAAAAAGGAGGAAGCTGCATTCCGAAAATTCGAATGGTTTCTTCAACTTGAGGAACCAGTAACAACATGACAGCCGCCATAACCAGCACAAGAGCCAGCAGTGTCAGACAAATGGCGGAAATACGAAGTACCTTTTCATTTTTTATAAAGCTGAGCTTTCCCTCAATAAATCGCATGGGAACATTCAAAATAAAAGCGATGGCCGCACCCACAATAAACGGAGAAAACAGCCCCAACACCGTGTTCAAAAGTCCTTTGACTCGCTCGATCTCCCGTACAAACAAATAAACCACAAAGATCGAAATCACGGTAATCAGGAAATTGCGACAGAATTTTTTGTCAAGTTTCAGTTCCATAGCGGTTCCCTCCCTCTTGGTATGGATACATTATATCCCTATTATTCACAAATGTCCAGCAAATTAGATGTTAATTTTTCTATTATTTGCATGAAGTCAGTTTCATAATCATCCTTCCTCTTTCATAAATTGATATGGCAGGACACAGCATCGGAGGGAGGCAAATGACAGACACTATCGACAAACGGGCCTGCGAACTGGCTGTGTACATGATTGAAACCGGCGCCACCGTTCGTGCCGCCGCAAATCACTTCGGCATTTCAAAATCCACAGTTCATAAAGATCTACAACAGCGGCTTCCCAAAGCCGCCCCCCTGCTCTATGCGCAGGTGCGAAAAGTATTGGAACGAAACAAAATGGAACGCCATATCCGTGGTGGTTTGGCCACCCGGCGAATGTACAAAGGGTACTAAAAAACAGCCCCAACCATTCCGTTGGGGCTGTTCTCATAGATCATCAGCATCCTGAACCGGTGTTTCCCTTTTTTCAATGGGTCGGCCTGTATAACAGCCTTGAGGATCTGTAATGATGGGACTGGTCTTGACATCCTCTTCAAGAGGATGGATCGGCTGATCTTTTTTCTTCATAATAACCTCCATTGTGTTTGTTGTGTGGACAGATACAGTTGTTGCTTTTAGGCATACTCCTAGTTTTCCCTCTTTTTCTCAGTACAAAACTGTAAAAAATTCACAAAATGGTGGTTGCCAATTACCTTCATTCATGTTATACTGTCCATACGAACTGCAATATGCAGCAAAAAATGGAGGTATCTCAATGTACGATCGTAGCTACAACTTCTCTGCCGGCCCTGCAACCATGCCTGTGCCTGTTCTGGAAGAAATTCGGGATGAAATGCTCAACTACCGTGGCTCCGGTATGTGTGTCATGGAAATGTCCCACCGTTCCAAGGTTTTTCAGCAGATTTTCGATGAAGCCGAAAGCGACTTGAGAAAACTGATGAACATTCCTGACAATTATAAGGTACTGTTCATTCAGGGTGGTGCTACTCTGCAATTCTCCATGCTGCCCATGAATTTAATGAAAAATGGTGTTGCTGACTACATCGTCACCGGTGCCTGGAGCAAGAAGGCATTCAAGGAAGCTCAGAAATTTGGCGATGTCAAATGCATTGCCTCATCCGAAGACAAGAATTTCTCCTACCTGCCCGACTGCTCAGATCTTCCCATCCGGGAAAACGCCGACTATGTGTATATCTGCGAAAACGAGACCATCCATGGCACCACTTTCCAGTCTCTTCCCAACACCAAGGGTAAAATTCTGGTTTCTGACCAGAGCTCCATGTTCCTGTCTAAGCCCTGTAATGTCTCTGACTACGGCGTGATCTACGGCGGCGTTCAGAAGAACATTGGTCCTGCTGGTGTTTCCATCGTTATTATCCGTGAAGATCTGATTCGCACCGATATTGATCCCAAGACTCCTGTTTATCTGCGTTATGATACCCACGCCGATGCCGGTTCCATGTACAACACGCCCAACTGCTGGGCCATTTATGTATGCGGTAAGGTCTTCCGTTATTTGCTGAACAACGGCGGTCTGGAAGCCATGGCCAAATATAATGAAGAAAAGGCCAAAGTCCTTTATGACTATCTGGAGGAGTCTCAGATGTTCAAAGGCACGGTCGAAAAGGAATTTCGTTCTTTGATGAATGTCCCCTTCGTCACCGAAAGCAAAGAACTGGATGCCGAAGTGGTGGCCTACACCAAGGCTGCCGGATTTGACAATCTAAAGGGACACAAGTCCGTAGGCGGTCTGCGTGCTTCCATTTACAATGCCATGCCCATTGAAGGCGTAAAGGCGCTGGTAGAATGCCTGCGCCAGTTTGAAGCTGAACATAAGTGATCGGGAGGAACATTCAAATGAGAATTCTTGTTACTGACGGCATGGATAAAACCGCTATCGCTCAACTGTGCGACATGGGGCACGAAGTGGTGGAGCAGTTCTACGCACCCGAAGAACTGGGTGCCGCCCTCCGGGATTTTGATGCCGTGGTCGTTCGTTCTGCTACCAAAGTGCGCAAGCCGCAACTGGAAGTTGCTAAGGACAGCCGTTTGAAGCTGATCATTCGTGGCGGTGTCGGCGTAGACAACATTGATGTTTCCGATGCAGAGGCCATGGGCATCACCGTACGCAACACACCCAACGCTTCTTCCAACGCCGTTGCAGAACTGGCCATAGGCCTCATGTTCTCCTGCGCCCGTTTCATCTCCGTCGCCGGTCACACCATGCGTGAAGGCAAGTGGGAGAAAAAGGCCTATGGAAAAGGCTTTGAGCTGGGCGATAAGACCTTGGGCGTTATCGGCTACGGCCGCATCGGTAAACGAATCGGCGATCTTGCACAGGGTATCGGCATGAATGTCATCGCCTATCAGCGCCACCCTAAGCCGGAGTACGAGTGCAGTACCATGCACTTTGTTGCTCTGGATGAACTGCTGAAAACCGCTGACATCATCGCTCTGTCCACACCTGCTTTGGGTCAGCCTATTATCAACGCAGAATCCATCGCCGCCATGAAAGACGGTGTTGTGATCATCAACACCTCCCGTGGTGCCAACATTGACGAGAATGCATTGCTGGAAGCCCTGAACAGTGGAAAGGTCCGTGCTGCGGGTCTGGATGTATGGAATGAAGAGCCTACCAAGAATGAAGCTCTTTCCCAGCATCCCGCTGTCTCCGCCCTGCCCCATATTGGCGCATCCACCGGTGAAGCTCAGAAGCGCATTGGCGCTGAAATCGTATCAATTATTAAGGAATTTGCATAATGTTTGAGATCACACTGCTTGCCATGGGCAAGCTAAAGGAAAAATTCTATACTTCCGCTTGCGAGGAGTATTCCAAGCGGCTGGGCGCTTACTGCAAATTCAATCTGCTGGAATTGCCGGAGGTTCGGCTACCTGAAGATCCTTCCCCAGCTGAAATCGCCGCCGGTCTGGAAAAAGAGGCGGATACCATTTTCTCCAAAATTCCAAAGGGTGCATGGCTGTGCATCTTTACCCCGGAAGGCAAAGAGCTTTCCAGCGAAGCATTCGCCAAAAAGCTGTCAGATGTAAAACTGGCAGGAAAAAGCAGCGCCTGTTTTCTCATCGGTTCTTCCTTTGGCATCAGTCCCAGAGTCAAAGCAGCAGCGGATTTTAAGCTTTCCATGGGGCCAATGACCTTCCCCCACCATCTGGCCCGGGTCATGGTCCTGGAACAGCTCTACCGAGCAGAAGCCATCCAGGCAGGAAGCAAATATCATAAATAAGCTGAGCACCTCCAACAAAAAAGTTGGAGGTGCTTTTATCTTTCATTTTACACAGTACCTTGACAGGTGAGGTATTTAGTGTTATTATGGTCTCACAAAATTACGAAGGAGGGTTTATCCGTGTCCATTGCAGGTGATCTGATCCGTGGCCACACCGATGCCATCATTCTGGCTCGGTTGCTGCGTTCCGACAGCTACGGCTATGAGATCAACAAAACCATCTCCGCCCTCTCCGATGGCCGATTTGAGCTAAAAGAAGCCACGCTCTATACTGCCTTTAAGCGGCTTGAAGAGCTGGGCTATATCGCTTCCTACTGGGGCGGCAACGGCCCCGGCGCTCGGCGGCGATACTACACCATCACCCCGGAAGGACGGGATGCCTGCCATCGGCTGCTGCAAGAGTGGCAGGAAACCAAGTCCATTATGGATCAACTTTTGATAACGGAGGTAGAAAAATGAGAGGACAACTGATTTCCTATGTGGAGCTGCTGTTTGCAGGCACCTCTGGCTATGAGGATATGAAGCAGGAGATCCTGCAAAACACGCTGGAACGCTACGACGATCTGATCGAGCAGGGAAAAACGCCGGAAGCTGCCTATCGGCTGGCCATTTCCGGCATTGGTGACATCAATGAACTTCTGGGTGCAGAACAGGTTGCTCCCCCGACACCCCGCCCTGCTGTAACTACAAAACGGACAGATGATCCCTTTTTTAAACGCCTGATAAAAGCATTTTCTATTTTTCTGTACATCATATCGCCCATCCCCCTGTTTGTTCTGGCCGGGCTTAATATGGAAGAAATCGGCCTGTGCGGTACATTGGCGATCTGCGCCGTTGCTACCGGCTTACTGATCGTCGCCGGAAATGTCGGCAGCCAAAAGGAAGAAAAGAAAGCGCATACAGAAGAACAGGAAGAAGCCACCCCTCTATACAAGGCAATCTCGACCTTGATCAGTACCCTGGGTGTGGTTGCCTACTTTGTCATCAGCTTTTGGAGCGGTGCATGGTATATCACTTGGGTAATGTTTCCCTTGATCGGTGCTGTAAAAGGCCTTGTCAAAGCCATTCTGGATTTACTGGGGGTATCAAAATGAAAATCAGTGCCATTATAAGAATTATCATCTATTCCCTGCTGATCGTCATTCTGTCCGGTATTTTGGTGTTCGGCATCACATCCGAGGGACTTTCCTGGAACATGATCAGCTTTAACATTGGTAGCTCCAGCGGCCTGCTCCGCAATGGTACGCAGGCCAATTCCATGGCCTTTGAAGCTGATGACATCGATGAAATCGTGGTTCTGTGGGTCAATGGAGAAGTTGCGATTGCAAGTTCTGATAAAAACACCATTTCCTACGAAACGACCAACGATCACACAGATCTTCCCACTGTCTATAAGCTGGAAAACGGCCGTCTGACCATCGGCTTTACAAACAAAACCGGAAGTTTCGGAAACACCGGAGGTAAAAGTCTGACACTTTCCCTTCCTCAGAACTGGGCAGGCAAATATCTGAGGGTGGATTCTGTCTCGGCTGATGTAAATGTCAAAAATATAGCCAATCTGTCCAAAGCAAAATTTGACAATGTATCAGGAGAAATTCATCTGGTCAATTTCATCTGTGAAGAAATGGAGATCAGCACCGTTTCCGGGCACATGAATCTGTATTGTCACTTTAACGAGGCAAAAATTGATGCTGTGTCTGCAAATTGTACGATCACTCTGCTGGGCAATACCAGCCCGGAGGCCCTTTCTTTCAACTCTGTTTCCGGCAATTTTGAATTGTCTATCCCCAATGGCTGCGGTTTCGATTTGGAGCTGGACTGTAAATGCTACTCTAATAGTTGACCAGAGTGACACTGAAAAAGTTTA
>CAYROJ010000073.1:0-7874 GCA_964425865.1 uncultured Oscillospiraceae bacterium | reverse complement strand
AAATCAGAACTCTTTCTGCTTTTTTGTGGTCTCACATCATTGACAAATGAACAATTATAAAGAGCCTGGATCAGCTGTGCCAGCATTACGGGAGGTGCCAGTTTTAAAAGAATTTTACTGATTTTTTCTGTTCCAAATAAATCTGTCTGCTCCATATCCTTCCCTCTTTTCCAATGAAACCATTGTATCATACCTCTCGCCAAGGCTCGTGTCAATCGGTTTATTAAAAAGAATTTACATTTCGTTCATTGACACGCTTTGTCCGCTGTGCTATACTCTGAAAAGTTCAAAATAGAACCATTCAAGAAGGTGAAATCTTGCATTACTTTGACAACCTGCAGAAATTGCAAAAAATATACGGAAACCTTTTGGAGCCGGTATGTACCCAGTGGAAGCTGACACGAAACGAGCTGGATGTGTTGCTGTTTCTATATAATAACCCTCATCTGGATCGGGCGGCAGATATTGTGTCCTGCCGTGGGATCGCCAAAAGCCATGTATCCATTTCCGTAGCCGGGCTTGAAAAACGGGGCTATCTTTGCAAACGCACAGATGAAGCAGATCGCCGCACCGTCCATCTGGAATTAACGGAAGCATCCTATCCGGCGGCGCAGGCAGGCAAAAATGCGCAAATGGCTTTAGGAAAGCTTTTGATCGAAGGTCTGACCGAAGAAGAATTGACCCTATGGCGGCAATTGGGTGAAAAAGTCCGCCAAAACATAGAAAACCTGGAGGAATAATGAAATGACAGAAATTATCGTAACCATTTTGGTCTGTTTCTTTGCCGGCATGGGTGCAGGCCTCGGCACCGGCTTTGCTGGTATGAGCGCAGCTGCCGTCATCAGTCCCATGCTCATCACCTTTCTGGGCATGGACCCCTACATGGCAGTGGGCATTGCTCTGGCTTCCGATGTGCTGGCCAGTGCTGTCAGTGCCTATACTTACGGCAAAAACAAAAATCTGGACATCAAAAACGGCCTTGTGATGATGGCTACAGTGCTGGTCTTTACCATGGTAGGCAGTTGGGTTTCCAGTCTTGTTCCCAGCACCACCATGGGCGGCTTTTCCACCTTTATGACCCTGCTTCTGGGCATTAAATTCATCGTCAAGCCCGTTATGACCACCAAGGAAGCCATGGGACAGGTCAGTTCCAAGAAACGAGTCGTCCAGTCCATCGGCTGCGGCACACTGATCGGCTTTATCTGTGGCTTTGTGGGGGCCGGCGGCGGCATGATGATGCTGCTGATTTTGACCAGTATTCTGGGCTACGAGCTGAAGACCGCCGTAGGCACCAGCGTGTTTATTATGACCTTCACCGCTTTAACTGGCTCTGTCAGCCATTTTGCCATTGGCGGTGCACCGGACTGGGCCGTTTTGGGACTGTGCATTTTGTTCACGCTGGTGTGGGCAAGAATTGCTGCCCGGTTTGCCAATAAAGCCAGCGCTGCCACTTTAAACCGTGCCACCGGCGTGATTTTGGTGGTTCTGGGCGTGGTGATTTTGGGATTTAACCTGTTCGCATAATGCTAAACCCGGCGGCATAATTGCCGCCGGGTCCGTTTTATTGGTCTTCAAGTTTTTCAATTTTGTTTTTTATCGCCTGCCGCAGGAATATAAAAGCAAAAACACTGCTGATTGCTTCGGCAATAGGGAAAGTCCACCAGACCAGATCCAGAACATTCGCAGACCGGGTAAAAAGATAGGCCACCGGGAATACAAACAGCACCAGTCGGAAAAAAGACAGTGCCAGTGGTTTTCCGGCGTAATCCAGCGCCTGCAATACTCCCTGCACCGCCACCGTAAAGCCCATAAACACATAGCCAAGGCTGGCGATTCTTGTTGCACTGGCACACACATCCACCAACACCGCCGATGTGCCACCGGAGAGCGCAAATAGAGACGACAGCGGCCGGGCGATCAGCTCAAAAAGCACTGTCAATGCAACGGTGGTGATTAGGCTGTCGATGATGCCGTATTTCACGCAATCCTTCGCTCTGGCTTTATTCCACATACCATAGTTGAAGGACAAAATGGTGATAATGGTATTGGAAAGACCAAAGGCAGAGAACAGCGCCACCTGCTGGATTTTATAATAGATGCCAAATGAGCCGACCAGCACCACGGAGTCCACATTGGCGCTGCCCAAAATTGCATTCATACCGGCCATCATCACAGAAAGCAGTGCCTGCATCAGCGCAGCAGATGCACCGATTTTATAAATGCCCCGGATCACAGCCGCACTGGGCTTAACATAGCGCAGATTGCCACTGATCTCTTTATTGGTCAGATAGTGGAAGGCCATTGCAGCGAGCATGGAAACGAACTGTCCGATGATCGTTGCCCAAGCCGCTCCAGCCACACCCATCCCCAGGGGGAAAATAAACACATAGTCCAGCACAATATTCACGACTGCACCGGAGATCTGGGCAATGGTGGAGCAGAGCGTCTTACCCGTCGCTTGTAGGAACCGCTCATAAATGGTAAATCCGATGGAGCCCAAAGAAAAGCAGGTACAGATCTGCAAATATTCCGTGCCCATAGCCGCAACGGTTGCATTGTCCGTAAACAGGCCAATGAACCACTTTGCCCCCAAAATACCGAAGAGCAGGAACACCCCATAGATCACCAGCGCCAAAAAGATACCGTTTCCGGCAACCGTATTGACCTTTTCGTAATTACGCTCTCCCAAGCTCCGGGAAAGCATTGCGTTGAGTCCCACGCCTGTTCCCACGCCGATGGCTATGATCATGATCTGCACCGGGAAAGCGATGGTCAGCGCTTCATTGGCCAATGCGCCCGTCCCTTCCATATTGGCCACAAAAATGCTGTCTACTACATTGTACAGTGCCTGCAGCACCATGGATACGATCATAGGAAAGCCCATTTTCCAGAATAACGGCTTAATATTGCCATTTTATTTTCTTTCAAATTTTCCATAATACCTCCTAAAAATAAAAAACAGGCGTAAGTCCGAAAGTTGGACTTACGCCTGTTGGCTACGCACTGCAATCATTATAACACAGTCGAATTAAAAAAGCAAAGGCAGTTTCGCACAAGATTTCCCCGGTTTTCAGGGCTTTTTTCAGGAAATGGGACTTATCTCACCTTTGCACCAAAGGGGAAAACAGCCAGTTTCATCATCTTGAACGCCTGAATACCATTGGGGATACCGATGATGGTGATGCAATTGATGATGCCGGTGAACAAATACCCCAGCGCCATTTCCCAGCCGCAGAAGATCAGCCACAGAAGATTGGCAATGGGATGTGCAGCAAAGTTCAAATCCACTTTTTTGCCAAAGGGGAACAGGGACAGCTTGGCTGCCTTAAAGCACTGCAAGCCGAAGGGGATGCCGATGATGGTGATGCACAGCAGTGCACCTAAAATCACCCAACCCAATGCCAGCCAGATACCGCCCAGCACAGCCCAAATGATGTTCGCAATAAAACGCAACATAACTCTTTCCTCACTTTTCTCTCTTTTTTGCTTCGGTCATCCCGAGCATGATCATTATATCGAAAGATGGGAGAAAAAGCAAATGGTATTATTGTTTTTGGCACATATATTTTCTTTCCTGCCCTTATACAAAAGACACTTGGCCTCTACACAAAAATTTTTCTTCACTTATTTGTTAATTTGTACAATTTTATTGTAGACAACCAGAATATCTTGCGTTAAAATAACAATGAACGAGCATTTCCCTTTTGACCATCCCATCCATCATAAGGAGGCTGCATTTATGCTTGATGAATCTTACTACCGCAAGACAGATGAGATCATTGCCCGCTATGTCCGGGATGCCCGATCTTTGATCCCCATCATGCAGGACATTCAGACAGAATACCGTTATCTGCCCAAGGAGCTGCTGAGCTATGTCGCTAAGCAGATCGGCATTACAGAAGCCAAGGCCTATTCGGTGGCCACTTTCTATGAAAACTTCTCCTTTGAAGCCAAGGGCAAGTATGTCATCAAAGTATGCGATGGCACTGCCTGCCATGTCCGCCACTCCACCCCGGTTCTGGAAACCCTGTGGAAGGAGCTGGGACTGAGCAAGAAAAAGCACACCACCGATGATATGATGTTCACCGTGGAAACCGTTTCCTGTCTGGGTGCCTGCGGCCTTGCTCCCACCATGATGGTCAACGAGCAAGTCTACCCGGCTATGACCCCGGAAAAGGTTCTTGCGATCATTGAAGAATTGAGAGGTAGAAGCGTATGATCTGTAATAAAGACCAGCTCTCTCAGGCAAAGATGGCTGCCGTGGAGCAGCTGAAGCAGTACGACTGCCGCATTCTGGTCTGCTCCGGCACCGGCTGTATCGCCACCGGCTCTCACAAGATCCACGAAATCTTTGAAACCCTTGTCAAAGATGCTCCCGGGGTATCCCTGGTCTTCTCCCCCTGCGGCGGCCATCACAATGAGACTGCCGTTGGTGTCAAAAAGACCGGCTGTCAGGGCTTCTGTGAATTAGGCCCGCTGGTGCGCATCCAGAAAGGCGACAAGATCATCCAGTATGTAAAGGTGCAGCCGGAAGATTGCGAAGATATTTTTGAAAACTCCGTTCTGGGCGATCAGATTTTGGAGCGGCTGCTCTACCACAAGGGGGAGCAAAGCTATGTCCAGCCCGACGAGATCCCCTTTATTGCCAAGCAGACCCGGATCGTTCTGGAAAACTGCGGCAAATTCGATGCCGAGTCTCTGGACGAATACTTAGCCTCCGGTGGCTTTGATGCCTTGAAAAAGGCCATGTTTGACATGAGCCGGGAGGAAGTTATCAACGAAGTAGATGCTTCGGGACTCCGTGGCCGTGGCGGCGGCGGCTTCCCCACAGGCAAAAAGTGGAAGCAAGTGGCCCGTCAGAAAGAAACAGAGCGGTATGTGGTCTGCAACGGCGACGAAGGCGACCCCGGCGCATTTATGGACGGCTCCGTGATGGAGGGCGATCCTTTCAAGCTGATCGAAGGCATGATGATCGCAGGCTATGCCGTCAATGCTCAAAACGGTTACATCTATGTCCGTGCCGAATATCCCATGAGTGTTGCCCGACTGAAAAATGCCATCTCTCAACTGGAGGAGCGTGGCCTTCTGGGTAACAACATTTTGGGCACTGACTTTTCTTTCCATATGCACATCAACAAGGGCGCAGGTGCATTTGTCTGTGGCGAAGGTTCTGCCCTGACCGCCTCCATCGAAGGCAACCGTGGTATGCCCCGTACCAAGCCTCCCAGAACGGTGGAAAAGGGTCTGTGGGAAAAGCCTACGGTGCTGAACAATGTAGAAACCTACGCCAATGTACCCAAGATCATTTTGCAGGGCGCAGATTGGTTTAAATCCATCGGCACGGAAGGAAGTCCCGGATGCAAGACCTTCTCCCTGACCGGTGCCATCGAAAACACCGGCCTGATCGAAGTGCCCATGGGCTCTACCCTGCGGCAGATCATCTTCGACATCGGCGGTGGCCTGAAAAACGGCGCTGAGTTTAAGGCTGTGCAGATTGGCGGCCCTTCCGGCGGCTGTCTGACGGAAGAACATCTGGATGTTCCTCTGGACTTTGACTCCGTGAAGAAGTACAACGCCATCATCGGCTCCGGCGGCATGGTGGTCATGGGCAAAGATACCTGTATGGTAGAGGTTGCCCGGTTCTTCATGAGTTTTACTCAGCGAGAATCCTGCGGCAAGTGCACCCCCTGTCGGGAAGGCACCAAACGGATGCTGGAGATTTTGGAACGGATTGTCAACGGTCAGGGCAAATTGGAAGATCTGGACACGCTGGAAGAGCTGGCAACCATGATCCAGACCATGGCGCTGTGCGGTCTGGGCAAGAGCGCTCCCCTGCCTGTTCTGTCCACCTTGAAAACCTTCCGGTACGAGTACATTGAGCATATCGTGGATAAGAAGTGCCGTGCCAAGACCTGCACTGCCCTGCGCCGCTATGTGATCAACCCCGAATTCTGTAAGGGCTGCTCCAAGTGTGCTCGGAACTGCCCTGTCAACGCCATCTCCGGCATTGTGAAGAAGCCCTACACCATCGATAGCGACAAGTGCATCAAGTGCGGTGCCTGTAAGGAAAACTGTGCATTTGGTGCCATCTACATTGACGCATAAGGAGGGGAAACAATGGGAACGATTACGATCAACGGTAAAAAGGTTGAATTTACCAACGAAAAGAACTTACTGACCATCATCCGCACGGCAGGTATCGAGATCCCAACCTTGTGCTATCAGCCGGAGCTGTCCGTTTTCGGTGCTTGCAGACTGTGTACCGTAGAAGATGACCGTGGCCGCTGCTTTGCCTCCTGCTCGGAAGAGCCCCGGGACGGCATGGTGATCTACACCCACACAGAGAAGTTGCGCAAGCATCGCAAGCTGATCGTGGAGCTATTATTGGCTGCCCACTGCCGAGACTGCACCACCTGCGACAAGCACGGCAAGTGCACCTTGCAGAAACTTGCCTACCAATTAGGTGTCAACACCGTCCGCTTTGCCAACCACCGGGAAGAGATGCCCGTTGACTTCTCCTCCCCTGCCATCGTCCGTGATCCGAACAAGTGTATCCTTTGCGGTAACTGCGTCCGTGTCTGCAACGAGATACAAAGTGTTGGTGTACTGGGCTTTGCCCACCGTGGTACCGACGCTACTGTCACTCCGGCTTTTGACCGGCAGATGGCTGCCATCAACTGTGTCAGCTGTGGCCAGTGTCGGGTGGTCTGTCCCACCGGTGCTCTGACCATCCATCACAATATGACCGAGGTCTGGCAGGCTCTGGGCGACAAGAACACCCGTGTGGTGGCGCAGATCGCTCCGGCCGTCCGAGTGGCTGTCGGCGAAGCCTTCGGCCTGCCCAAGGGCGAGAACGCTATGGGCAAGGTGGTCGCTGCCCTGCACCGCATGGGCTTTGACGAAGTGTTCGACACCACCTTCACCGCTGACCTGACCATTATGGAAGAGTCTGCCGAGTTCCTGGATCGAGTGTCAAAGGGTGAGAAGCTGCCTTTGCTGACCTCCTGCTGCCCCGCCTGGGTCAAATTTGTGGAGAATGAATATCCGCAGTTTAAACCCAATATCTCCACCTGTCGCAGCCCTCAGCAGATGTTCTCCGCCGTTTTAAAGGAATACTACCGAGACGAGCATAATGCCCAGGGCAAGAAGACGGTGGTGGTCTCCATCATGCCCTGCACCGCCAAGAAGATGGAAGCCCAGCGTCCCGACAGCTACACCAAGGGTGAAAAGGACACCGACATCGTGCTGACCACACATGAGCTGATCCGCATGATCGATGCCCACGGCATCAATTTTGAGACCATGCCCAGCGAAGCCTGCGATATGCCCTTCGGCATCGGCTCCGGCGGCGGCGTGATCTTCGGTGCTACCGGCGGTGTAACAGAAGCCGTCCTGCGCCGTCTGGTGGATGGTCACGATGTGGCTACCTTGAACGCCATTGCCGAATGTGGTGTCCGTGGCGATAAGGGCATTAAAGAATTTACAATTCCCTACAACGGCATGGATGTGAGCATCTGCGTAGCCTCCGGCCTTGCCAACGCAAGAAAGGTTCTGGAGTCTGTCAGATCCGGCGAAAAGGCCTATCACTTCATTGAGGTCATGGCCTGCCCCGGCGGCTGTGTCATGGGCGGCGGTCAGCCCACCGACGGCAGCACCAAGGTGGTGCGTGCCCAGGCTCGTACCAAGGGTCTGTATGCCGCCGACGGTGATATGGCCATCAAGAAATCCAACGAAAATCCTCTGCTGGATGTGTTCTACAACGGATTCTTCCGCGGCAAAGCCCACGAACTGCTCCATAATCCACATGAATAAATAAAAGGTAAGCGCTTAATAACCTCACACCTAGCAACCTCACGGGAGATATGAGATAATAT
>CAYROJ010000072.1:0-7949 GCA_964425865.1 uncultured Oscillospiraceae bacterium | reverse complement strand
TGACCCAACACCGGCAGCACCACCCATAGGGCCGAGTCGTGCAGCTCCTGTTGTATACAGGGACTTATTGCCAACGGAAAAACGCCACTCTCCTTTTCAACTGGTGCATTTCCTGCACAACTGAACTGTGGCATTTGTCCGCATGAGCAAACTTTTCATAGGTACCAAGCCCTTCGGAACTGGAAGTTTTTGGCGACCTTGTAATTTCATCTTAATCATGTGGCAGTTTTTAATCAAGCCCTTTTTTGACAATTTTTTATTTTTCGTCACATTCCCGTCAGTTGCAAAAAGATAGGGATAAACTTTTAGGGATAAACTGTGCAAATGTACCAATGCTCATGCCGTCAAAAATCCAGAAAGTTTATTTTGTTCAGTATTTATCGTGTGTTTTACCATTTGCGCTAAGAATAATCCGCCGTGTTTTATCAAAATTTTTGATAAAAAGAAATATTTTCCTTGCCTTTTTTCTGCCACCCCCTTATTATGGATTGTAGAAACCGCTTTTGCTTGTTTTTAGTTTTCGCTACATTTCCGTCACTTAGAAACAGGCAGAGCATTGGAAAGAAGGTGAATAATCTCAGTGGACAATATTTGGCAAACCAAATACGCTGCCGCCACCATGCAAGAGGGCAAAATGATCATCCAGTACCAGTTCCCCTTCTCCCGGCAGCGAGAAGCTGACCTGCTCGGCTCCTATAATCTGGCTCCCAACATGCGCCTGAACTACTATCAAACGCTTTCCACCATGGCAGAACGCAACTTTGTCGTTGCGGACTACCTCAAATCTCAGGAGGTACCAAGTATCCTCACCTTTGAAACGGTGTACCAGCAGCAGGAAAGCGCTACCATCTGCATCAACGCCATCCCGGAAGAGCCGGTTACACCCATTACTACTTCCCTCTTCGCAACAGACTGTAATGCGCTGACGGCTTTAGATGTCTTTCTCCGGCTCACCCATATCCTGCGAGATATAAATAAAACGCCCATATCCCTGGTACTCCGTTACCTGGACATGGACGATGTGTATTTAACACAGGATAACAAAATCAAGCTGGGCGGCTTCTATTACGCTGCGGCAGACGGCCTTGCAGATCCGCCGCCATTCCTGCCGGATGCTGCCCCGGTAATCCCGGAACGCATCATGTCCGGCGAAAAAGGTGACATTGGCACAGATATGCAGGCCCTCTCCATGATTGCATGGAATGTGTTTTCCGGCCTACCTTGGGACTGTAAACATACTGCAACCAGCAAACGCATCGCACCAGCCTACGCTCCAGATCCACTGCTTCGCATCTTGGAAATGGGGCTTAACGGCAACCCGGAGGACTTTACGACCTTCCGCAAGCTGATGCTCCAATGCCGCAAAGAGCTTGCAAAGACAGATTTCGCAACTCTCGTTATTCCCATGAAGCGGATGGAGAAGAAAAGCTATCGCTTTACTGCTCCTGCAAAAGAAGATACAGACAACAGAGATGTGGATACATAACGTCATAACGCCACGGCTCCATAGAGCTATTTAGAAAAACCATACCCGGCATCGCCGGATGGAAATATAAAGGAGGACAACAAAATGAGTAACACCAAAAGTCTGATCGCAAAAGCCAAGAAAGCGCCCAAGAAGAATCTGGCCATGGGTGCCGGCTGTGTCGTCGGCGTTCTTGCGCTGATTGTCTGGATGGTCACTTGGTTCATCTAAGACGGCTGCTGGCTTCTGCCCTTGCCGCTCTCTCCTTGCTCGGTGCGCTCACTGGATGCAGCAGCCACCAGGCAGAGAAAAAAGCACTGGCAGAAGCCAATGCTTTATCATCCGGGTATTATCATATTGAGATCGTCGGCCAGAACGGTCTTGCTACCCTTGCATACCAATCGGATGTCCTCAGTATTGACGAGAAAACCCAATGGGACGGTATGGCGACCATCGGCGCATATAACATGGCGTTCCAGCAGGAATGCCATTCTGTTTATTCTGGGGAAATGAAAGCAAAACAATGGCGGGGCAAATGGGTCCAGTCGGATGCCACATCCCCCAGCTACCAGATCCAGAGATGGATCCGAAACTCCAAGGGGCAATATAGCGGCACACCTGTTGCGGCCAGCAGCGTATTGCCGTTGGAACAGGCGGATGACCGTCAGGTAGTCAGCATCCACATTTCCAGAGCAGCCATCGACTGGTGGGCTGTCTGCGATGCCCACATCGACACCTACTTTGGATCCCAAGCCTTTCTCACGGATGTAAAGTCCGTATCCGTCACCCTTTACTTCGATGCCGATACGCTCCTGTTCCTGGGAGCAAAATTCACCGGAGAAAAGGACAGCACAAAAATCTCCGGCTCCATCACAATGTCCGCCGCAGACGGACAAGCCCTGTCAGAATTCCCTGAAAAAGATACCATCTCAGAAGGCACTCTGGCAGAGGAATGGAGCATCGTCCGTTCGTAGAAAAATAGCGCCGTGGCGTTATAGCGACATAGAGCCATAGAGCCATAGCACCATAACGCTATAACTCCATAGCGCCACGGAGTTACGGAGCCATGACGCTATAACGCTAAAGAGCCATAGCGACATAGCTCCATGACTCCAAAGAGCCAAAGCGCCATAACGCCAAAGGAGGGTTTATGGGCATCCCCAAAACGACCCCAAAATACACCACGGAATTCGATGAACTGATGCGTGCCTTTTCAGAACACAGTACCACCGAATACCAGGCTGTTTATCAAAACGAAGTCCGATTCAACTATCCACTGATCCCCGGCCCTTATGACACCGTTTGGGACAGAAGTGATACAGAGTTTTCCAGCAACGAGGATTGGCACAACTCCATCCGGGATACCATTTCCAGTCTGACCCAAGCAATTTCAAAACTGGAGAACCTGGCTGCCAAGACCCGGCGAATGGATCCTGACAGCAGAGCCGCCTGCAAAAATGCACTGGCTGAAGCGGCCCACAAATTGGAGAGTCAGATCGACAGCATCAACTTCCATTACCCGCTGCCCAGCAACCAGGAAGGGTATCTGCTGGACAACGGCCCGGTACCGCAAGAGGATCTTCCGAGGTTCATTTTGGACACCCCGGAGCGGATCATCATCTGGACGAAGCCGTTGCCGCCCAAAACGGAAAAGGCAAGCGAACTGGTTCTCACCGAACTTCGGAACCTGCTTTACAGTCACGACCTGCCATGGTTGCAGGATTGGCATTGCGACTTCATCCATGTCTACTCACCGGAGGATCTGATCGGCGTTCGGGATGTGGATAACTACCTCTACAAGCCTTTCATCGATGCCCTGGCACTTGCCCTGCACACCAAGGACAGCTACGATCACTTCAGCTGCGCCATGTACAATTTCCCCAGCTCGGCGGTCAAAAATGGCTGCTATATCCACATTTGCAAAAGAGCAGAAAAAGTTTCATTTTTTCAGGATTTTGAGGAAGTCGTTTTGGATGCCCAAAACCCTCAAAAAACGCCAAAATGAACCAGAATTACATTTTCAACCAGACCAGAATTACATTTCAAAAATTGAAATCGCAAATCCGTTCAACTTTTCCGCAAATCTCACACCTCAAAACCCTTTTCCCGCCGAAGCGAACCGCAATTTTCCCCACCCCAAAAACCGGGCAAAATAATACTTCATTTCGAGGGTGTTTTTTCGGGTATTATTTTTAGTCAACCAAGGAAAGGAGCGCACCTGAAAATTGTCAGAAAACAAAATTGAGCGAAAGTTAAGATTTTTACCCTACTTCCCATACGGCTTTTGCAGTCAGCTTGCGACCACCATTGAGGGAAGAACCAATCTAGCGGCAACCATGCTCCTGCTGGGTGACGATCCTGAGCAGGCCATCAGGCTTGCAAAAAAGCGTAGAGAATGTACCGTATCCAAAGCAAGGTTTCTGGTAGAAAAGGGATATGCCAAAGATGTCCAATATCAGTGTGGCATTCCAAAAATAAACCACTCTTTTCGTATGCTCAAAAAAGAGGGGCTTACCATTTTCATCGAGGCTCCCGATAGAGCTGCCAGAGAAGAGATAACAGAAATGGTCAATGACGGGAATATAAAAGAAAGATATTTCCGCAGTGACTCATTATCTGCCGCCGAGTTCCGAGAGACCTTATACGCCTACGCACTTTCAGATGGCACAGAAGACCGGGAAGTTTTCACCAGTCTCCTTTTAGATGCCGTCATAGATGGCAGGGTCACTCCATTGTCCTTTGCCACCGACCTGATCGAAAAGGCCAAGATCAGCACCAGCAAATATTCCGCAAATCAGCTGTATAACATCTGGCGACTGTCCCATGTCAACTCTATGTTCCGGGTAAACGGTCATCTTACATACCTTGACCGCCGCCCCTACGACACCAACTTCGCCGTAGACGGAATTACGAACAGCACCACTCTTGATGCCTATTTGGAGAAGTACGGATACACCACCGCCGCCGTCACATACCACGCACTCACCAACTGGTATAAACGCAATCCCGGCTTCTATCAGGTCACACAGCAATATCCAGACGAAAGTGCAGAAGCGAAAGAAGCATGGCTTCATACGCCCGCATTTTATAGCGCATTAGAGATTCCAAATCTGAACGATAAAGAAGACATTTCTGTTGCCGGAAATGCACAAGGAAGCCAACAAAAAATCTACTCCGTTCACATCGGTTTGTGCATCGGAAAGAAGGTCAATTACCTGTGCTACCATGGTAAGCCCGGCACTCTTTCATGGGTGGTAAAAAGGGAGCAACAGGCAAAGGCCGAGACCGAACGAGCAATCCGCCACATGAAAACACTCAACCCGGAAATGCCGAATACGGATGCCGTCAATTTTGCACTGTACTTCTGTTCCAGTTACCACCAGTTCCTTGCCCTCTTCGACCGCACTATTGAGCGCCACAAGCGTGGACTTCGTGGCAACTTCCTCACCGACACCCCTTTCGCCGGACTCCACGCTATCCCTGTCAATGACTCCGGCACCTTCCTCCTGTGGTGTCTTGCGGAATACTCCCCAGTGGAAACGGAAGACATCATCCGTAACAGCCTCGTCAATCGTAATGTCGGTTTCGAGTATCAGGTCAATCGCCTGTATCCTCTGACCTACGAGGGAAAGCGAGTGTTTCTTGGCTACACCATGGATGTAGCCAAAATAAACCGGGTACTTGAAGACCACTTGGATGGCCAGGACTTCTACATCTGCTGTTTCCCGGAGCAAGCGCCCTGGTATCAAAAGCTGTTCCCCGGAAAGGCCATCCTCTGATCATCACGCCCACGAATATACGCAGGGCAAATAACCGCTCATAAAAGGGAAATAACGAAGCCCATGTCTACCACCGCAGCCATTCGTTTTCTTATGCCTGTTCTTCCAGAAAGCCCACCTATGACGCTTTCCACCGCAGATGCGAATTTCTGCACCCCCCCACATTGCAATGCCCACTTTTGAAGATCGGTTTATGCCACCAAATACTTACGCTACACCCAGAAAGAGAGTTTATCATGTCCCATACTACCAACAGCACCGACCAGATCACCCACTTCACTTTTCTGCCGGGTACTTTCCGGTTTGGTGCTGACCCCCAGCTTACCGTTATCACCGCATACCTGGACATCACCCAGGAACTCCACGATGCCGTCGTGGAGCGTAGAACAAAATTGCAGACCGGGGAACCTGTGGCTCTTATCATCGCCTACGATGTGGAGTACGCCGCCCTGCAAATGTACTGCATCAGTAATAGCGATACCCAGTGCCAGATCAAGCTGCATACTTCCGAAATGATCGCTTTGCACCAGTCCATGGAAGAAGCCGCCAAAAAGATATTCGGCAGCACCCTAGAAACCATGCTCAACCGAAAGCGTGCCATGGTGCGTCTGCCGGAGATCCAGCCGGGAGAAGCCCAGCACCATCCGCTCCTGCACGGCCCCACAGCGACTTAACGCCATAGCTCCATGACTCCATAGAGCCATAACGCTATAACTCCATAACGCCGCCACAGCCCGGCGGCGAAAAACTCTTACTGCCGGAGGATAAATCCGTGAAAATAAAACTTGGAAAACCGCCTAAAAGCATTCCCACTCTTATCTCCTTCCTGCTCCCATTCGCCATATACACCTGTATCATGTGTCTTGGATCCTTCGCCCCATTCGGAGATCGGCTGCCATTGCGGTCAGACGCATATCACCAGTATTACCCCTTCTACCTCCAGTTCCGGGAAGCGATCCGCTCTGGTGAAAGTCTGCAATGGACATGGAGCGTCGGTGCCGGAATGGACTATGTGGGCATGGCCGCCTACTACACCGCATCTCCGCTGTACCTGCTGTCCGCTCTTCTGCCAGATGCCATGGCAACGCCGTTCTACTTCCTGCTGACCCCGATCAAACTGAGCTTTGCCAGCCTTTTCATGGCTCTGCTCCTGACCAAACTCTATGACCAGCGAAATTATACCGTTCCACTCTTCGCCTGTGCCTACGCCTTCTGTGGCTGGGCTATGGGATATTCCTGGAATATCATGTGGCTGGACGGCTTTGCTCTACTGCCACTCGCCATTTTGGGGATGACGGTCCTTCTGCGAAGCGGAAAGCCTACTGTCTATATCCTGGCATTGACCCTTGTTCTAGTCTCCAATTACTACATTGCCTTTTTTATCTGCATTTTCATTTTTCTATCATTTTTCTGCTATGAATTCTGTCAGTGGCGGGGAACGAAAGCATTCCTTGCCGATCTGTGTCATATCGCCCTGTGTACCATTGCCGCCTTCGGCCTGTCCGCATTTATGCTCCTACCCGCCTACGGTGCCTTGCAAAAGACCTACGCCGCCGGTGGCGGCTACCACGCTTCCACCGTTATCGAAACCTGCATCCTGTCTGAAGAAGCACAAGCCCAGATAACAAAGCTGTGGGAAAGCTATAAAAATGCTACGGCCTATAAGCACTTCGCCCCGATAGAGTGGCTGAAAGCCGCCCTCTACTCCGTGCCCCTGTTCGTGCAGGGAACCTTCAAGATCCTTGGTAACGCCTTCTGTGGTGCTAAGCCTACTGTTCTGGAAGGACTGCCCAATGTCTATTCCGGCACTGTTGTCCTGTTCCTTGCCGTTCTGTACTTCTTTGGAAAAATCCCTTGGAGGGAGAAGATAAGCTCTGCCGCTTTACTCCTTTTCCTTCTTCTGGGAATGACCAGTAATAGACTTACATGGCTGTTACATGGCTGTCACTTTCCAAACCAGATTCCTTTCCGCTTTGCCTTTCTATTTAGCTTCGTTGTTATCTTGATGGCTTACCGAGTGTGGTTGCAGATAAGATCCATCGCCCCCTGGAAGACCCTGCTCGCTGGCGGCATCACCGCAGCCCTGCTCCTGCTTGGAAATAGCCTGACCGACAGTTGGTTGAGGTTTGACCTCATTTTCATCGCCATCGCAGCCGCAGCCATCCTCGCTCACTATGCCAGAAAAGTGAAAACCACAGTTCCCACGCAGATCCCGCCACAGGAAGGCGAAGCCGAGCACATCGCCGTACCGATTCCAGCCGCCGGCGAAACGGAACACATGGCTGTTTCCGCTCCCGCTCCCGGCGAAGCACACAATACCGACTTCACCAGCGAAGCAAGTGAGACCCGCCCAACCGATGAATGCAGCAAAACCGGCTCCAATGGCGACCCCGGCGCAGCCGAAGAGATCCCCCCGCAGAAAAGCGAAAATGGCGCAGCATCCGGGAAACCCAAGACCCGGCAGCGGGTGGCGGCTTTCGTCCTGGCCCTGTGCCTGCTGACGGAGGTTGTCATCTCGCCGCTTTTGTCCCTAATAACAATTGGCTATTTGGATGAAGCCTACGCCGAGCCGCTATATTACACATCTGCAATCACGAAGCTGCTGGCTACCGATGACAGAAAAGACCTGTTCTACCGCACAGAGATTACACCCATGACCACTTTCAACGACGGGGCACTGTACGGCTATAACGGTGTTTCCGCCT
>CAYROJ010000071.1:0-7980 GCA_964425865.1 uncultured Oscillospiraceae bacterium | reverse complement strand
TACGCAATTTTGAGGTAATACATGAAACATATTTTTCTGAATTTAAAGCGTTTTGATGTGCCTACCTGCTACGGCGGTGTCAATCGTATTGCTGATATGCAGTCTTGGGGCAGCTTCATTGTGAAAAACACCCAGGAAGCACTGAAAAAATACGCTCCCAACGAAGTGGAATTTGTGCAGTATCTGCCGGAGACCCATCTTCTGAACGCCGTGGCTGCTCGCTGTGAAGACAGCCCTGTGCAGATCGGCTGCCAGAGCGTGTACCGAATGAATACCGCCGTAGGCGGCAATTTCGGTGCATTTACCACCAATCGTCCCGTTTCTGCCATGAAAGCCATGGGGGTCAACGCCACCATCATCGGCCACTGTGAAGAGCGCAATGACAAGATGGGCATTCTGGCAGAGGCCGGTGTCACCGACACCAAGGCTGTCAACCGTCTGCTAAATCAAGAGATCCGTCTGGCCGTGGAAAACGGTATGAGTGTTCTCTACTGCATCGGCGAAAAGGACACAGAGCTGGATCGCCGGGACGAAGTGCTCAGAGAGCAGCTGGAGATCGGCCTGGAAGGTGTGGATAAGTCCAAGGTGGTCATTGGCTATGAGCCCATTTGGTCCATTGGACCCGGCAAGACCCCGGCAGGGAAGGACTACATCACCAAGATCGCCCGGTTCATTAAAGAGGTCACCGGCGGCATCGATGTGGTCTACGGCGGCGGCTTGAAGGTTGATAATGCCGAAATGCTCGCTTCCATCCCGGAGATCGACGGCGGTCTGATCGCCTTGACTCGCTTCCAGGGAGAGATCGGCTTCTATCCCGATGAATACCTGGAAATCATTCGTACTTACCTTGGAAAGTGAGGATAACCAATGAAACTGGATTTTGAATACGGCCATGGCCTGATGAGTGCCGAACTGCCGGATAACACCGATGTGTTTATCCCCGGCAAAACTGTGCCGGACCCTGAGTGCTTGCCTCAGGATTGGGATAGCCTGTACAATGCGACCCTGGAGTCTATTCGCCATCCCATGGGCATGAAGCCCCTGCGGGAACTGGCTGCTCCCGGCAAGACCGTTGTGTTCGTCATTCCCGACATCGTTAAGGGTGGCTGTCAGCCCACTGCTCACCGCAAGGTGTCCATCACCGCATGCTTGGATGAGCTCTATGCTGGCGGCGTGCGCAAGGAAGATATTCTGCTGCTGTTCTCCAACGGCCTGCATCCCCGTGCAACCGAAAGCGAAATGAAGCAGATTTTGGGTGAGAAGCTCTTTAACGATTTCTACTGGACCAACCAGATCACTTCTCATGACTCTGAAGATTATGAGCACATGATCGATTTGGGTGTGACCGGCAGGGGAGACCCGGTGCTGATGAACAAGTATGTCTTTGATTGTGACATTCCCATTCTCATCGGCCATACGCAGGGCAATCCCTACGGCGGTTACTCCGGCGGCTATAAACACTGCTCCACGGGTATCACCCACTGGCGTAGCATTGCTTCTCACCATGTTCCCAAGGTCATGCATCGCCAGGACTTTACTCCTGTTTCCGGCCACAGCCTGATGCGTACCAAGTTTGATGAAATCGGTATGCACATGGAAGAGAAGATGGGCCATCCCTTCTTCTGCTGCGATGCAGTGCTGGATACATATTCTCGCCAGATCGCCATCTACTCCGGTTACGCTGCTGTCATGCAGCCGGAAAGCTGGAAGCTGGCCAACAAGCGTACCTATGTTCCCTTTGCGGAAGAGAAGTACGATGTAATGGTCTTTGGTATGCCCCAGAACTTCCACTACGGTGACGGCATGGGCACTAACCCCATCCAGATGATGCAGGCGCTGTCTGCACAGGTCATTCGCCACAAGAGAGTGATGAAGGACAACTGTGTGATCATCTGCTCCTCCATCTGCAATGGTTATTTCCACGATGAGCGCTGGCCCTACCTGCGTGAACTTTACGAAATGTTCCAGCATGATCACATGAATACGCTGGCCGATATGAACCGCTACGGTGAGTATTTTGCCACCAACGAGGAATACATTCGCAAGTACCGCTTCGCCAATGCATTCCATCCCTTCCATGGCTTCTCCATGATGAGCTGCGGTCACATCGCTGAGATGAATACTTCCGCCATCTACATTGTGGGTGCCCAGGAGCCGGGCATTGCCCGTGGCATGGGGCTGAAGACCAGAGCCACCTTTGAAGAGGCCCTGGCTGATGCCATGAAGAAGTACGTCGGCCCCAATCCCAAGATCCTGGCACTGCCTCAGACCTTTAAGCTGGGCGCTGTCCACCTTTGCATGAAAGACGACGATCTTTCCAACGTTTAATCGTACCGAACCGGCACAAAGCCGGAAATATAAAGGTAAAAAATTTTAGGAGGATTTTCCAAATGAAAAAGCTGCTTGCTCTGTTGCTGGCTGCCGTGATGGTTTTGTCCATGGTCGCCTGCACCCCCAAGGAAGAGGAAACCGAACTGACCGAAGTCAATGTTGCCTATATGGCAAACTGGGGCGCCCTGTGGGCTGTTGCCACCGCTGATGCCAAGGGCTACTTCGCCGACGAAGGCCTGAAGATCAATCTGACCGTTTTCGACAACGGCCCCAACGAGATCGCTGCTATGGAGCAGGGCTCCATCGACATCTCCTACATCGGACCCGGCGCTCACAAGCTGTGCGCACAGGGCAAGGCTGAAGTCATCCTGCTGCAGCACCTGGGCGATGGCGACTGCATCATCGGCCTGAACGGCATCACCAAGCTGGAGGAGCTGAGAGGCAAGAAGGTCGCTTACGCTGCCGGTACTTCTTCTGAGACCATTCTGAAGACTGCTCTGGAGTCTGTCAACCTGACCATGGACGATATCGAAGCTGTGAACATGAACGCTTCTAACATGACCGCTGCTGCCATCGGTGGCACTGTTGATGCTGTTGCTGCATGGTCTCCCTCTTCTCTGACCATCCTGAAGGAGGTCAAGGGGGCTGTGGACATCTGCTCCAATGTTGACTTCGACGGTCTGGCATCCCCCGGTTCCTGGGTCGTCAACCCCGACTGGGCCGACAAGAACGAAGAGACCATCGTGAAGTTCCTGCGTGCTATGTACAAGGGCATGGACTATGCTGCTGCCGCTACCACCGATGACAAGATCGCAAACGAAGTAGCCGGCTACATCGCAACGATCACTGCTTCTGATGTTGAGACCGTTATCGGCCAGCGTTATGACGGCTCCTGGATGACCAGTGCTCAGATGAAGGAAATGCTGGAAAACGGCGGTCTGGTCAAGGTTTACGCCGATCAGCGTGCTAACTTCATTAAGAGCGAGGCTATCACCGAGGCACAGGCTACCCACACTGCTGAGCAGTTCATTCTGTCCGACCTGATGAAGCAGGCTTTCGGCAAGTAATTCCGTAACCCGAATGGGAAGGCGGTTCGCCGCCTTCCCATTTTATCTCAAGTGATTGGAGGCCCTATTTGTGAATAAGACAAAAAAAGTGGACATTATCAGTAAGATCCCCAATTGGGTCTGGCTGGTACTGTCCTTGATCGCCGCCGTGGTAGTGTATACACTCTTATCCCACGGAAAAACCACCGGCAGAGCTTTCCCACCGTTGCTGGATGTGTTTAAATCCTATGCCAAGATGGCCACATCTCGTGGCGTTTTCTGGAAGGACGTGGGGTACTCTTTGCGTGCCTGCGGTATTGGATTTGCACTGGGTTTCCTGTTTGGTGTACCTGTGGCATTCTTGATGGCATGGTATCGCCCTGTGCGCTACATCGTCGAGCCCTGGATCCAGTTCGTTCGTAACATTCCCCCTCTGGCCTATGTTCCTCTGGTCGTTCTGGCCGTGGGTATCGGCACTAAGGCACAGATCACCGTTATCTGTATCGCAACCTTTTTGACCATCTGCATTACCGTCTTCCAGGGCGTGATCAATGTGGATGAGACCCTCATTAAAGCCGCTCGGGTGCTCAATGCCAATGACATTGTGCTCTTTACCCGTGTGATTTTCCCTGCAACCACTCCCTTTATCATCACCTCCATCCGTCTGGGTATCTCCGTTGCTCTGACCACCTTGGTGGCTGCTGAGACCACCGGCGCTGTGGCAGGTCTGGGTATGCGTGTGCAGGCTTTGAACTCTTCCTTTGAAACGGAACCGATGATGCTCTACATCATCGTCATCGGTGTGATCGGTATGCTGGCCGAGAAAATTCTGAAATTCTTTGAAAGGAGACTGACCTCATGGCAGGAGAAGAGAGAAATCTGACCCCCAAGGTGCAGATCAAGGCCGTTGAGAAGATTTATGAAGGTCGCAACGGTAAAACGATTGCCTTGAACGGTGTCAACATGGACATCTATGATAACGAATTCATCTGCGTGGTCGGCCCCTCTGGCTGTGGTAAATCCACATTGCTCAACATCATCGCAGGTCTGCACGAGGCCACCGCAGGCGAGGTCATCGTCGATGGCAAGAAAGTGGAAGGCACCGGCGTTGAGCGTGGCGTGGTCTTCCAGCAGTATGCATTGTTCCCCTGGCTGACTGTCAAGGATAATGTCCTGTTTGGCTTGAAGCTGAAAAAGGAGCTGACCAAGCAGCAGCGAGAAGAGATCGCCATGAAGTACATCAAAATGGTTGGTCTTGAAAAATTCGTCAACGCCTATCCCAAGGAGTTGTCCGGCGGTATGAAACAGCGTGTGGCCATTGCCCGTGCTTATGCTGTCAATCCCAGCATCCTTTTGATGGACGAGCCCTTTGGCGCATTGGACGCCCAGACCCGTACCCAGCTTCAAACAGAATTGCTGAAGACCTGGGAAGAGGAGAAGAAGACCTGCTTCTTCATCACCCACGATGTGGAAGAGGCTATTCTGCTGGCCACAAAGGTGGTAGTCATGTCTGCCCGGCCCGGACGAATTAAGGAAGTTATTGATATTGACATTCCCTATCCCAGAAACCAGGAGACCAAAATGGATCCTCGGTTCACTGAACTGAAGAATTACATCTGGAATATGGTCTACAAAGAGTATCTGGAAGTGCAGAAATAAAATCTTCGGGGGATGCGACGCATCCCCCGTATTTGCGTGAAAGTGAGGATATTTCTATGCATCACGATTATTATTACTATAACAAAGAGCAGCTGCTCGCTGCACCCAAGATCCCCATGGAAGTCATGGAGGATAAGCCCACTGTGTTCAAGGCCATCGCCCGAGAGATGGCAGACATCATTAAAGAGCACAATGCAGCAGGGAAGACCACAGTGTTCATTTGTCCTGTTGGCCCCATCGGTCAGTATCCCTACTTTGTGGAGATCGTCAATTCTGAGCAGATCAGCCTGAAAAACTGCTGGTTTATCAATATGGACGAATATCTAGGCGATGATCTGCAGTGGATCGACATCAACCACCCCTTGAGCTTCCGTGGGTTCATGCTGCGTACGGTCTATTCCAAGATCGATGAGCAGCTGAATGTGCCGGAAGATCACCGTGTGTTCCCCGACCCCAACAATCTGGATCACATTCCTGCACTCATCGAGAAGCTGGGCGGCGTTGACTGCTGCTTTGGCGGCATTGGCATCAACGGTCATCTGGCCTTCAACGAGCCGGAAGAAGTGTCCGTGGAGGAGTTCAAAACCCGTAAGACCAGAATGCTGCCCATCAGCCGGGAGACCCGGACGGCCAATGCCATCGGCGATTTTGGTGGACGGCTGGAAGATATGCCTACCCACTGTGTGACCATCGGCTTCAATGAGATCTACAATGCTCGTAAGATCCGTTTGGGCATTTTCCGTGACTGGCACAGAGCTGTTGCTCGCCGTACCGGTTATGGCGAAATGACTGCCCAGTTCCCGGTGTCTATCCTGGCAGATCACCCCGATGTGCTGCTGCGGATGACGGAGTATGTGGCCGCACTGGAAGACTGAGGTAGGCCTATGTCCAAGACTTACATTGTAAACGGACAGGTTTACTTGAACCACCGTTTTGAAAATGCTACTCTTTGCCTGGAAGACGGAAAGATTCGTCTGGTCGATCAGGCAGGGCAGGACGGCACTTTATTCGATGCTCAGGGCATGAAGGTGGTTCCCGGATTTATCGATACCCATACCCACGGCGCTGTGGGTGTGGATGTCAATGGTGCCACTGCAGAGGATCTGGAAAAAATCAGCTGCTTCATGGCTGGCCATGGTACTACATCCTGGCTTTGTTCGGTGTTGACCGATACCCAGGAGCAGACGCAATGGTGCATCGAACAGTTTATGCTTCATAAAGAGCAGGAGCAAAATGGTGCTGATCTGGTGGGTATTCATTTGGAAGGGCCTTTCCTGGCACCGCAGTATAAGGGTGCAATGCCGGAGCATTTGCTGAAGAAAAACGATATTCCTCTGGTGCGCCATTATCAAGAGCTTGCAAAGGGAAATATTCGCTACATCACGATTTCTCCGGAGCTGGACGGTGTTCAGGACATGATCCCTACCCTTCGGGAGCTGGGCATGGTGGTTGGCATCGGTCACAGCGGTGCCACCTACGACCAGGCCATGAGTGCCATCAAATTGGGCGCAACTGTGGGTACCCATGTGGGCAATGCCATGCGGCTGTTCCATCAGCACGAACCGGCCATTTTCGGTGCGGTGATGGAAAGTGATGTTTACTGCGAAACCATTTGTGATGGCCGTCATTTGGTGCCTGGCTCTGTGCGTATGTACGCCAAGTGCAAGGGGCTGGATAAGATCGTTGCCATTACGGACTCTATTATGGCCGCTGGCCTGCCGGACGGCGACTATCATCTGGGTGTCAATGATGTGGTGGTCATCGACGGCGATGCCAAGCTCAAGAGCGATGGCACTCGTGCCGGTTCTACCTTAACGCAGGATGTGGCGCTGAAGAACATGGTTCGGTGGCTGCCCAATTCGCTGGAAGAGATTTTGATGACTCTGACGGAAAATCCGGCTAAGGAAATAGGTCTATGGGAACGCAAGGGTTCTATCGCCGACGGAAAGGATGCAGACCTGGTGCTGCTGGACGATAGCTGTAATATTTGCCATGTGTTTGCCCGGGGTAAGCAGGTAAAGTAATAATATGGAAATACTATATTTTCTGGTCAGCTTCCTTTCGAGTATTGTTGGTGCGATCTGCGGCATTGGAGGCGGTGTGATCATCAAGCCAGTGCTTGATATGCTGCAAATGGGCTCGGCTTCCACCATTAACTTTCTATCCGGCTGTACCGTCCTTTCCATGAGTGTTTATTCAGTGGCACGGTTGCTGCGCAGCGGGGAAAAGCGGGTGGATACCGTCACCGGAACGCCATTGGCGATCGGCGCTGCAGTGGGCGGCCTTGTGGGAAAGGCGCTGTTTAATCTGCTGCGTAGTCAGTTTGCTAACGGTGGTGTTGTCAGTGGTGTTCAGGCCAGTATTTTGGGCGTTATCACAGTTGGGACCCTGATCTACACGGTGCTGAAAGCACGCATTTCAACACACCGGTGCACCGGTAAGGTTTTTTGCCTGATAGTAGGCCTGCTTCTTGGCATCATGTCCAGCTTCCTGGGAATTGGCGGTGGCCCCATTAACTTGGTGGTGCTGGGTTTCCTGTTCAGCATGGACAGCAAAACGGCTGCTGCAAACAGCCTGTACATTATTGTGTTCAGTCAGTTCGCTAATTTGGCTGCTACGGTACTTGGAGGCGATATTCCCGAATTTGAACCGTTGGCGCTGATTTTAATGGTAGCGGGCGGCGTAGGCGGCGGTATCGTTGGTCGCATGCTGAATCGCAAAATGGATAATCGGGCGGTGGATAAACTCTTCATTGCCCTGATGAGTGTGATCATTCTCATCTGTGTATTCAATGCCTATTGCGGATTCATCGGATAAAACGAATAATTTTCTTTTTAACCTCTTCTGCCTTGGGGCGGAAGAGGTTAAAATATTCTCAAAAAGGTAAATAAATTGTTCATTTGTCAATGATGTGAGACCACAAAAAAGCATATAGAGTTCTGAT
>CAYROJ010000070.1:0-8470 GCA_964425865.1 uncultured Oscillospiraceae bacterium | reverse complement strand
CCGTGGTGCAGCTGCGGCAGGATAACGCCGAAAAGACCATTTTCAATCTGGTGGGCTTCCAGACCCACTTGAAATTCGGAGAACAGAAGCGCGTCTTCTCCATGATCCCGGCCCTTCAAAATGCAGAGTTCGTCCGCTACGGTGTGATGCACCGTAATACCTTCCTTCGCTCTCCCAAACTGCTGGATAAATACTATGCTGATCGCCGTGATCCACTGGTTGCTTTTGCCGGCCAGATGACGGGTGTGGAAGGCTATGTGGAGTCCTGCGCTTCCGGCTTCCTGGCCGCTGTCGCCATGGCTGCCAAGGTGCAGGGCAGGGAACTTCCCGATTTCCCCAGAACCACTGCCATCGGTGCGCTGGGGCTGTACATCAGCGATGAAAGCGTGGAAAATTTCCAGCCTATGAATATCAATTTCAGCATTATTGCGCCGCTGGAGCAGCGCATTCGTAAAAAAGCCGAAAAGAACCTGGCCATTGCCAACCGTTCCCTGGAGATCATCGACGGTCTGGCGGCGCAGGGCGTGTAAACAGAGAGGTTTTCTATGAAAATTATTATCGATGCCATGGGCGGCGACCTCGCCCCCAACGCCCCACTGCTTGGCGCAGTGGAAGCGGCAAAGATGTACCATGTGCCCATTATGCTGGTGGGCAAAGAAGAAGAGATCCGCCGTGCCATGGTGGAAGAAAAAATCGAAAAGCTGCCGGAAGGCGTGGAAATTTTTAATGCCGACGATGTGGTGGATATGCACGATGATCCAGCCAATGTGATCCGCAAAAAGCCCAATTCCTCCATGGTGGTGGGGCTGCACCAGCTGGCCGATGGCAATGGCGACGCCTTCATTTCTGCCGGGTCCACCGGCGCACTGCTTACCGGTGCCACCTTGATCGTCAAGCGAGTCAAGGGCATTCGCCGTGCAGCCATGGGCCCTGCCATGCCCAATAAGGCTGGCGGTAAGACCGTCATCTGTGACTGCGGTGCCAATGCCGAGTGTACGGCCGAATTCCTGCTGCAATTCGGCCTGGTAGGTTCTCTGCACGCCAAGGCGACCTATGGTGTTCAAAATCCCAAGGTTGGCCTTTTGAACATCGGCACGGAGGACACCAAGGGCACGCCCTTGCAGAAAGAAGCTTACGCTTTGCTGACGAAGGCAAGCGAGCAGGGACTTTTGAACTTTGTGGGCAATGTGGAAGCCAGAGATGTGCCTCTGGGTGCGGTGGATGTGGTGGTTTGTGACGGCTTTTCCGGCAATGTGCTGCTCAAATCCATCGAAGGCACCGCCATGTTCATGGGCAGTCTGATGAAACACAAGATTTTTAAGCGCAATGTGCTCTCCATGATCGGATACCTGTTCTGCAAGCAGGGTGTCAATGAGGTGATGGGTATGTTGGACTACCGAACCATCGGCGGTACCCAGTTCCTGGGTATTCAGAAACCGGTCATCAAGGCCCATGGCGCTTCTGATGCACTGGCCTTCCGCAATGCGGTGGGACAGGCCATCGATGCGGCCAAGGCGGATTTTTCCGCTGAATTGGAGCAAAATCTGCGCAAACTGAAGGAGATGGAGCAATGTTAAGTGATTTGGAAAAAGCCATTGGCTATCAGTTCAAAAATATTACTTTGCTGCAAAATGCCCTGTCTCACTCTTCCTATGCCAACGAGCGCTTCCATGACAGCCTGCGCAGCAATGAGCGTCTGGAATTTTTGGGCGACTCCATTTTGGGCATGGTGACGGCAGAGTATCTCTATCGCAATTTTGCCGATCGCCCGGAAGGTGATTTGAGCCGGATGCGTGCGGACATGGTCTGCGAAAAATCTCTGGCTCGGATCGCCGAGCGCATTGACCTCGGAAAGCATTTGCTTTTGGGAAACGGTGAAGAGCAGAGCGGTGGCCGCAATCGGGATTCGATTTTGGCTGATGCGGTGGAGTCTGTGATCGCAGCCTGCTTCTTAGACGGCGGCATGGAACCTGCCAGAGCCTTTATCAACACCTTTGTACTGACAGAAGTGCCGGTGCAGAAAATGCACAATGCCGACTATAAGACTGCCTTGCAGGAAAAGGTGCAGCAGAAGAAGCACCAGACACTTACTTATGTTCTGATGGGCGAAAGCGGCCCTGACCACGACAAGTGGTTTGAGGTGGAAGTGTTGCTCAACGGAAAATTGATGGGCAAAGGCTCCGGCAGCAGCAAGAAGCGTGCCGAGCAGGATGCGGCCAGAGCGGCGCTGGAAAAACTACCCGTAGAAAAATAACCAAAGCCGATGCGTGAAATCGCATCGGCTTTTTAAAATGTTCGTTTTCGCACGAGTGAGAGGGAAGAGGTCCGGGAAAAGTGTGAATAATTTTTGGTTTTTGCGGAACCAATCAGTCGGTTTGCGGAACCAATCAGTCGGTTTCTATTGACAAAAAGCATGTTCAGTGGTAGTATAACAGCGACTTTATGCAGAAATGCACATAAGTCATACCATGGTCGGCATGATCCCCTAAATTATGCCGATTTTTTGCAACCTTTTTACGGAAAGGCTTGAAAGGGAAGTGGTTTATTGAGTGATCGAGTAAGAAAATACTGGAACAGAGTGACCACGGTCTTGGTAGCGTTGGTCGTGATATTGACAGTGGCACTGGCAGGTGTTCGCCTGATCGGGCTGACCCCTTACACGGTGCTGTCCGGCTCTATGGAGCCAAACTACCATGTAGGCTCGCTGATCTATGTGCGGAGGGTGGACTACACTTCCTTGCAGGTGGGAGACCCGATCACCTTTCTGATGAACGAGGATACGGTCGCTACCCATCGCATTGTGGAGATTTTGGAAGACGAGCAGGATCCTTCTGTGCTCCGCTTTCGAACCAAAGGTGATGCCAATGCCAGTGCAGACGGTACACTTGTCCACTATAAAAATCTGATCGGCAAACCTGTATTTACGATCCCCTATCTGGGCTATCTGGTGGAGTACATACACAATCCTCCGGGAATGTATTTTGCCATTTCTTCCGGTGTGCTGCTGTTGCTGCTGGTATTCCTGCCGGATCTGCTGGTGAAGGAAGAAAAGCCGGAGCAGCTTGCCCAGACACAAGAACAGAAAGAAAAATAAAGGAGATTTAAAGATGAAAACAAGAAATAAGGTGCTGCTGACTCTGGCTTGCGCCTTGCTGTTGGTGGCAGGCTCTGTGGTAGGTACACTGGCATGGCTGACCAGCACCAGCACTGTGACCAATACCTTTACCGTCGGTCAGGTGAAGATCACGCTGGACGAGGCAAAGGTGAATCCTGATGGGACGACGGCAGCAAGTGCCGATCGTGTCAGCGGCTCAAATGTCTATCATCTGCTGCCCGGCCATACATACACCAAAGACCCCACCATCCATGTGCAGGCCAACAGCGAAGATTGCTATCTGTTTGTCGTCCTTGAAAATGGATTCACATCTGTGATAGATGGTGTCAGCACAGAGGTTAAAACCATTGAAGAGCAGATGAGTGACAACGGCTGGAAAACGTTGGCCGGCAAGAAAAATGTCTGGTATTATGCGGAAGAAGATGGCCTGAAAACTGTTGAAAAGAACAGTTCTGTACAGGATATCAAGCTCTTTAAAAGTTTCAAAATCAAAGATGAAGCTACTAATGGTGACTTGAATGCTGTGGGAACCCCTGAAATCAATGTCACTGCATACGCTATCCAGAAAGACGGCATGAGTGGAAAATCCGTTGAACAGATTTGGGACATTCTGGCTCCTGCAAGCACTTAATTGGTTATTTTAAAGAAAGAGGGAATACATCATGTCTAAGAAGAAAATTTTGACTCTGGTGCTGGCTCTGGCACTGATCGCCACCTGCGCCATCAGCGGCACCGTGGCCTGGCTGGTTGATAGCAAGCAAGGTAGCAATACCTTTACTTTCGGTGATATTAATATCGAATTGACCACAATTAACGCTACTACAGATACCACTAAAATTGTACCTGGTGATACAATTACGAACGCTTCTAAAATCACAGTTAAATCTGGAAGCGAAGCTTGTTATCTGTTTGTAAAAGTTACCGAAACCGGCACACCCGAAGGCTTGACAGATGGTATCTTCACTGATATGAAGATGGCCGAAGGCTGGACGAAGTGTGCAGATGGCATCTGGTATAAGACTGTTGGTGCAGCCCAGTCGGACGCAGATTATGCAATTTTTGATTCTACAGCGTCTTTTAAAGTGAATGAGGAACTTACCAAGGCGCATGTTGAGGGATTCAGCACCAGTGAGCCCACCATTACCATTGTTGCTGCTGCCATCCAGCAGAAGAATATTAGCACTGCAGAGGCCGCGTTTTCAAAGTTGCCCAGTGGATTTGCTGGTGATAAGAGCTGGTCTGTTTCCAATTAATTACTAAGAATATCCGAAAGGATCCCCGAAGATGAAGAAGAAAATTCTGGCCGTGTGTGTGATCGCAGCATTGCTGCTGGCTTCCATCGGTGGTGCGACGATCGCCTATTTTACGGACTCAGCGCAGACCGATAACGTTTTTACCAGCGGTTCGGTGAAAGTCCAGCTCCTCCGCTCCAAGTACCACCGTCAGGGCAATGACGGATCGGGTACGGTGAATGCGTATCCGACAGAAGGCGGCACGATGGAATATGTGACCGGAAACTTTTGGTCGGATGAAAAAATCAGGGCAGATGCGCAACATTACGAAGCTTACCTGCGTAGCAATGCACAAAACCTCGTTCCCAGTAACAAGTTTGCCATGTGTCCCTATGTGGTGAATACGGGAAAAAACCCTGCCTATATTCGTATTCGCTTGCTGATCGAGGCAAGACTGGATGACACTGTGATCGACTCCCAGTTCTGCACCGCAGCGATCAAGTCCGGCGAATTTGTGGGAGATAGCCAAAGAGAGAATTGGCCTGTGGTAACTCAGGAAACACGGGAGGGGAAGATTTACAATGTCTACACCTTTACGCGTGTGAAGCCTCTGGAACCCGGACAGATGACCACTTGGAATGTGTGGAACTACATTGGCATTGCCAATCGTGTCACCAGCGAACAGATCGAGAGCTTGAATCTTAATTTGAATTCCGAGATGAATGTCAGAGTTGAGGTGGATGCCATTCAGGCCAGTGGCTTTGATGGCTACCGGGCTGCATGGGTGGCATTTGACACTTCCAATAACAACGGATAAAGGGGATGGGGCGGAGTTTTTCCGCCCCATCGTCAGACACAGGAGCGTGTTGCCTGCCCAGAAGCAACACGCCCATAGGACAGTACCCGAGCTTTTCGGATGTTGTCCTATGGCTCAGTATTATCTAAAAAGGAGAATGCTCCGATGATGAATCAAAAACGAAAACGCATAACGGCGCTGATGATTGTGCTGGCAATGCTTTTTATGATAATGCCTGCCAGTACCGTGAAGGCAGAGCAAACGACAGATGCTATAGACTCTGTGGTAGATGACCCTAATGAGAATGGTGTTGCCACTGTCGCTGATGGGGAAATTGTTACCACTTCTGTTGGCAATACCCAGTATATCTATATTGCAGAAGGACGGCAAATGCTAGTCTCGTCGTTTTTTAATTCTCAGGTCGATGATAACACGGCAATCATTGCCGATGCAATGGACTCATCTGTTGCATCGGTTCAGAAATATACGGAAACAGGTGGAACTGAAAATCGCTATTATGTGCTTATTACGGGGATTACAGCCAACAAGGAAACAAAATTTACCCTGAAAAATGGCACGACCACAAAAACCTACACCGTGCGTGTGTTTCCAGCATCTACCCAAAATAATACTGCGACAAGAGATGAGAATAACAAATTATTTGTAAGCTATTTTAAAATTTCTCTTAAGCAGGGCTTGCAAATGCCGAAGGACAGCGGACTGTATTTTGCGCTGAATGGTGGAGAACTTTACCCATTTGAGAATACCAATGAGTCGCCTTATGTTATTGATCAAGGTGTTGTGGGCAGATTTACATATATGTATTTTTTTGCTCCTGGTAAAGAAAATGCGCTTGTGGGAATGAGTGCATCTGGCACAATGGGTAATTTTTACGTTTTGGATGAAGAGTCTGCAAAAAAAGATGGGCAAAATAGTATTTGGTGGGATGTAGGTAATACTCCTCTTGGAAATGGAAGTATTACAGAGGATGCGCTGGAAAAGCTTTTTTCAGCAGCACTTGAAAAGGGCTGTAACAGTGTAGCGTTTATGAACCGAAGAAATGCACTGGATCTCACATCTGAATTCTCTTTCATAACGCAGGAGCTTCCAAAGGTCTCTACCAGCCTAAGGTACAGGAAAAAGGGGACAGAATCCTGGATCGCATATCCTGAGGATGGAAATGTAGAGTTGTCCATCGGTGATGAGCTGGAATATACGTTTACAATCGATAATCTAGATACAGCACAGGATAGTACACAGGATAAAACAAAGGTTATTTTTTCGGACATTGTTTTGAAATGTGATCCCTTGACCGATTTTGGATTTACCATTACAGAGGAAGAAATCAAAGAGGCATCGGCAAACACAAAGAGTATTAGTAAAGTGTTCCAATATACGATTAGTGAGAACGACCTACGCTATTATACGGGTGGCAAACTAACTCTTAACCTTACACTCAGTTATTCGTATAGTTCCAGTTTTTGTAAGAAGGGTAGCTTCACGGATATAAAGCGGGTCGATATCCGCTGCGCTATTCAAGGATTGGTTTCCTACGACTGGGGAGATCTGCCCAAGGAATTGAGCCAGGGACTGACCTTGCCGCAAGGCGCAGTTATCGAAAACATATATAAAAATAATTCGTATATAATTGGAAAAATAGAAGGTCAGCCGGAGGATGGTTTATTAAAAGTAGAAGTTAAAGACGAATATGGTAAATATCCTATTCGAACATATCAATTCGCTAAATGGGTCTACAAAGATAAAAATGAAAAAGAACATGAGATAGATGCGGGTGCGGATTTCCCGAAAGAGTACAATGAAACGAGTCTTCTGCTGGAGGCAAAATGGACAGTGACCGATATCCCAAAATGTGAGGTTAAATTCCAGTGGGTTTACGGCGAATCAAACGGAACAGAAACTACAAAGAAATACTATCCCAATCAAACCTTCTTCCCGGAGAGCCTGCGCCATCCAGGTTATGTCCAGATAACCGGCAATGGCAGTTATTCTTTTATCGGCTGGTTTGCGGACAGTGCGGGGAATAAGCCGCTGGATAAACCAATGACGGTCACTGAGAATACGACTATTTACGGCATCTGGAAAAAATCCGGAACGATCACATTTAAGGTCGAAAATGGTTTTTCGCAACCCTGTTTGTTCCATGTTGAAGGTCCCAATTTATCGGTAAACCTTTATGTTATTGCCGAAAGACCGGTCACATTGGATGGATTGGTCGTTGGAGGAACATATACCATCACCGCTCTATCTGGCTGGGCATGGCGTTATGACTACGACAAAGATAATGTAAAGACGATCACTGTTGATGAAAAAAATTGGGAATACACGTTCAGCCACAAAATAAACAAAATAAAATGGTTGGACAAGGATGTTATAACAGCTTCCTGTTCAAGCCTAATGAAGAGGTGGAGCAAAAATGAAGATCCATCTGTCAAAAGGAAGAATTGCTGCACTGGGACTGGCTCTTATTCTGCTACTGACCGTCTGCGGCTCAACAGTTGCCTACCTCGTTACAGGAACGGATCCACTGACCCTTTTATTTAGCCCAGCTACAGTTGATTGTAAAGTAGTTTACACATCATCTGCAGATATGGCATCTGATTTCCGTATTCAAAACACAGGGACAACGCAGGCCTATATCCGTGCAACGGTGCTTGTTCAGTGGGTGAAAGAAAACGAGGATGGCAGTGTCACGGTCCTGGCAATCTCGCCGGAAAAAGGTAGCGATTACAGCATCGACTATGCACCAACGGAGCAGGAAATTGACGGCAGTGGAAATGTGACATCCGTCACACGGACCAAGTGGCGGCTTCATAGCGATGGCTACTGGTATTATACCGAGCCGGTAGCCCCCAATGGAAAGACGATGAGCTTGATCGGCAGCTTTAAAAGGCAGAATGTGACAATGGATGGCTACACCATTCGGGTCGAGGTGTTGGCACAGGCCATTCAGGCAACCCCTGCGGAAGCGGTGAAGGATGCCTGGGGCCTTGATCCGAGTACATTGACATAGATCTGAGCTGATTTGCACCCCGGAAGGAAATGAACTGCTCCCCGTCAAGTGGACAGTGAAATAAAATAAAGTTTTTTACACTTCCGGCAGTCAGTTTGACTGTCGGAAGTCGTTTTTTAGGATGCACGGCACTGCGGTGCCGTGGGAACCTCAGGAAATGTCAGGACCTTTCGTCCATCCATTTTCTGAGGTTTTGTTATGCCGCCATTAAATAGCTTTCATGCTTTTCCATTGGTGTCAGAGCGTAAGCGTCAAACCTAGCGGCGACTTGCGGTAAGCTCGTCAGTATGAAATAA
>CAYROJ010000069.1:0-8471 GCA_964425865.1 uncultured Oscillospiraceae bacterium | reverse complement strand
TGACCCCTGCCCTGTTTCGCATCACACCGCTGTACACACGGCGACACACTTGACAAAAAATGTAACGAACGGTTCCAATCGTCGTCACGGCTGTGAATGTCGTTTCATTTGCTGTCCGAGCCTAGTTTGTGCAGCCCGGCAGAAAAAATACTGGAAAAATTTAGATCTCAGCCCAGCAGGTCAGAACGCTGCCCTTTCCAAAGGCGATCTCCCCTTCTTCTTCCGCAAAAATCACCAGAAGTTCTCCACTTTTCAGGGAGAAAACTTGATTTTCCACGGTAAAAACTGTGTCATCAACGGGAAAGTAGCTGTTAAATCCCCGGGCGATGGGGGCAACATTTTGCCGCAATTCCATCTTGCCCCGGCAGCCCTTGAGCATCAGATTAAAATCTGTGGCTCTGCCCACACAGTGCGTAGGGACTTCCCCGGAAAAGCAGTAGGGGGCGGCCAGAGCAGGTAATTCGACAGGGGCTACCCCCGGATGAGTGAGCACAAAAGCGCCGTCCAGAGGAGTGATGTAGCGCTCCACACCGGGCAGAGGCGTAAAATCGCTTTCTTCCAACTCCACGGTGGCAGAAGAAATACGGAATTTGAAATTCCGATCAGCGTAGCTCCCCTGTTCCGGATACAGATACAGCTCCGTGGTGGTACCCCCGGACCAGGCGGAAGTTTTAAAATTTTCTGTGTGAAGATGGCGTATTTTCATTGCTCCTCCCGCTTTAAAAGCTGGGTGATCTGTTTGCCGATCTCACACACCGGGGCGTGAGGGCAGTTGCGGTAGGCGCAGTCGATGAAAATTTCACCATCTTCCTCCTCCACATCCACCATCCGGCTTTTGTCCAGCATCCGGCAATAGCCGGAAATGAATTTCTCCATCTTATTCCTCCACCACGCAGAAGCCCTGGGGCGCAAGGCTCAGCCAGTTGGGGGCAACGGTGCGCAGATTGTGACCCATGATGACCTTACCGGCCGGAATGTCCCAGGCATCCATATTGCGGTTTACATAAATCCGAACAGACTTTTCTCCGTAGCGGCGAACAAAGGCCAGGCGGTGATCGGTGGCATAGGTAAATTCAATATCACCCAGGCGCAAAGCCTGACAGTCCTTGCGCATCTGACCCAGTTGACGGTAATATTCCACCAGCATCCGGTTTTCCTGACCCCAGGGGTAGGTGCGGCGGTTGAAGGGATCTTTGTGGCCTTCCATACCGGCTTCATCGCCATAGTACAGGCTGGGGCTGCCGGGGAGCGTATATTGGAGGAAGGCGGCCATCAAAAGCCGCTCTTCGGCCCGGATATACTGGCTTCTGGACAGGCTGCGGCTGGCCAGCTCCTGACGGCTGCCGTTAAAGTCGTCCACAAGAGCAGTAAGGATCCGTTCTGTATCGTGGGTGCCCAGCAGGTTCATGTTGCAGGCCAGAACCTGAGGGGGATAGTTTTCGGCAATGGTCATGACGGTGTTGCGGATGGCTTCGCCGCCGTCGATCTTCTTGACAAAGTTCATGATGGCCGTGCGGAAGGGGTAGTTCATAACGCTGTCCAGCTCACCGTCTACAAAGTAGCGGCGGCGACGGCCATAGGCCTCCTTGTTGGAGGCATCCTCCCACACTTCGCCCATCAAAAGGGCATCGGGGCGGATGGCACGAATGCGATTTTTCAGCTTCAGCACAAATTCATCCGGCAATTCGTCCACCACATCCAGACGGAAGCCATCGGCACCGTTTTTCAGCCAAAAGGCCACCACACTGTCCTCGTTTTCGATGATGTAGTCCACAAAGCCGGGGTCCAGCTTGTTGACAGTGGGCAGGGTGTCGAAGCCCCACCAGCTGGTGTAGTGGTTGGGCCAGTTTTTAAAATCATACCAACCGGCGTAAGGAGAATGGAGATCCTGATAAGCGCCCTTACCGGGGAAGGCCCCCTCCCGGTTGAAATAGAGGCTGTTGGAGCCGGTGTGGGAATAGACCCCATCCAAAACCACCTTGATGCCACGGCTGTGAGCAGCATCGCACATGGCACGAAAATCTTCCATCGTGCCCAGCATGGGGTCGGGGATCTTATAGTCGCCGGTGTCGTAACGGTGGGAAGAAAAGCTCTTGGAAATGGGATTCAGGTACAAAATGGTAGTGCCCAGAGAGGCGATATAATCCATTTTTTCCGTAATGCCCTTGAAATTGCCGCCGAAGAAGTCGTTATTGAGCACTTCCCCCTGGGCATTGGGCTGCCACTGGACATCTTCATACCAATCCTTGTGGACCGTGTAAGGCTCCAGCTTGCCGGACAGTTCGCACCGGCCGGATTTATAAAAGCGGTCGGGGAAAACCTGGTAAATGGTAGCACCCTTTGCCCAATCCGGGGTTTCAAAGTCCGCCGGAATGCAGGAAATCTGCCACAGGCCGCCGTCTTCGATATTGGTGTCGTCACCGAATTTGAACAGGCGGAAGCAGCCGGCGTGGTTACAGATGCGGAAATAGTAAAAATACAGCCCCGGATCATTCAGCAGAAAGCTGCCCCGGAAAATATCGTAAGCCCCTTTTTTCATGGCATAGTCCATGGTGACGGACATCACTTCCTGCCCCCGGTCATTTTGAAGGATGCACGCCACCTGCTTGGCTCCCACAGCGGAGGGAATGTGAATGTTCAGGGTACATTTTTCCTGGGGGGACAAAGTGCCAAAGGGAGTTTTGAATTCCTGTTTTTTGCTGTCAAATAAAATTCGCATGGGTTTCTCCTGTTGGTTTGGATGATTATAGATACATTATACACTATTTTGCAGAAAAAAGAAAGAGTGGGATAACTTATAAATTACAAATAAACGAACGCCCGCCCACAGTCCGCCGTTGGAGGATTCTGCACTTGTTTACAAATTAAACTAGATTTTTTCCTTGTATGTGCTATAATGGGTAAAATGCTTTAATATTGCTCATTTTACGAAGGAGAATGTTTATGGGATTGATTTCTAAGATTTTTGGTACCCATTCTCAGCGGGAACTGAAGAAGATCCAGCCGACAGTGGATAAAATTATCGCTCTGGAGGAGGAATACCGCAGCTTGTCCGATGAGGCGCTGCGTGCCAAGACCGGCATTTTTAAAGAGCGTCTTGCTCAGGGTGAGACTTTGGATGATCTTCTGGTAGAGGCCTTTGCCGCCATTCGGGAGGCATCCGACCGGGTCATCGGCCTGCGGCCCTACCCCGTCCAGCTCATCGGCGGCATTGTGCTGCATCAAGGACGAATTGCCGAAATGAAAACCGGCGAAGGCAAGACCCTGGTGGCTATTTTGCCCTGCTATCTGAATGCTTTGTCCGGTCTGGGCGTCCATGTGGTCACGGTCAACGATTATCTGGCCAAGTACCAGTCCGAGTGGATGGGCAAGGTCTACAAATTCATGGGTATGACCGTCGGTCTGGTAATTCCCGGCATGACCCCCGACGAGCGCCGTAAGGCCTATGCTGCCGACATCACCTACTGTACCAATAACGAGCTGGGCTTTGACTATCTGCGTGACAATATGGCACTGTACAAGAAAGAGCTTGTCCAGCGTGGCCATAACTTTGCCATTGTGGACGAGGTGGACTCCATTTTGATCGATGAAGCCCGTACCCCTCTGATCATCTCCGGACAGGGAGAGGAAAGCTCCAAGCTGTACGAAATGGCAGACTATTTCGTGTCCACCCTGCGCCGCCATGTCTTTGCCAAGACCGATGAAAAAGAAAATTTGGACGATCTGGACTGTGACTACTATGTGGATGAAAAGAGCCGTTCCGTTTCTCTGACGGCCAACGGCATCGCCAAGGCCGAAAAGTATTTCGGTGTAGAAAACCTGGGCGACATGGACAACGCCACCTTGTCTCACCACATCAACCAGGCCATGAAGGCCCGCGGCCTGATGAAAAAGGACATTGACTATGTGGTCAAGGACGGCGAGATCATCATTGTCGATGAATTTACCGGCCGACTGATGTACGGCCGCCGCTATAACGAGGGTCTGCATCAGGCCATTGAAGCCAAGGAAGGCGTGAAGGTGGCCAGCGAAAGCAAGACTTTGGCTACCATCACCTTCCAGAATTTCTTCCGCCAGTACGGAAAGCTCTCCGGCATGACCGGCACGGCTGTGACCGAAGCAGAGGAATTCGGCACCATCTACCGACTGGATGTGGTGGAGATCCCCACCAATCGCCCGGTCATCCGTCAGGATCACACCGATGTGGTGTATAAGACCGAGGCCGGCAAGTTCCGTGCCATCGTCAGCCAGGTAGAGCAGTGTCACGCCAAAGGCCAGCCTGTGCTGGTGGGCACCATCTCCATTGAGAAAAGCGAGATTCTAAGCAAATGCCTGAAAAAAGCAGGCATTGCCCACCATGTTTTGAACGCCAAGTATCACGAGCAGGAAGCTCAAATCATTGCCCAGGCCGGTAAGTTCGGCGCTGTGACCATCGCCACCAATATGGCCGGCCGTGGTACGGATATTATGCTGGGCGGTAATGCAGACTTCCTGGCCAAGAGTGCCCTGCGTGCCACCGGCCTTCCCGAAGAGCTGCTGGCAGAGGCTGACTCTCACGCCGAAACCAACGATGCCGAAATTCTGGCCGTTCGGGCACAGTATAAGCAGCTGCTGGACAAGTATAAGGCAGAGATTGCAGACGAGGCCGAGAAGGTCAAGGCCGCCGGCGGTCTGTTTATCATCGGCACAGAGCGTCACGAGTCCCGGCGTATTGACAATCAGCTCCGTGGCCGTGCCGGCCGTCAGGGCGACCCCGGCGAAAGCCGCTTCTATCTGAGTCTTGAAGATGATCTGATGCGTCTGTTTGCCGCATCCCGGGTCATGGATGTGATGGAGACCTTGGGACTGGATGAGGACACCCCCATTGAACACAGCATGGTGTCCCGGGCAGTGGAAAACGCCCAGAAGACCGTGGAGAGCAACCATTTCCGTTCCAGAAAGAATGTTTTGGAGTACGATAATGTGATGAACACCCAGCGTGAGGTCATTTACGCCCAGCGGCAGAAGGTGCTGGACGGAGAAGACCTGCGTGAGAATATCCTGTCCATGCTGCGCAGCAGGATCTCTACCAGCGTGATGGACACAGGGGCCATGGACTCCGGCGATGTACAGGATCTGGAGCTGGAGCTGGAGGGGATCTATTTCCCCAAGGGCACGGTTGGCCGGGTGCTGGCCGAAGGGCCTCAGGACTTTGCCGAAGCCCTTTACCGGCGTGCGGTGCAGACCTATGAGGAAAAGGAAAAGGCCATTGGCGAAGGCACCATGCGGGAACTGGAGCGTGTGATCATGCTGCGTGTGGTGGATGAATACTGGATGGACAATCTGGAAGCCATGGACGATCTGAAGCAGGGCATCGGCCTGCGAGCCTACGGCCAGCACGATCCTGTGGTGGAATATAAAAATGAAGGCTACGAAATGTTCCAGGCCATGATCACCGCCATCCGGGAGGAAACTGTGCGGCGGATGTTCCTGGTGCGCCTTGCGCCCACCCAGGAGGTACGCCGGGAGCGTGTGGCTAAGGAGACCGGCACCGGGGCAGCAGTCAATGCCGAAGTCAAAAAGCAGCCTGTGCGCAATGCGGCCAAGAAGGTGGGGCCCAATGATCCCTGCCCCTGCGGCAGCGGATTGAAGTACAAGAAGTGCTGTATGCAGAAGGATAAGCTGGATCATTAAAAATTACAGATTTAGAAATTAGAAATATGGCAATTACCATTCAAACACACAACAATTTGCAGTATCTGGCATCGGAGCTTCTTGCTGTGCCCCATGGGTTCACCACCCGGTTGGGTGGGGTCAGCACCGGGGTGCTGGACAGTCTGAATATTGGGCAGCACCGGGGAGATACCCCCGAAAATGTGGAAGAAAACTATCGCCGTCTGGGGGAAGCCATTGGCTTTGATCCCGGCTCGGCAGTGCTGACCCGGCAGATCCATTCCAATATTGTCCGAATGGTGACAAAAGCCGACTGCCGTGGCCTCGACCATCACCATTACCCCGAATGTGATGCGCTGGTGACCAACGATCCCGGCGTTGCGCTGGTGGTGTTCACTGCCGATTGCACCCCCATTTTGTTCCATGACAGGGTCACCGGTGCAGTGGGTGCTGCCCACGCCGGCTGGCGTGGAACGGCGGCAGACATTGCCGGAAAAACCGTGGAGGCCATGGTGAAAAATTTTGGCTGCAAGGCCGAGAATATCCACGCAGCCATTGGCCCCAACATCGGCATTTGTCACTTTGAAACCGACGCTGATGTGCCCGATGCTATGGTTCAGGCCTTTGGAGAAGGGATTTTGCCCTTTATCCGAAAAAAAGAGGCCAAGTACTATTTGGATCTGAAACAAATCAACGCCTTTGCCCTCCAACGGGCAGGGGTATCCCATATTGACATCAGCCGGGACTGCACCTATTGTCACCACGACCGATTTTGGTCTCACCGCTACACAGCAGGACAGCGGGGCAGCCAGGGGGCGATCATTGTCTGCAAAGGAGGAGCCGGGTGAAACGGATCATTGCAATATTACTGCTGATGGCGCTGGTGCTGTCCGGCTGCGCCGGGCAGACGGCCTATGTGCCCACGGGCAACGGTCTGGATGACAGCACCGTAACGGCAACCCAGCCCAGCCAGGGAGCAGACAAGGTCCAGCAGCTGTCGCTGGCGTATCATGTGGAAAAGGGCTTCAACCCCTATTCCTGCGCAGACTATACCAACAAGGCCCTGTTCAGCCTGCTGTATCAGTCGCTTTTCACAGTGGACAAGGACTACAATGTAGAGCCCCAGCTTTGTAAAAGCTACACGGTTTCCCAGGATATGAAGACCTATGTCTTCTATTTGGAAAAAGCCACCTTTGCCGACGGTACGGTTTTGACGGCGGAGGATGTGGTGACCAGTCTGGAAAACGCCCGGGCAGGTCAGGTCTACCGTGGCCGCCTGGGAAATGTGGAGAGCATTTCCACCACCGATGACGGCGGTGTACAGGTGCGCCTGACCACGGCTTATGAAAATCTGCCCCTGCTTTTGAACATTCCCATTGTGCGTGGGGCGCAGGTCAATGCCGATACCCCCGGGGGCACCGGCCCCTATACTTTGGAGAGCACCGCCTCCGGCCTACAACTGCGGCTGCGGCAAAACTGGTGGTGCAAGGCGGCGCTTCCCCTGTCTGCTGAGAAGATCCCTCTGGTGGCAGTGCAGACCCCTAAGGACATCCGGGATGCCTTCGAATTGGGAGATGTGGGTGTGGTCTGTGCCAATCCGGCAGCGGAAAGCTATGTGGACTACCGCAGCAATTACGACCTGTGGGACTGCGAAAGCGGCGTATTTCTCTATCTAGGCTGCAGGGAAAAGAGCAAGGTCTTTAGCAATGAATCCGTGCGTCAGGCGCTGACCCACGCCATTGACCGTGCTTCCATCGTCAAAGACTACTATCAAACCTTTGCACTGGCGGCCACCTTGCCTGCCTCGCCCAATTCCCCCTATTACAACAGCACACTGGCTGCCCAATACGGCTTTGATGCAGAAAAATTCAAAGCCGCCTTGATCCGGGAGGGCATGGAGGGCAGCACAGTCACTTTGCTGGTGAACAAGGACGATGGCCGCCGGGTGAAGGTGGCCAATGCCATCGCAGCCATGCTGGAAGCCTGTTCTCTGGTGGTGACGGTGAAGGCTGTCAGCGGCAATGATTATACCACCGCCTTGAAATATGGCAGCTATGATCTGCACCTGGGGCAGACGGTTCTGTCCGCCAACATGGATCTGTCCGCCTTCTTTGACAGCAAGGGTGCCCTCAATTATGGCGGCATGAGCCACGAGACGATCTCCTCTCTTTGCAAGGATGCCCTGGCCAATTCCGGCAACTACGCCACACTGCACCAGGCCGTGATGAACGATGCAGTATTGTGCCCGGTGGCATTTTTGAGCTATGCGGTGTATGTCAGCTCCGGTCTTGTGGAGCACTTCACCCCGGCACGAGACTGCATTTTCTATTACTCTCTGGGAAAAACCATGAAAGATGCACAACAGTCGTAACATGATCATTGGGCACTGCCCGACATCATTTGCCGCAGGCAAACATCATTGAAAAAAGCACTTGCTTACGCAAGTGCTTTTTCTGTTATGCAAAGATAGTTTGTCCTTTTGGGGCTGAGATTTGAACCCTCGTAGCCGACTGCATATCCACACCCATACTGGGTGCGTCTATGCAGCCGGGGACTCTCCCACGGCCTAAAAAGTGTCCTGTTGCGGTTCCCGGCAGTAACCTCGCCTGTCGAAGCAGGCTCGTTCCTTGCCGACCGCTGCCACTCCCTCGCCTCGCTCCTCCCGCCCCCGGCGGCGCTCGGCTCGCTCCCCCCCGGACACTTTTCTTAACGGCCTTTCGAGTCCCTGGCGTCAAAAATCCCCTTGCCCGAATGGGCAAGGGGATTTTTGGTGGCTCGCCAGGGACTCGAACCCTGGACCCACGCCTTAAAAGGGCGTT
>CAYROJ010000068.1:0-8714 GCA_964425865.1 uncultured Oscillospiraceae bacterium | reverse complement strand
GGGGCAACTATGCCCTTTTATTTGATGAGAAAGAGGTGAACAAAATGAAGGAAGGTATCCATCCTAAGTACGAACAGACCACGATTCGTTGCGCTTGTGGCAACGTTTTCGAAACCGGTTCCACTAAGAAGGACATTCGTGTTGAGATCTGCTCCAAGTGCCACCCTTTCTATACCGGCAAGCAGAAGCTGGTTGACACCGGTGGACGTGTCGATCGTTTTAACAAGCGTTTCGGCCTGAAGTAAGAGATAAAAGTTCGTACTGCATTTGCGGTACGAACTTTTTTTGCCTTTTTGCGGGAAAATGTTGCACAGATGCGCTGATCTGTGTTATAATAACATTTAATATGGATCATCCTGCCCGCAAGCGCTAGGGAGGAAAAGTTATGGAAGAAATTTTGGAAAAGAAAACGCAGGAACGGGCGGTTCTGGTGGGCCTCAATGCGGATTGTTTCACCCAGGCACAGACTGCTACCGATGAAACCCTGGAGGAACTGGAAGCCCTTTTAGAAACCGCTGGCGGTTTCTGCACCGGTAAGGTCCTGCAAAACCGCCACACTCCCGACCCTCATAGCTTTATCGGTGAAGGTAAAGCAGAAGAAGTGCGGATGTTGGTGGAAGCCACTGAGTCAACTATGGTGGTTTTTGATAATGAGCTTTCTCCCGGCAACATCCGGGCCTTGGAGGAGATCATCGGTGTAACGGTGCTGGATCGCAGCGCCTTGATTTTGGATATTTTTGCCCAGCGAGCCAAGACCAAGGAAGGCCGCTTGCAGGTGGAGCTGGCGCAGTATCAGTATTTGCTGCCGAGACTGTCCGGCATGGGCAAGAGCCTGAGCCGTCAGGGCGGTGGTATTGGTACCCGAGGCCCCGGCGAAACAAAGCTGGAATCTGACCGCCGGCACATTCGGGAGCGGATCGACCGCCTTCGGGGAGAACTGGAGCAGGTACGGCAAGTCCGTGCTGTCCAGCGTGAACGCAGAGTGAAAAACTCTGTTCCGGTGGTGGCCATTGTTGGTTACACAAACGCCGGAAAATCTACCCTCTTAAATCAACTGACCGGTGCAGGCATTCCGGCTAACAATCGGCTGTTTGATACCCTGGACACCACATCCCGGCTTCTGACGGTTTCCGACAATCTGGATGTGATCCTGTCCGATACGGTTGGCTTCATTGCAAAGCTGCCCCACCATCTGGTAGATGCCTTCCGGGCAACGCTGGAAGAGCTGGAATATGCAGACCTGCTGCTTCATGTCATCGATGCATCCGATCCCAACCGGGAGGAGCACATTCAAGTGGTAGACAGGCTCATTGTCAAACTGGCGAAGGACGGAACGCCGGTACTGCGCTGCTATAATAAGGCGGATCTGGTGCTTGCTGAAGATATTCCCATTGGTGAAGATGTGGTGAAGATCTCTGCCAAACAGGGACTTGGTATGGAGGAGCTGCTCCATACCATCGAAAATGCCCTGGGGCATAGCCGTCATCATGTTGAAGTTACCCTGCCTTATTCCATGGGCGGTATGGTGGATACCCTCCACAGCAATGCACAGGTCATCGGTGTGGACTATACCGGTGACGGCATCGTTGTAGAGACTGTGGTGGACGAAATTCTCTATGGTAGGCTCAGAGCCTACATCACAAAGGAGTTGTAATTCTTGGACGAGTATCTGGTGCCGACGGAGTTTGGCGAGGATGAATTTATTGAAAAGAAGTCCCGCTTCATTGGCCGCCTTTGGCCGGTGGAAACAGAGGAAGCGGCACTGGAAAAAATTCAGGAAATGAAAAAAAAGCATTATGATGCCACCCACAACTGCTGGGCGTACATTATCAAAGATGGAGCGGTCCGTTTTTCTGATGATGGAGAGCCGGGAGGCACGGCAGGAATGCCCATGCTGCAAGTACTGCAGCGAGAGGGGCTTTACAATGTAGTTTGTGTCGTGACCCGTTATTTTGGTGGCGTTTTGTTGGGCGCCGGTGGCCTTGTCCGTGCTTATACCAAAGGTGCAAAAATTGCCGTGGATGCCGCAGGTAAGTCCATGAAACGGGTATGGACGGTTCTATATGTACCCTGTCCGTATAACTTTTACGAGCGAGTGAAGCTGGAAGTTGCAGCCTTTGAGGGCATTATCCGGGATACCCAATTTGGTGCAGAAGTGGAGCTGGAGCTGCTGTTCCCGGAAAATCAGGCCCAAGCGTTTTTGAATCGGCTGACAGATATGAGCGCAGCCACCATCGAGGGGATGGAAACAGGCAAAGAATATCGGGCTTTCCCGGTTACATAAGGAGTGAAAACTATGACAGTGCGTGAAGAATTGGAGCGTCGGGAACATCGACTTTTGCATCCTTCGGCAGCGTTTGCCGATCACTCCTTGGGCAGGCCTAATGGGGATCGATTTTGCGAAAACGATGTTCGTACCTGCTACCAGAAGGACACCGATAAAATTGTTCATTCCAAGGCCTTTCGGCGGCTGATGCATAAGACTCAGGTTTTTCTGCAGCCGGAGGGCGACCACTATCGTACCCGTATGACCCATACCATTGAAGTCTCGCGCATTGCCCGTACCATTACAAGAGGGTTGGCGCTGAACGAGGATTTGTCCGAAGCCATTGCCATGGGACATGATCTGGGACATACTCCCTTTGGACATGCCGGAGAAGCGGCACTGTCGGAACTGATGGAAGGCGGTTTCCGCCACAATGAGCAGAGCTTGCGGGTGGTGGATATTCTGGAAAACGACGGAAAAGGACTGAATTTGACCTATGAAGTCCGTATGGGTATTGTGGGTCATACTGGTTGCAACATTCCGGAAACGCTGGAAGGCCAGATCGTTTGCCGTTCTGACCAGATCGCCTATGTCAATCATGACATTGACGATGCCATTCGGGCTGGTATCTTGTCCAACGATGATATTCCCGGTAGCATTTCCAATGTGTTGGGACATACCCACGCTGACCGGATCGACACACTGGTTTGCGATATGATCTGCTCTTCCAGAGAGGCAGGGGAGATCGTGCAGACTCCGGCGGTGGAAAAGGCTTTGCAGGATCTGCGTAGCTTTATGTTTGAGCGAGTCTACCGCAATCCCGTTGCCAAGGGGGAAGAGGGAAAGGCCAAGGATATGCTGAAAAGGCTTTTTGAGCACTATGTGCGCCACCCGGAAGATCTGCCCGGGGACTTTCAGCCCCAGCTCAGCTTTGACGGCTTGGAACGGACGGTTTGCGACTATATTGCCGGTATGACCGACAATTATGCGGTAGATAAATTTACAGAGATTTTTATTCCAATGGGCTGGCATGTTCGTGGTTAATGTGCTATAATGACTATTTGAGGTGACTGCAATGAAGAAACAGAAAATCATGAAATGGGCCTTGCCTGCGCTTTTGATGTCTGCGATGACCTTTGAACTGATGCCCGGAAGTGTGCAGTATTTTGCGAAAGATTTGGTAGCCACGCCGGAATCGGTCGGATATAATTTCTTTACAGTGGAAGCGGAAAGCGTGGCAGCCTCCTGCCTGCCTATTGCAGGTGTTGTGACCTTTGTGGTGCTTGTGCTGGCACTGGTGGCAGCTTGCTTCAAAAAAGACGGCCTGTATAAGGGCATCAGCTGGGGCAGCCTGGCTGCAGCGGCCTTGGCGGCGGCACCGTATTTTACTGTGTCGGAAAATGAATTTGTCCAGCCCAATGTCATGACAATTTTGATTTTGATGGCTTGCTGGATCCTGACCATGGTGATCGACAAGCAGAAAAAGTCTGTGACAGAGGAATATGAGGGACGCCGTCTGTAAAATATTTTAAAAACTCAGAAAGGAGACCGTTTATGGCGTTTTCACCTGCATTTATTGATGAATTGGTGGCAAGAAACCCCATCGAGGATGTGGTGGGCCAGTATGTGAGCCTGCGTCGGGCAGGAGCCAATATGTTTGGCCTGTGCCCTTTCCACGGAGAAAAAACGGCTTCCTTTTCTGTTGCGCCAGACAAGGGAATTTACTATTGCTTCGGCTGCCACAAGGGCGGTGGTGTCATCAATTTCCAGATGGAGATTGAAGGCTTGAGCTACCCCGATGCAGTTCGTGCTTTGGCAAAACGGGCAGGCCTGGAAGTGCCGGATGACGAGCAGTACCAGTCCCGTTACCGTCAGCAGGAGCGGCTGTGGGCACTACATAAAGAGGCAGCTCGCTTTTTTCATGCAAAGCTCTATGAGCCAAAGGGGGCTGCTGCCCTCCAATATGCACTGAATCGTGGCATGACCAAAGCGACTTTGATCAATTTTGGCATCGGCTATGCTCCCGACAGCTGGACGGATCTGGTGGATGCGCTGCGGAAAAAAGGATATACCGATGAAGAGCTGAAGGAGTCCGGTCTTGTGACCATCTCCAGAAAAGACGGCAGACTCTTTGACCGCTTTCGGGATCGACTGATGTTCCCCATTATCGATGTCCGAGGCAATGTGATCGGTTTTGGTGGTCGGATCATGAAAAATGATCCTAATGCTGCAAAATACCTTAACTCTCCGGAAACGCTAATTTTTAACAAACGCAAAAACCTGTTTGGCTTGAATATTTCCAAGAAAAGCAAGCTGGGCTATTTGATTTTGGTGGAAGGTTATATGGACGCCATTGCCTTGCACCAGTATGGATTTGATTGTGCCGTTGCATCTCTAGGCACCAGCTTGACAGAAGAACACGCAGTCCTTTTGTCCCGTTACACGGAGCAGGTGGTGCTGATCTATGACGGTGATGAAGCAGGCCAGCGTGCAGCGCAAAGAGCCATTCCCATGCTGGAAAAGGCCGGGTTGCAGGTGAAGGTTTTGCGGATGAAGGATGCCAAAGACCCGGATGAATTTTTGAAGAAATTTGGTGCGGATAAGTTTAAAGTCCTGCTTGAAGAATCTTCTAACCGAGTGGAATACCAACTCGATGCCATTCGCCGCAAATTTGACCTGGGGGAAGACGAACAGCGTGTGAAGTTTATTCAAGAAGCGGCGGAGCTGATCTGCACGCTGAACAGTGCCGTTCAACGGGAGGTCTATGGCCATCGGGTGGCGGATGCCGGTAAAATCAGCTACGAAGCCATGAAAATGGAAGTAGATAAGGCATTCAAGCGTCGCCTGTCCCGTGAAAAGAAGAAACAGGAGAAGCAGGATCTTCAGCCTGTGCAGAATTTGCAGCCCAAGACACGGGCTTTCTACTATAAAAACATGAAATCTGCCATGGCAGAGGAAACGGTATTGGCGATGGTGCTGACAGAACCGGCTCTGTTTGATAAGACCGGGGAATTGACGGAAGAAATGTTTTCTGCCCCGGTGCTGGGAAGGGCATTTGTCCAGCTGCGCCAGCGTCATATGCAGGGGCTGGAAGTGAGCCCGGCTGTACTGTCGGATTTTACAGCGGAAGAGATGTCCCATGTAGTGGGTGTTTTGCAGCGCCATCAGGGGCCGGTGAATGAAGGCGCAATGCAAGATTGCATCCGCACCATTCGCTCGGAATATCAAGTCGGTTCCGTCAGTTCGGACGACGATCTGTTGGCCCTGCAGAACAAACTCAAGGAGAGAAAAGGACTAAAGTGATGATGTATATGCCTACTCCCGTGTCAGCGGGCGAAGAGAATATGGGAACTTTCCTGCAAGAAATTCGTTCTATTCCCTTGCTCACGGCGCAGCAGGAGCAGGCATTGGCCAAGCGATGTGCAGCAGGGGATGAAGAAGCCATTCGCCATCTGGTGCAGGCTAATTTACGGCTGGTGGTGTCAGTGGCCAAGGAATATGCCGGCCGTGGTGTCAGTGTGCTGGATCTCATTCAGGAAGGCTGTATCGGCCTGCTGGCGGCAGCGAAAAAGTACGACTATACAAAAGAATGCCGTTTTGCTACATACGCCATCCTCTGGATCCGCCAGAGCATCACCCGATACTTGGAAAATCAGGGCAGCATCATTCGTGTGCCTGCCTATACTGCGGAATTGCTGCGTAAGATCAATGCTGCCCAGCTTTCTCTGCGGCAGGTGACAGATAGTGAGCCAACCATGGAGGAAATCGGTGCATTTTGCGGAATTGATCCTGATAAAGTAAGAAAATTGCTGCAATTACAGCCTCAAACCGTTTCGCTGGATGCGCCAGTTGGCGAAAGTGATACCATGGGCGTGCTGGTGGAAGATCTTTGTTCTCCTCAGCCTCAGGAACTTCTGGTGCGACAGGCACTGACACAAACCATGGAAAAGCTGCTTTCCATGTTGACAGAGCGGCAGGCTCAGGTTTTACGGCTTCACTATGGCATGGAAAACGGGGTTTGCTCCTCTTTAGAGCAAATTGGCGACCGCCTTGGTATCTCCAAGGAACGGGCAAGACAAATCGAAAAACAGGCCATAGACCGCCTGAAGGAGCTTGGGGCGGACTTTGGATTGGAGGATTTTCTGGAATGACAGATTTGGAAATATCGTTTGAAGAGCCTGCTTGGGCAAAAGTGCTGCGCTGTATTCCTCAAGGAGAAAGTGTTTCTGCAGTTCGATTCCTCACCTTAATGGAGGATGAGCGTGAAGAAGCCGTGGAGGAAGCGCTGCTTTATCTGGAATCGGAAAAGATCAGACTGGACATTGCTGATCTGCCCAAGGCTGTCGGTACCGGTCAGGCGGCAGTTCGTCTGCATCGGGAAGAGGAACTGGTGAAAGCGGGGATCCTGCGCCAAAATTTGGAAGAAAATGACCCCCTGCGGCTTTACTTGGAAGAGGTGGACGGACTGGCCAAGCCGGCTGATCTGCAATCCATGGCCCAGCGTTTTGCCGGCGGTTACGATCAAGTGCTGCCCGGATTGACCAATGCAATGCTGCCCACAGTTATTGAGATGGCCTGCGGCTTGACCGGCCGAGGGGTGCTTTTGATGGATCTGATCCAGGAGGGCAGCTTGGGCTTGTGGCAGGGCATTCTCAGCTATCAGCAGGGAGACTTTCAGACCCATGCCCGCTGGTGGATCGACCAGTATCTGGCCAAAGCTGTGGTTTTGCAAGCCAGAGAAAGCGGCGTTGGCCAGAGAATGAAGCAGGCAGTGGAGGATTTTCGAGCTGCTGATGACTGGCTCTTGTCCAATCTGGGTAGAAATCCCACCCTGGCAGAGGTTGCAGAGCATATTCATCTGAGTCTGGAAGAGGCGAAGGCGGTATCGGATATGCTGGACAATGCCAGACTGCTGCAAAAGGCACGGCCGGAAGAAAAAGAGGAAGAACTTCCAGAAGAGGAACAGCAGTCCGTGGAGGACACGGCTTATTTCCAAATGCGCCAGCGTGTTTCAGAGTTGCTCAGCGGTTTGCAGGAGCAGGATGCCCGAATTTTGACCCTGCGTTTTGGCTTGGAAGGCGGGCTGCCCCTGAGCCCCGAGGAAGTGGGCAAAAAGCTGCAGCTTACCCCGGAAGAAGTGGTGGCAAAGGAAGCTGCCGCATTGGCAAGATTGAGAAAAGAAGGATAAAGAGAGGATTTTATCATGGGCAAAACCATTTCCATTGCCATCGATGGCCCCGCTGGTGCCGGTAAAAGCACCATTGCCAAGCGGTTGGCTGCCGAGCTGGGTTTTTATTATGTGGATACCGGCGCGATTTACCGTACTGCTGCCTATTTTATGGACTTGCTGGGCATCAGCCCCAAGGATGTGGACGGCGTTGAGCGCTATATTGACGAGCTGAACATCGATATTTACTATGATGAAACCGGCTTGCAGCACATGCTGATGAACAACATTGATGTGACCGATGATATTCGAACTCCCGATATTTCCCAGAAGGCAAGCCTGATCTCTGCCCATGCGGTGGTGCGGGAGATGCTGCTGGATATGCAGCGAGATGTGGCAAAGGAAAACAATGTGGTCATGGATGGCCGGGATATTGGCACTGTGGTGCTGCCGAAGGCTGATGTGAAGATATTCCTGACTGCTTCTGCTGAAGTCCGTGCCCAGCGCCGCCATGAAGAGTTAAAGGCTAAGGGAAGCCGTGACAGCTATGAAAAAGTGTTGAAGGATCTGCAGCAGCGAGATTATCAGGACACCCATCGTGAAATTGCGCCTTTAAAGATGGCAAGAGATTCCATTAAAGTAGATACATCTGATCTGGATATTGATGGAGTCGTGGCAGCTATTCGGGATATTGTAAAGCAGAAGGTCGGCCTATGAGCGTAATGACCGCCAAAAGCGCCGGATTTTGCTTCGGTGTTAACCGTGCGGTGGAGACCGTGGAAAAAGCGGCTGCCGCAGGAAAAAATGTAGTGACACTTGGCCCCATTATCCACAACCGTCATGTGGTAGAACGGTTTGAGAAAATGGGTGTGCAGGTCATCAATGCTCCGGAGCAGGCTGCCGCAGACATGACCGTCATCATCCGTTCCCACGGTGTCGGTCGTTCGGTCATGGAGGCGCTGGAGCAGAAGAATTGCGAAATCATTGACGCTACCTGCCCTTTTGTCAATCGCATCCACGATTTGGTGCGGAATGCAGAGCAGGCAGGGGAATTGCCCGTTATCATCGGCACTCGAACCCACCCGGAGGTGGAGGGAATCGCCGGGTGGTGCAGCTGCTGCCAGATATTTGAAACGCCGGAAGAATTGGAAAATTGGGCAAAAAATGGGGGCGTTCCCTGGGATTTGCCAATTTGCATGGTGTGCCAAACCACCTCCACGGAAAAATTGTGGAAAAAATGCTGCGAAATTGCAAAAAAACAGTTTACTAACTTGAAAATAT
>CAYROJ010000067.1:0-8910 GCA_964425865.1 uncultured Oscillospiraceae bacterium | reverse complement strand
AATCAGAACTCTATATGCTTTTTTGTGGTCTCACATCATTGACAAATGAACAATGTTTTCAGGTTTTTTCGGAAAAACTGTCTTTGTCTGACGACAAAAATCGCCCCAAGCCCCTTTTTTTGAAAAAAATTTTCCGAAATGCCCTTGTCGAAGAAGAAAAATCACGCTATATTCTATCCGATAAACAAGACAAAGAAGGAATGATACCTATGAGCACACCCAAAAAGACTCCGAAAAGCAACGAAGAATCCCTGGCCGCCATTCAGAACCTGATCGTTCAGGGCAAAAAGGACGGCATGATCCAGGCCAGCGATCTGAATGCCATTCTGGAAAAAATGGATCTGACCCCGGAGAAAATCGAGGAGATCTACGACCGTTTTGAAGCCATGAATATCCAGATCATCAGCGGTGAGCTGGAGCTGGTGGACGATAATGATATGGGTCTTCTGCTGGATGACGATCCGGATCTGGCCGCTCTGGAAGACGAGGATCTGATCGACCCGGTGGATCTGGCCGCCGAATACAATCTGGACGACCCGGTGCGTATGTACCTGAAGGAGATCGGCCAGGTAAAGCTGCTGAGCGCAGAAGAGGAGATCGAGCTGGCCAAGCGGGTCGCCGAAGGTGACCAGGACGCTAAGAACAAGCTGACCGAAGCAAACCTGCGTCTGGTGGTCTCCATTGCCAAGAAATACTCCGGCCGTGGTCTGCACATCCTCGATCTGATCCAGGAAGGCAACACCGGTCTGATCCGTGCCGTTGATAAATTCGACTGGACGAAGGGCAACAAATTCTCTACTTACGCCACCTGGTGGATCCGGCAGGCCATTACCCGTGCCATTGCCGACCAGGCCAGAACCATCCGTGTTCCGGTGCACATGGTAGAGGTCATCAACAAGGCCACCCGCTGCAACCGCAAGCTGGTGCAGGAGCTGGGCCGTGAACCCACCGTAGAGGAGATCGCCGCCGAGCTGGGTCTGCCGGTGGAGAAGATCATTGAAGCCAATCGTACCGCCGCCGATACGCTGTCCCTGGATACACCTGTGGGTGATGAAGAAGATACCTCCATCGGCTCTTTCGTCCCCGACGATATGACCCCCGGCCCCGCCGATGCCACCTCCAATGCCCTGCTTGCCGAGGCACTGAAGGAAATTCTGGACACCCTGACCGAGCGTGAAGCCGATGTTCTTCGGATGCGCTTCGGTATGTACGACGGCCGCACCCATACCTTGGAAGAGGTGGGTCAGATCTTTGGCGTTACCCGTGAGCGTATTCGCCAGATTGAAAACAAAGCCATTCGTAAACTCCGCCACCCCAGCCGTGCCAAAAAAATCAAAGACTTCTATTGCTAATAAAAAGGGGCTGCATTGCAGCCCCTTTTCTTATTCTTCTTTCAATCTGGCATCGGAGATCATGTGCTTCGGACATACCGTAGCGCAAAGGCCGCAGGCATCGCATTTGTCATAATCGATGACGGCCAAATTCCGATCGATGGAGATAGCCCCCTTGGGGCAGATCTTCACGCAGGTGCCGCAGCCGATGCATCCGGTGGTGCAGCCACGCACCGTTACCGAGCCTTTGGCGTGGGAGGAACAGGCGATCAGAACATCCCGGCCATATTCCACCTGCACGATCAAATTCCGGGGGCAGGCCGCTGCGCAGCTCATACAGCCAACGCACTTTTCAAAATCCACCTTGGCAACGCCGTCCACAATGGAGATGGCGCCGTACTTACACTGCTTGACACAGTTGCCGAAGCCCAGACAGCCAAATTTACAAATAGTGGGGCCACGGCCACCCACCTTGGAGGCCGCCAGGCAATCATCCATGCCTTCATAAACACCCTTCATTTTGATGCCGGTGGGTTTGCCGTCCTTGTCTACCTGCCGATAGCCGGTGCAGCGCACCATGGCCACTTTCCTTGCGACCTTTTCCGCCTTTACGCCCATGATGGCCGCCATTTTTTCTGCTGCCTCATTGCCGCCGGAAGCACATTTGCCGATTGGCGCTTCTCCACGGAGCACTGCCTGAGCATAGCCGCCGCAGCCGGCATAGCCGCAGCCGCCGCAGTTTGCCCCAGGCAAACATTCATTCAGCTGTTCCAGCCGGGGGTCTTCCTCCACATGGAACACCTTGGCTGCCAGCCCCAGAACCAAGCCAAAAATCAGTCCCAGTCCACCCAGGACAGCAATTGCGATCACAATACCCATTTTGGCCCCTCCTCAGAAAATTTTCAGGCCGGAAAAGCCCATAAATGCCAGTGCCAGCAGACCTGCGGCGATCAGTGTAATGGGCGTTCCCTTGAAACAGGCCGGGCAATCGGATTTGTCCGTCCGCTCCCGAATGGAAGCAAACAGGACGATCGACAGAGTAAAGCCCAGGCCGCCGGCCACACCGTTGAGCACAGAGAACAGGAAATCATAGCCCTTCTGGACATTGACCAGCGCCACACCCAACACAGCGCAGTTGGTGGTGATCAAAGGCAGATACACACCCAAGGCCTGATACAGCGCCGGAACACTCTTTTTCAGGAACATCTCCACCACCTGCACAATAGCGGCAATGACCAAAATAAAGGCCACGGTCTGCATATAGGCAAGATCCAGCGGAATGAGAATGAAGTGGTCCACCGCCCAGCAGGCGGCAGATGCGATGGCCATGACGAAGGTGACAGCCATGCCCATACCAAGGGCAGTATCGATCTTTTTAGACACGCCAAGGAAGGGACAGATGCCGTAGAATTTCACCAGAATGAAGTTTTCCGTCAAAATTCCGGCCAGCAAAATACCGAAAATTTCCATCATCATTTTGCTTTTTCCTCCTTCCGCTTCATAAACCATTGAGTAGCGGCAATGACACAGCCCAAGGTCAAAAATCCGCCGACGGGCATGATCATCAGCATGGCAGGACTACCTTCAGGCAAAATGCGGATGCCGTCGCCGCCGTTTAGGATGCCGCCACCAAAGGTGCCGGAGCCCAAAAATTCACGGATGATGCACATGATGCACAGCGCTACCGTGTAGCCGATGCCTTGGGTCAGGCCGTCCAAAGCCGAGGCCAGAACACCGTTTTTCGAAGCAAAAGCTTCTGCCCGGCCTAAAATGATGCAGTTGACCACGATCAAAGGAATGAACACGCCCAGACTTTCGGACAGTGCAGGCAAAAAAGCCTGCAACATCAGATCCACAATGGTGACAAAGCCTGCAATAATGACAATGTATGCCGCAATCCGAATGGAACTGGGGATGATCTTACGCAGGGCGGAGATCATCATATTGGAGCAGATGAGGATGATGGTCACGCTCAAGCCCATGCCAATGCCGTTAAACAGGCTGGTGGTGATGGCCAATGTGGAGCACATACCCAACATCTGCACCAGCACCGGGTTTTTGGTCAGCAGGCCTTCTTTCAACATTTTACCGAATTTCATTTTCCTGCCTCCCCTCCGTTCTCCCAGTTGAGTCCTTCCACATACGCCACTGCAGCGCTGACCCCTTCGGCCACAGCTCGGGAGGTGATCGTCGCACCGGTGAGGGTGTCCGCATCACCGCCGTCTTTTCCCACTTGGATCAAGCCGGATAGTCCCTGGAAGCTGTTCAGAAAACTCTCATCGGTCTGAGCCTTTGCGCCCAAGCCGGGCGTTTCCGAGTGGGAAACGATCTGTATGCCCAGCACCTTACCCTCTTTGGAAACGCCCACCATCATGGTGATGGTGCCCCCAAAGCCGTTGGGTGCTACCTCCACGGCGCACCCGGTTTTTCCACGGTATATTGTTTTCACAATGCCTTCATCCACAGCCGATTGGCTCTCGATGGTATCCCCCGGCAGGACGGATGCCACCGCAATGGCGATTTTTTCCTCCTTAGCTGCGACAATGCGATCTTTGGTCAGCATATTGGCTCCGGCCAGCAATGCAGCCACAATGGCAGTGATAGTAAACAAAATCGCCGTCAATTTCAGAATATTCTTCATTTTTTGCCCTCCTTTTTCACGCCGAAGGGTCTGGGGCGGCCGATCTTATCCAGCAGGACACAGCAGCAGTTCATTACCAAAATGGCAAAACTGACACCCTCGTTGTAGCCGCCGAAATAGCGGATAACGATGGTGATGATGCCGCAGCCGATGCCGAAGATCACTTGTCCCCACTTAGTAACGGGGCTGGTCACATAATCGGTGGCCATAAAGCAGGCACCCAAAATCAAACCGCCACCCAGCACCTGGTAAGCCATCCAGGCAATGCGGTCATTGCCCTGAGGGAACAGAAGCGCCAGCACTGCCACGGTGCCGATAAAGCTCAGCGGAATGCGGGCGGAAACCACCTTGCGGATCAGTAAGTAGACAAAGCCAACGAGCAGGAGCAGCGCCGAAGTCTCACCCAGACAGCCGCCCCGATCGCCCAGGAACATATCCATCAGGCTTTCAGCAGGCAGGCCCCCCTGGTGCATGGATGCCAGAGGCGTTGCGGAAGTGACCACATCCGCCGTGCCGAAAAGTCCGGCTGCATTTTCAAATCCCACCTTTACCCAGGTGCTCATAGCCACGGGCCAGCTGAACAGGAAGGCTCTGGCTGCCAGCGCCGGGTTCACAAAATTCTGGCCGATGCCGCCGAAAAGCTGCTTGACGATGATAATGGCGAAAAAGTCGCCGATCAAAAGCATCCAATAAGGAATGGTCACAGGACAGACAAAGGCCAGCAGTGCGCCGGTGACCAGTGCCGACAGATCATAGGCTGTGCAGTCCAATTTCAGAAGCTTTCGATAGCCCCACTCAAAAAACACGCAGGCGGCCATGGACATGAGGGTCAGCACCAGCGAGCGAAGCCCGAAGAAATAAACGCTTCCCACCAAAGCCGGTGCCAGAGCAATGAGCACATCACGCATGATGGTGGAGGTGGTGGTTTTGCTGTGGGCATGGGGAGAGCTGGAAATGGTCAGCTCGTAAAAGTATTTCATCTGTGCCATATTTCGCCCTCCTTACTTCTTATCTCTCAGTTTTTGTTTGCCTGAACGGAACGACTGCACCAACGGAATGGTGGCAGGGCAGGTATAGGCACAGCAGCCGCATTCGATGCAGTCCATCAGATGCAGTGCCTTCAGCTGTTCCAAATCCCCTTCCCGCTCCGCCCGGTACATTGCCAGGGGCATCAATCCCATGGGGCAGGCATTCATGCATTTGCCGCAACGAATGCAGTGGGGCTTGGCCACCTGTTTCTGATTACCAAAGCCCAACATGGTCACCGCATTGCTGCCCTTGATCACCGGCACGCTCAGATCGAACTGGGCATAGCCCATCATGGGACCGCCGGAGAGCACCTTGTAGGGATTGGAGGTGTGTCCCACAGCCTCACACAGCTCGTTAAAGCTGGTGCCGATGGGAACCAGCAGGTTCTTCGGCTCCATGGAAATATCGCCGGAGACCGTCACCACTCGCCGCACAAGGGGCATACCCAGATACACCGCATCGTGGATCGCCTTACAGGTGGCCGCATTGAACACAGCGCAGCCAACCGCCGCAGGCAGGCCGCCGGAGGGCACCTGCCGCCCGGTGATAGCGTAGATCAGCTGTTTTTCCGCACCCTGCGGATACTTGGCAGGCAGCATATCCACCACGATCCCCGTCCCCGGGTCGATCCGATCCCGCAACGCCTGCGCTGCGTGGGGCTTATTATCCTCCATAGCAATGTGGGCATTTTTCAGCTCCAGAATTTTCATAATGATCTGCAAGCCGGACACCACTTCTGCCGGATACTCCCGGCACAGCCGATCATCGGCAGTAATATACGGCTCACATTCAGATACATTGACGATGATGGTATCCACCTTGCCCAGACCGGAGCTGAGCTTCACATGGGTGGGGAAGGTCGCACCGCCCATACCCACAATGCCCGCCTCCCGGATAATATCCATCAGCTGCTGAGGGGTCAATTCCTCCACCTGCGCCGGTTTCCGGGGCTGAATATCCGGGTGGAGCGTCTGCTGATGGTCGTTTTCAATGACCACCGACTGCACCGTCATGCCGCTGGAGTGTGGTTTCATGGAAATTTCCTTCACCGTACCCGACACAGATGCGTGAACCGGGACGCAAAGGCCCTCGTTATCGCCGATCTTCTGTCCCACCATCACATAGTCGCCCTTGGACACCAGGGGTTTGCAAGGCGCACCAATGTGCTGCTGCATAGGGATCACGACCAGATCAGGCTCCGGAAACTCTTTGATACGCAAGTCACAGGTGTGCTTTTTGTGTTCCTTGGGGTGAACACCGCCACGAAATGAAAATGCCATGCCTTTCACCTTCTCCTCCCCCGGCTGGGGCCGGGAAAATTTGATTTCATTATACTCCTGTAAAAATCATTTGTCCACTATTTGAAGGCAAAAACATTAAAAAATAGGTTTTTATCGATAAAAACGGAAACAAAAACCGCCCTTTCGGGCGGACAGAATATTGCAACAATAAGCCGTCTTCAGACAAGCCTCTCCAATCTTTCCCAAAATGAAAACCAGCCCTTGACTACCTGTCTTTCGACGCTCCGGGTAATCAAGGGCTAGTTCTCTTCGTTCTTGGGTTCAATCATTGGTTAACCTACCTTTCTGCGGACTGGACACTGACATTCCTTTTTCTTACATAACCTCTACACATTCATTTATATAAAATCCCTTCAGTGGGATGAGCTTTATGTGGGTTTGTCTTGGGAACGGATCGTCACTGTCCGAAGGTTCAAAGAAACATTTGTCGTTATAAACTGTATCCTTCTTTCAAAAATATTTTCTTGACTTCACACACGACCTACAAACGACTTACATTCTTTTAAACCACGGTTGCTAGATGTACATCGGGTATCATCCTTTCTCAACTCGTTCAACTCGTCTTGTTTGGTTTCTCCCTTTGTGTCTATATCTTAGCACGGCAAAATCCGATTTTCAAGACGGAATGTTTCACATAAAAAGAATTTCGTCTTTGTGCAGAATACAGATTTCCACCATTCAGAGCCATTCAGCCCTTGACTTTCTATTTTCGCTATGCTATACTGATTTTGTTGGGCGCAGTTTTGCGCCCATTTTATTTTAATACCTCTTTCAAATAATTCAGCACACGCTTTTTATCTGCTGACCAGGTTGGTGCTATGAGGTTTTTCTTAGCACCATCGCCGGTGATCCGGTGGACGGTGACAGAAGAAGGGACTTCCTGCAGGCATTGGCGCAGGATCAGGCCGTACTGCTCCATGGTCAGACATTGCACTTTCCCTTCCAGATATTCTTTTTCCAGATCCGTTCCCCGGATCACATGCAGCAGGTGGAATTTCAGCCCATCTGTGCCTGCCCGGATTGCCTGAGCGGTGGTTTGCGCCATGTCCTCAGCAGTTTCCCCGGGCAAGCCCAAAATAATATGGGTCACCACCTCCAGCCCCGATTCTTTCAGCCGACGGACAGCATCAAAATACACTTCATTTTCATAGCCTCTGCGAATATAAGCAATGCTCTTTTCGTGGACAGTTTGTAACCCCAGTTCCACAGACACCGGCTTGATGGCATTGATCCGGGCCAGAAGCGCCACCGTTTCGGCCGACAGGCAATCCGGCCTTGTGCCGATGGCCAGTCCCAGTATCTCTTCCGGCTCAATGGCCTCCAGATATTTTTGCCGCAGCACCTCCACCGGGGCATAAGTGTTGGTAAAAGACTGGAAATAAGCAATGTATTTGCCGGACTTGCATTTGGATGCCACCTTTTCCTTGGCTTTTTCCAGCTGATCACGAATATCCCCGGCCTTGACCGCAAATTCTCCTCCACCATCCCCGGAGCAGAAAATGCAGCCCCCAGTCCCCAGTGTTCCGTCCCGGTTGGGACAGGTAAAACCGGCATCGATGCTGAGTTTATAGACCTTGCAGCCAAATTTCTCCTGATAATGCTGATTTAGTGTTCGATACATAAATCCCCCGATGGTCAAATTCCCCGAAGGGCAGCCTTCGGGGAATTTATTTAGTCTTCACGCTTTTTCCGCTTCTTGATGGCAAGCACATAAAAAACCGCTGCCAGAATCAAATAGACCATATTCCAGGTGGCAAAAGCCAGAAACAGCCAGACCGTCGCTGCGACGGCATAAAGTAAAGCAGGTGACATCTTTTTCTCCTTATCTGTTCAGCCCATTGGAAAGCCATACAGCGGCCCACCAAAACCCGGGCAAATATAAAAACTGACCAGAACATCCAGCACCACACCCTTCCATGACCAGCGGCTGCTGCGCAGCCAGCAGTAAAGGACGATCAGCCCTAAAAATAACGCCAAACTGATCGTGGCCAGGGAGAAATAGGTGGGAAAAGCAATGGGATTTTTGGTTGGGCTTAAAAAAGCCAGGGTAATACCGCTGACCAATCCCAGTCCTCCCACCGCCGACAGGGCAAGCGCAGCAGCAAAAGTAGGCCAGCTGCAATTCTGTCGGGTGGTCTTACGAAAAATGAGAGCAAAGACGGCGCAGATCACCAGCCCAAGGCCAAAAAATCCAACGCAGCAAGGCAGGCTTCCCAGCCATTTGCCCAGTGCATTGCTCCAAGCATGGGCACTGTCCAACCAGTTGTTGACCAGCAGCTCCATAAAATACCAAGCCGCCCCTGCCAGGATCATTAGAATTCCCAGCCCCAAGGCAGACCAGGCAATTACCTTCCCTTTCATTTTCTTTCTCCTTCCGAAAACTCTGCCCGATGACTCATGAAAAAGTCAAAAAACCGGCGCACATTCGGCAATTCCGTCCAAGGACAGACAGATACGGGGTCATCGTCCAGATTATAAACCTTTGCCCCTTTTCTTGTATCATACAACAAAATTCCTGCCTTGGCAAGGCTGATTTAATCGTTATCTATTTACTGTAAGCGCTTAATAACCGCACACCTAGCAACCTCACGGGAGATATGAGATAATA
>CAYROJ010000066.1:0-8991 GCA_964425865.1 uncultured Oscillospiraceae bacterium | reverse complement strand
CGGTGTTCTGTCCGGCCCTGCCTTTGATCGTCTGAACGAAAGCGTCATCAAGGAGTTGGTTCTGCTCAACACCATTCCTCAGCCCGAACACTGTCCTACCGACAAACTGGTTTATCTGGATGTGGCTTCCGTCTTTGCCCGTGCCATTGAGCACATCCATGGCGGCACCTCCATTGCTGACCTGTTCTAAGCCATGTTTGGAAAAGCAAATGAAGCCTGGCTGATCGTGGGTCTGGGCAATCCCGGTCGGGAATATGAAAAGACTCGCCACAATGCCGGTTTCCGCGCCTTGGACATCCTGGCTGAAAAGCTGGGCTGCAAGGTAGATAAGGCAAAGTTTCAGGGTCTTTATGGTCAAGTCAACTACAAAGGCAAAAAGCTGCTGCTTCTAAAGCCTCAAACCTTTATGAATTTATCAGGCCGCAGTGTGCTGCAGCTGAGTGCCTTTTTCCATGTACCGCCTCAGAATATCATTGTCATGTTTGATGATATTTCTTTAGTCCCCGGTGCTCTGCGAATTCGCAAAGACGGCTCCGCTGGCGGTCATAATGGCATCAAATCCATCATTGCGGAATTGGGTAGTCAGGATTTTCCCCGGGTCAAGATCGGCGTGGGTGCCAAGCCCCATCCGGATTTCGATCTGGCGGACTGGGTGCTGTCGGCTTTCTCCGCCCAGGAAGAAAAAGCACTGGTTCCAGCGCTGGAGCGAGCTGCGGATGCAGCCCTTGCCATTGTGGAATTGGGTGTGCCGGAAGCTTCCAACCGCTATGGCGGCATGAAGTAAATATTTGTCACTTTTACGGAAAGGGGAGGGTGTCTCCCCTTTCCGCATTGCCACTTTCAGGCAATTTTGGAGGAATACCATGGAACAGCTGATTACAGCACTTCACCAAATTGAAGAATACCGCCTGGCCGTTAACACTCTTACGCAAGGGCAAAGCGTTGCTGTCACCGGGGTGGGACAAATCAACCGCAGCCACTTGATCGCCGGCTTGCACAAGGATCTGAATGCTCCCATCTGCATCATCTGCCAGGACGACATTGCCGCTCGGCGTTTGCAGGAGGAACTGCAGGCCTTTTTAGGGGAAACTGCGCCTATCCTTCCCAACCGGGAGCTGACCCTTTACGACAGTGCCGTGGTTTCCCGGGCTTGGGAGCAGAAGCGGCTGGGACAGCTGTACGATTTGTCTCTGGGTAAAGTTTCCTTGCAGATCTTCACCTGGGAATCCCTTTCTCAGCGCACCATGCCACGATCCGTGCTGCAAGCAGCGGCCTTCACCCTGGAAGCCGGACAGGAGTATCCTTTGGAGCACATTGTCAGCCGCTTGGTTCACGCCGGGTACAGCCGCTGCGGCATGGTGGAAGGCCCCGGTCAATTTGCCCTCCGAGGCGGCATTTTGGACATCTATTCTCCTGCTTCCGACCGTCCTTTCCGCTGTGAATTCTTTGGTGACGAGCTGGACACCATGGGCTATTTTGATCCTGACACCCAGCGCAGAACAGAAAATGCAGACGCGGTGGTGGTTTTGCCCGTGGGTGAAACTCAGCCACGGCTTCATAATGAGGGGCTGGAGGGCTTGTGCAGCGATATTCGCAGCATGATCGCTCGCCAGCGCCGTCGCAAAAATCCAAACGAAAGTCTGATCCAAACTCTGGAAAAGGATCTGGATAAATACGAGAACGATCTGAATAACCCGGCCTCTGACCGCTACATGGCTTTGATTTACCCCGAATTCGCCACCGCCATGGACTATCTCCCAGCAAACAGCATCGTTGTTCTGTGTGACCAGGGCAGCCTGCACCGGGCCTCCCGCACTCGTACAGAAGAAATGGGCATTCAGCTGGACAGCCTTTTGCAAGGCGGTCTGGTCGCTGGTGAGCTGTGCGACTATGTGTGTCAGTGGGAAGATTTCTGTCAAAATCTGAGCGGGCGGCCGGTGGCTTATCTGGACAGTTTCTCCGGCTCTTCTTATCCGGAGGAGAACCGTCCCAGCGCTCTTCTGCCTATGACCGCCAAGCAACTGCCCAGCTACGGTGGAAATCTGGATACTGCCGTTTCCGACCTGACCCATTATCAGAAAATGGAGTTCCGCACACTGGTTCTGTGCGGTACACGCCGTCGGGCAGAGCAGCTGCAGGAAATGCTGCGGGAGAAAAATCTTTCCGCTTTTCTCTGTATTCCCCTGGTAACCATGCCCAAGGAGGGGCAAGTTCTTTTAGCCGAAGGGACCCTGCCTTATGGCATGGAGTATCCCACTGCAAAATTGGCTGTTCTGACAGAAGGTCAGCTGATGAGCAAGGCCGCACCCAAGAAAAAGGCCGTCAAAAAGGGATCGACCAATCGGCAAAAGTTGAATTCCTTTACCGATCTGTCCCCCGGCGATCTGGTGGTTCATGAAAACTACGGCATTGGCCGCTTTGTTGCCATGGAGCAGATCAAAGTGGACGGTGCAGTAAAGGACTATATTAAAATTGCCTACCAAGGCTCTGACACGCTCTTCATCCCTGCCACCCAGCTGGATATGGTCAGCAAATACATCGGCTCCGGCGGCGAGGATGGCAATGTAAAACTGAATAAGATCGGCACCGATACCTGGCAGAAGACCAAGGCCAAAGCTCGGAAAGCCGCCAAAGATATGGCCGGAGAGCTCATCAAATTGTACGCCGCCCGAAAGCGGCAGGAAGGCTTCGCTTTCGCCGCCGACACGCCCTGGCAACAGGAATTTGAAGATAACTTCCCCTATCCGGAAACCGACGATCAGCTGCGATGCATTGCTGAAATCAAGGGCGATATGGAGTCCCCCATCCCCATGGATCGACTGCTGTGTGGTGATGTGGGCTTCGGCAAAACAGAGGTTGCCCTCCGTGCGGTAATGAAGGCCGTCATGGACAGCAAGCAGGTAGCCATTCTTGTACCTACCACAGTGCTCGCCCAGCAGCATTATCAAACCGCTGTGGCCCGTTTCCGTGGTTTTCCTGTGAATATTGATGTGCTAAGCCGCTTTCGCACCCCGGCTCAGCAAAACAAAACTCTGCAAAATGTCCGGGCAGGCACGGTGGATCTGGTCATCGGTACCCACAAGCTGCTGCAAAAGAGTGTTCAATTTAAAGATTTGGGACTTTTGATCGTGGACGAGGAACAGCGTTTCGGTGTCAGCCACAAAGAGCGGCTGAAGGAAATTTCCAAAGGTGTGGATGTGCTTACCCTCTCCGCTACCCCCATTCCCCGAACGCTGAACATGGCGCTGTCCGGCATTCGGGATATGTCTACCATTGAAGCTCCTCCCTCAGACCGCTACCCGGTACAGACCTTTGTGATCGAGCACAACAATGCCATTTTGGACGATGCCATCCGCCGGGAAATCGAGCGAGGCGGTCAGGTCTACTATCTGCACAACCGGGTGGAGACCATTGACCAGTGTGCTTCCGCTCTGAAAAAGCGCATCCCGGGTCTGAGCGTAGCAGTGGCACACGGAAAAATGAGTGAAGATGCCCTGGGCGATGTAATGCAGTCCATGGCTGATGGAGATATTCAGGTGCTGGTCTGCACTACCATCATCGAAACCGGTCTGGACATTCCCAATGCCAACACCCTCATTATTGAAAATGCTGACCGGTTTGGCCTTTCGCAGCTTCATCAGCTCCGGGGCCGTGTGGGGCGTTCCACACGCCACGCCTATGCCTATTTCACCTACAAGCCCGACAAATCTCTGACAGAAATTGCCGAGAAGCGGCTGTCCGCCATCCGAGACTTCGCAGAGTTCGGTTCCGGTTTCAAAATTGCCATGCGTGACCTAGAGATCCGTGGCGCAGGCAATCTGCTGGGTGCAGAACAGTCCGGCCACATGATGAGCGTAGGCTATGATATGTATTTGAAGCTGCTGGACGAAGCGGTTCTGGAGGAGCGTGGCGAAAAGCCTCAGGCTCCCGACTGCACCGCAGATTTGAATGTGACCGCCAATGTATCACAGGATTATGTAAACCGTGGTGAGGAGCGAATGGATCTGTATCGCCGGATGGCAGCCATCCGTACACAGCAGGATGCGGACGATCTGCTGGACGAGATCATCGACCGCTACGGCGAGCCACCCAAGGGCGTGCTGAACCTCATCGACATTGCTCTGCTCCGTGCTGAGGCAAAGCTTTGCGGCATTGTAGACATCAAGCAGAAGGCTTCTGATGTGATGCTGACTTTGAATGCCATGGATTTCGAGGGCATCAGTGCCATTTGCGCCGACCCTGATTATAAAAATCGGCTCTTCTTTGTGGCCACTGCAAAGCAGCCCACCCTGCGGCTGAAGCTCCACAGCGGTGCCGACAGTTTGCGCCAAACCAAGGTCTTTGTCGCCCGTATGAAGCAACAAATATTAACAGAAAACGGCAAATATTAAGTTTTGTCGCAAAATACAGAATAACTTGAAAATGCTCCGAAATCGTGGTATAATGCCTTCGATTTCGGAGCATTTCGCTTTAAATTTTAATTTTCAAAAGATAACATGATCCCACTGAGAAGGTAAAATAGAATGAACAAAAAACTAAATGGATACTACAATTACACGGTTATTTTGACCTATTTGGGGATGCTGGCCGGTTTTGCCGGCATTGCATTTGTGATGGAGGGCAAACTGCGCCAGGCCGTTCTCAGTCTGATGATCGCCGGATTTTGTGATATGTTTGACGGTGCAGTTGCTGCCACCAAGGAACGAACAGATAATGAGAAAAAATTCGGCATTCAAATTGACTCTCTCAGTGATCTGATTTGTTTTGGCGTGCTCCCGGGTCTGATCTGCTATCAAGCCTGTGGGAAAAACTATATGGCATTTGCCTTCGGCAGCTTCTATGCACTATGTGCACTAATCCGTCTGGCCTATTTCAATGTGATGGAAGAGGAACGACAAAACCAGGAAGGCGGTCGGCGTACCAGCTATCAAGGCCTTCCTGTCACCACCTCCGCCATTTTCCTCCCCCTGATCTACATGGCCCACTATTGGCTGCCTCAGGGCAATATGATCATGATGGCTGCCATGTCACTCATGGCCATTGCCTTTGTCTGCCCATTCAAGGTCAGGAAACCCCATGTGCCGGGAAAGATCACACTTATGGTCTTGGGCATTGCTGAATTTACCATTCTGCTGCTGAATGTGGAGCCAACGCTATGAAACAGGAAACAAGCTCTATTCGGTTTCTCTATGGAACAAAAGCAGGTCGGTTATGCCTCAAAGTACTGAGCTGCCCTTGGGTGTCAAAGGCGGCAGGTGTATTCTTATCCAGCCCCCTTTCCCGTCCTATGGTCAAAGGCTTTATTCGCAAAAACCATGTGGATATGACCCCCTATCCTCAACGCCGCTACCGCTCTTTTAATGATTTCTTCACCCGTCAGCGCAAAAATCAAATCGATGCTGCCCCTTTGGTCAGTCCCTGTGATGCTTTTTTATCCGCCTACCCCATTGACCAAAACAGCACCTATCACATCAAGCATATTGATTACCACCTGAAGGAACTTCTGGGTGATGGGGAACTTGCCCAGCGATATGAGGGCGGCACCTGTCTAATTTTTCGCCTGACTCCTCAGCATTACCACCGCTACTGCTTCGCTTGCAGCGGTAAGATCGAAACAGCACAACGCTTGGACGGAAAGCTCCATTGCGTCCGTCCCATCGCCTACACTTCCCTGCCTGTATTTGCTCAAAACAGCCGGGAATATGTGCTGATCGACACCGCCGACTTTGGTAAGGTGGTACAAATGGAAATTGGCGCTCTGTTGGTAGGCAAAATCAGCAACCATCCGACAGATGGCACCTCCAATCAGGGACAGGAGAAAGGGTATTTTGAATTTGGCGGTTCCACCATTCTTCTGCTTCTGGAAAAAGGGAAATTCCAAGTGGAGCCGGCACTGCTGACCCCGGAAGAAAAAGATGTCCGCTACGGGCAGAAAATCGGTGGATGTCTATAAAAAGTCTTCTTCATCTTGCTTGAAAAATCAAATAAAAATCAGCCGAAAGAATTCGGCTGATTTTTTCTTATTCTTTTGGCTTCACTTCCAAGTGGTACTCCACCACTCCAGCATCGCTGTTTTCAATGGCAATAACATATTGCAGATCCACCGTGCCGCCATCTTCATTGATAGCGGCCTCGATCATCTGGGCGCAAACAGTCAGCATCAGTGCCCCATACTCCATCTGATATAAAGATTCATGGGGAATACCTTGGCGAAAAATCATCTGAGAATGCAGCTTTCCGGTGCGTTCCAGCATCACCTGCCCCGGCTCCAGGCGAAAAGTAGTGGTCACGCCGGACAGTCCTGTCAGCTCGCTTTCTTCATAGCAAATATCCCAGCCGCCATCCCGAAACTCCAAAGTGCCATCGGTCACCAGTTCAATGGTCTCCGGCTGTTGGTTTGGATAATATTGAGTGCCGCAAATGGAAAGCACAACACTTTTTTTCATTGCTCCGCCTCCATCGCCAGCTCCAACAGCCGATCCAGCAGATCTGAGAATTCCACTCCACTGGCCGCAAACAGCTTCGGATACATCGCATTTATTTCAAAACAAGGCATGGTACTGATTTTATGGAACACCGGCTGGCCATCCTCGGTCACAAAGAAATCCACCCGGCTCAGGCCACGGCAACCCATGGCGCTATACATTTTCACGGCACAATCCCGAATCTGTTCCGCCACATCCTCTTCAATATCCGCCGGGATGATCTGCACAGGGGTCTTAACGACGCTATCCCCATCCTCGCTGATAGCGGTTTCATAGTCGATCTGACCGCAGATAGAGGCGATTGGACTGCTATTGCCCATGACCGCCACTTTCACTTCCTTGCCCCGAACAGCTTCCTCGATCAAAACTCGTTCGTCCTGCTCTGCCGCTGTCAGCAGTGCCACCTGTAAGGAGATCCCATCGGTGGCCTTGGATACGCCCACGGAGGAGCCGGTTCTCACCGGCTTGACATACACAGGGAAAAGGAAATTCTCCTGGATCTGTGCGATCACGGCCTCCATACGGCGGTGCAGTTCCTCACTGCGAATCACCATCCAATCTCCATGGGTCAGTCCCATGCGGCAAGCCACCTGCTTGGTCAGATCCCGATCCATTGCAAGGGCAGCAGTCTCCAGATCTGCACCGACACAAGCAATGCCTGCCAGCTGGAGCAGCCCCTGAATAGCGCCGTCCTCTCCATTCTTTCCATGGAGCATGGGGAACACCACATCCAACGCAACTGTGGTCACACAGCCCTCTTCAAAGCACAGCAGCCCCTGTCCTCGCACCGGGGAAATGGCCACGGGACAATTTTCTTCCGCTTCTTCCCAGGCCCCGGTGGCGATTTTTTCATAATCACTTCCAACGTAGTGATACCAGCGGCCATCTCTGGTGATGCCCACAGGGTAAATATTATATTTTTCCGGGTCTAAATTATTCAGCACAGCCTCTGCCGAGCGCAGGGATACCTCATGCTCCCTGCTCATGCCGCCGAACAAAACGCACACATTCCATTTTCTCACTTTGAGAACCTCCAATTCCACGCTGAAATCACTTCAGCAGTGCCTCTCCGGCACGGTAAATATCTCCGGCGCCGATGGTGAAGATCAAATCACCGGGCCGGGCAATTTCTTTCAATGTCTCCGTTACTCTGGGCAGTGTCTCACAGTAAACACTGCCGGGGATCTTTTCTTGCAGGTCTTTGGAGGAAATACCGATGGTATTTCGCTCCCGTGCCGCATAGATCTCAGCCAGGATCACCACATCCGCCTTTTGCAGTTCCCGGACAAAGTCATCAAACAACGCACTGGTACGGGTATAGGTGTGAGGCTGGAAAGCCACCACCAGCCGCCGATCTGATGCAGCCCGGACAGCAGCAATGGTCGCTGCCAATTCCCCTGGGTGATGGGCATAGTCGTCATAAATGTCTGCACCGTTAAAATTTCCTTTGTACTGCATTCTGCGGGCAGCGCCGTGAAAATCCTTCAGGCTTTCCGCCGCCACACTGCCATCAATACCCAAAAGCCAGGCAGCGCCCATAGCTGCCAAAGCATTGATCATATTATGCTTGCCAATGACCGCCAGATCCAGATGGCAATAAAACTTTTCGTCACAGTAGACATCCATTTGGCGCCAATCCGAGGACGGATTTTGTCCACGAACACGATTCTGTTGACCCAGACCAAAGGAAATATAATCCAGACCTTCCATGGCCTGAATGGTATTAAAGTCATCGCCATTGACTAAAATACAGTCAGATGCAAGCGCTGCGAATTTGTGGAAAGAGCCTTGGATCTGCTGTAAATCCTTGAAATAATCCAAATGATCTGCCTCGATATTCAAGACGATGGCCATGGTCGGATAAAAATTTAGGAAGGAGTCACAGTACTCGCAGCTTTCCAGCAGGATCGTGTCACCCTCTCCCACACGGTGTCCTGCGCCCAACAGGGGCAGATTTCCGCCGATCATCACTGTGGGATCTTTTCCTGCGGCCATCAACACATGGGTCAGCATAGAGGTCGTCGTTGTCTTTCCATGAGTGCCGGATACGCAAATGGCATTTCGGTAAGCACGCATGATCACGCCCCAAGCCTGCGCACGCTCAAGCACCGGAATACCTGCCACCCGGGCAGCGGCAATTTCAGGATTGTCATTATGGGCTGCAGCGGTGCGGATAATGCAGCAGGCACCCTCGATATTTTCTGCCCGGTGACCGATCTCCACCCGGATGCCCTTTGCGATCAGTTCATCGGTAGAAACAGAAGAATTCATATCCGATCCGGTAACCAGCAGTCCCATGCCCTTGAGCACCAATCCCAAAGGCCGCATAGAGACTCCGCCAATGCCGACCAGGTGCACATGGTTTCCGGGACGAATATATTTTTCCAATGTATCAACAGCATTGTCCATGGTGATGCCATCCTTAAAAATAAATTTTTTAATAATTTATTATACAGCATCCGGGCTTCTTTTACAACTGTAAACTTTCCCAAATATCCTGTGAATT
>CAYROJ010000065.1:0-9062 GCA_964425865.1 uncultured Oscillospiraceae bacterium | reverse complement strand
TCAGAACTCTATATGCTTTTTTGTGGTCTCACATCATTGACAAATGAACAAAAAACCACATTCGGCATACCGTTTCTTCGGTATCTGATTTCGTATGTTACCGTATCAACAGGAAAACGCCCCGGCAAAGCCGGGGCGTTCGGTCATTCTCTGAGCATCTTTTCCAATGCGGCGATCTTCAAGCACAGGCAGAACACTTCCATTGCCTGCTTCAGCTCCTCCACAGGAGGCAGGCTGGGAGCAATACGGATATTGCTGTCCTGAGGATCGATGCCGTAGGGATAGGTGGCGCCTGCATCGGTCATTACCACACCGGCTTCCTTGCACAGTGCCAGCGCACGCTTGGCGGTGCCGGGCATGGTGTTCAAACTGACAAAATAGCCTCCCTTAGGCTTGTTCCACTGAGCAAAGCCCCAAGGTGCGATCTCCTTATCCAGCATTTCCAGAACCACGGTGAACTTGGGTGCCATAATGGCAGCGTGATTTTTCATCACTTCCAGAGTATGTTCCCTATTTTTCAGGAACTTCACATGGCGAAGCTGGTTGACCTTGTCATAGGAGATCATCTGCACGCCCAGCAACTTCTGCATATACTTGAGGTTTTCCTCGGAGGTGGCCATTACGGAAATGCCTGCACCGGGGAAAGTGATTTTGGAAGTAGACGCAAATTCATAAACCATATCGGGATTTCCGGCTTCCCGGCAGAGGGTCAGAATATCGGCAAAGGGAACGAAGTCGCCCTCAAACTCGTGGACACAGTACGCATTGTCCCACATAATGGTAAAGTCGGGTGCAGCAGGCTTCAAATTGGCGAAACGGGAGATGGTTTCATCAGAATAGATAATGCCCTCGGGATTGGAATACTTGGGAACACACCAGATACCCTTCACCGCAGGATCCTGCACATATTTTTCGACCAGATCCATATCCGGTCCGGTGGCGGTCATGGGAATGGTAATCAGCTCTGCACCGAAAGACTCGGTGATACGGAAATGGCGGTCGTAGCCGGGAGCAGGACACAGGAACTTGACCTTTTCTTCCTTGCACCAGGGACGAGGGCTATTTTTCAAGCCATGGGTATAGGCCTTTGCGATCACATCGTACATCAGAGTCAGGCTGGCAGTGCCCCCGACAAAAACCTCGCTTTGCTTACAGCCCAGCATATCCGCCCAGTATGCCTTCGCACAGGGCAGTCCACCCAACTCGCCATAGTTACGGGCATCCATGCCGTCAACGATGCACTCAGCAGGGTCAGTAAGTACGGTCAAAATACCGCTGACAGAGTCCAACTGTGCCTTGGAGGGCTTACCTCTGGCCATGTTCAGCTTCAAATTCTTCGCCTTCCAGCCTTCAAACTCGACAGTCAATTCTTGATACGCCTTCTGCATATCAGTGGCGGACATATTCATGGGTTTCAACCTCATTTCATCATAATGATATTGTCATTATACACAATATAATAAAAAAAGCAACCATAGAAAATGCCTTCGATGACAAATTTTCCATCGAAGGCATCCTTTATTTTCCGGTCGAGCCAAATCCACCCGTTCCTCTGTCCGTATCAGAAAGACATTCCACTTCCTCATAAGCAGGAGTCAACACAGGCACGATCAAAAACTGAGCGATCCGATCACCGGGTTCTACCTGTTGCGCAATTTTGCCGTGGTTGTGCAAAACCACTCTGATCTCTCCCCGGTAATCGCTGTCAATAACCCCCACCTTGTTAGCCGGTGCCAGCCCACGCTTTGCACCCATGCTGCTACGGGCAAAAACCAAACCTGTACACCCCTTCGGTACTTCCAGCGCCAGACCTGTGGGAATAAATGCAGTTTCTCCGGCTTCAATGGTCACCGGCGATTGAAGACAGGCATAGAGATCTGCGCCGGCAGCCTCTGCCGAGCCATAGGTAGGTAAAATAGCGTTTGGATTCAGTTTCTTAACATGAATGGTACTCATAAACTCTCTCCTCTTCCCTGCCAGTCTTCCCATAGAACGATCTGCCCCTTTTCAAGGCTGGACGGCACATGGATGATCCGCTGATTGGACGAACCACGAAACCGCAGGCTCAAATTTTTCTTTGCTTCGATAAAGGGGCCATCTACCAGCACATCTAAATAGCTTAAAAACTCCTTGGTCACCGCCGGATCCCCCAAACAGCCGGGTAAAATATCCTTGTCAAACAGGTAGCCGGAAAAGGCCCAGACAGATTTTTCCGGATAGGCGCCCTTGATCTGCCGCAGGAGCTCAACAAGCGCCGGCTGATTTTGAGGCTCAAAGGGCTCACCGCCCAAGAGCGTAATGCCCTTGATATAGTCGGGGCGCATCATTTCCAAAATCATATCAATGGTCTGCTGGGTAAACGGCTCGCCATAGTCAAAATCCCAGGCGATCTCATTAAAGCAGCCCTTACAATGATGGGTGCAGCCGGAAACAAACAGACTCACCCGCACCCCGGGGCCATTGGCAATATCACAATTTTTGATGGTTGCGTAATTCATGTGATCCACACTTTCTCTATGATCTGGTCGATCTTTTCCATATAGCTCCGCTGATCCACCCAGAAGCTGAGCCCATGTTTGGCGTTTTTCACCAGCAAAAGCTGCTTATCGCCGCCACAGGCAGCAAAGCCACGGCGAGTCATCTCTGCCGGAACAAAGGTATCATCCAATCCATGCACCATCAGAATGGGCAGCTTATTTTTTGCCAAAGTGTCCACAGCGTTACACTCATCCAGCCGAAATTTGGCAAATAACCGGGCGCACAGGTCGGCCACCCACAGAAAGGGCCATGCGGGCAGATGGATCCGCTGGCGGAATACATACGAAATGATTTCTTTCGGAGATGTGAAGCCGCAGTCCACCACGAAGGCCTTCACATTTTCCGGCAAGTCCATTCCGGCCAGATACATCATGGTGGAGGCCCCCATGGAAAGTCCGCTGCACAAAATCGGCATTGAGCCAAAGCGTTCATTCATCAGACCGATCCACCCCAGCATGTCCCGACTTTCCTTCACGCCGTAAGTAATAAACTTACCCTCACTCTTGCCATGGCTGCGCTGATAAGGCAGCAGCAAATTGAAGCCCTTGCTGTGATAAACCTCCAGCACCGGCCCAAAATCCACCAGAAAATTGGTATGATAGCCGTGGGCCAGAATAACCGTACCTCTGGCATTTTCTGCCGGCACCCACACTGCCCGCAGATTCAATCCATCTGCGCTTTTCATGGTCAGTTCTTCGTGGGGATGATCCTCGATCCAATGGCGTCCGGCAATGATCTCGGCAGCGTATTTTCCATAAGGGCCGGTTTTCACTGCTTCGTCATCATCCAAATTCAATTCTTCTCTGCTGCAAGCGGTAAAGAACAGATAGACACCCACACCGATACAAAGCAAAAGAAGCAGCAATACGATAATCGAAAAAATCATGCCTTTCCCTTCTTTCCAAGGCCTGCAAACCACCGGAAAGTCAGCGGCCACAGGCAGCCTGCCACCAAAACGATAAGGAAATACCGCACTGCACGGCCGGGGTAATCGCCAAAGAGCACATTAAGGGGTGTCTTCAAGCCAACTTTTACCGCCAGCACCACCAAAAGGCCGCCCAACATCTTTAAAACTTGTGCCCACCAGATGGCTTTCACATCAAAATGCACCCATTTTTCATCCACATAGTGAACCACCACCATACCGAAGATGGCACCCATTAAGGTGTAGGTGTTCTGCACACCGTGGGTATAGTTGTAGGTATCCATATTGGCAGGATCAATGATAAACTGCGCAAAAATCAGATAGGCAACAGACAAGCCAGCCATACCCAAGAGTACGGGCTTGAGGTGCTTTCCCTCATTGACAAAGCGGAACACAAACACCAGCGCCAGAGCGCTCAGGCTTCCCACCAGCACATCCTGGGGGGTGTGAACGCCCAGATACATCCGGGAAAATGGCACCAGCACAGCAATAGCAATGAATATCCAGCGAAGCACCTTATTTTTTCCTGTCAGTGCCAACCCACCAAAAACGCCTACGGAGCTTTGACTGTGGCCACTGGGGAAAGAATAGCCGGTAGCTGCCGGGATCGCTTCCTCCACAGCGTTAAAATCGGGATCCAGCACCCAGGGCCGAGGCACTTTACACAGCAGTTTCAAAAACTGGTTTAAAATCGTGCCGCAGAAACCAACAGCCATCAGATAATAGCCTTTGTTTTTGTCTAAGCACCAAAAGACGATCAGCGCCGCCACCAAGAAGGCTGTCTCTTCGCCAAATCGGGTGATAAGCAGCATCAGCTGCGTCAAAAACGGACAGCGGATATTTTCCAGCCAGTACAGAATTTCCATAACGAACCTCCTGTTTCTTTTTTGATTATTGTAGCACAGACCCCTCTTTCCTGCAACTAAAAAATCGGCCAACCCAAAAGGGTTGGCCGTATCAAAGATCCATCAAAGCTTTACCACTTGCAGGTCACTACCCAACAAATACAGGTAGCCATCGATCACGGTGGCGCGGGTCCTTGCCAAGGAGTCGACCGCCAGAGGGATCCGCTGAAGCACATGAAGCTGTTCTCCGTCAAAATGCAGCAGCAAATATGTTGGTTCCAGGGTCTGTACATCACGAACCGGGATACCAACAAGATTTTGCTCTCGATCGATCAAATAGGACTTATAATCCTCAACAAACCATGCTTCCCGTTCATAGCAAGCTACCGACTCCACTGCATCATCGGTTTCCTTGTAAACTTCCACCTTTAACCTGCGGTTTTCACCGTAACCAATGCCCAAAAGATGCTGGCCAAAATCGATCAGTGAAGAAGAATAGCCATCGATCACAGGCGTATGCTTATAGGTGATATGATTTACATCTGAAAGGTCGAAGAAATAGACCGGGTCTGTCAAAACGATCTTTTCTGCCGTGCAGATATAGGCATTTGTGCCATCGAACCGGGCAGAGGTCACCTCTTCCCCATCAGGCGCAAAGCCGACGACTGCGGAAACCCCCTGCCAGGTGGCAAGATCGATGCAGTACAGGTTACAATTACGCTTGGTCGAAATGGGGCTGTTCCAGTAGTACAGGGCCTCTACCTTCTTTTCATAGGTCTGGCGCAGAGTGCTGGTTGCTACACGCAGAATGCCGTTATATTCATCCATATAATACTGGTTTTCCAAGGAGCCTTCCAGCTGGACCGTTCCCAGCACCTCCAGCGTATCGCCGGTGTAGGAAATACCAGTGATCTGGGTCACCGTTTCCTGGCTATAGGGATCATCTTCTGCCGTTCTCGTGGTGGTGTAGGTCACATACACATTGTTTTGTGATACATAGATCTGCTGGGAATAGCTCAAAATCGCCACGGTATCCTTCACTTCCAGACTTTTCCCATCCAGCTTTGCCACCACTGTATATCGGCAGACAGTAGGATCTTCCGGGCAGTAAATGTCCTCAGCGTCAACAGGCTGCATCTTTTCGAGGCTTCCGTAGACCGGGACAAAGGTCGCCGGGTCAGTATAATCAATTTCAGGCTGATCCACATAATACTGGTAAGTCAGCAGGATCTCGTTATCCACCATCCGGGCAGACAGATAGTTACCGGCAAAATAGAGATGATTGGTTCGCACAACTTTCTCTGCATCGCAGACATCAAAGGACACAAGAACCGTAAAGCCTCTTATGTCCATATCATAGCCGGCGGATACCACCGTCAGAGTTTTGCAGTCAGCAGAGAGAAACATTTCTGTACGATGGCTGTAAAGCACATCATGCGCTTCCTCTGCAAACACATCAAAGGAGTTGATTGCCTTGGAATTTTCTTTGTCAATAGAGTAGATGGTCAAGCGATTGCCACGCAGGTAGTACAAATACTTATCGCTGCGCTTGAACAGGTCCCCTTCGATGACCCCCTCCACCTGATTGTCAGTGGTCTCCTCATAGCTTTGCTCCGGGGTGCTGCTATCATTGAAACCAGTGCCTATCTCATCGCTGGGCATACCCGGCATTGCGCCATATAAAACATCCTCATTGACATGGTCAATAGCTTCTAAATTGCTAAGCTTATTTTTTAGCCATTCATAATTGTTTTTATAGTTCAGCGGCTTATAAGAGGCATGATTCATGCCCCGGATCGCTGTGTAATAGGGGCTGTTTTCATAGCCCTTCACATTGGGCAGCTTGTCACTGTAAGGCCAGAACAGGGTCACTGCCAGTGTCAGCACAAAAACCGCCGTCAAAGAGGATGCGACGATCCGGCGGCGCTTTCGGATCGCTTTTGATTTCTTTTGGATATTATCCATATATTCATCGTAGGTCTTCATGGGTAATTCCCTCCTCCATCAATAATTGTTTTAGAGAGGTTTTGGCACGGGCCAACAGGTTATACACCTGCTTGGCAGACTTTCGCTGGATGGTGCAGATCTGTTCTACCGAAAAGCCTTCAAAATAGGAAAGCTGCAACACATCCCGATATTGCTGGGGCAATTTTTGCATACAGCCATAAAGCCGCTGATTTCGCTGGCGCAAGAGCACATCCTGCTCCGTGTCCCAAGTTTGCAGCACCTCCTGCATATCTTCCAGAGGTACTTCTCTTTTGTGGCGGCGCAGATAGTCGATGGCCTTATTTCGGGTGGTTCTGTACAGCCAGCAGCGCAGCTGTTCCGGCGTATGGAAGCCGCCACCTTTTAGGAGCAATGCCGCAAAGGCATCTTCCATAGCGTCTTCTGCAATGGCCACAGAGCCAACCAGCGCATAAGCATAACGGATCAGAGGCTGGGCGTAGGCGTGTAAAAGCCTTTCCAGTGTTTCGGCTTCTTTGAGATTCAGGCGGTAGCTACTTTCACCAAAATCTGTCATCATAATCACCTCTCTGATTATCAGTCGTGGCAGGATGATGTTTTACTCACCAGTTTTTCACATTATAAAAGATTTTTGGAAAGTTTACAATCCGGTAACCTCAAAAACTTGCCTTTTTCACATAATGCCGCTATAATAGATGCAAAATAAAGAAACGAGGAATGCTTATGTTTTCCCAAGAGCCACGCTGCCGCTATTATAAAAACCAACTGGGAGAAGTCATCTGCCAGTTGCGGTTTCCGGAAATTTTGACCATCGAAGCCAATGTCCCGGCAGAGTTTCAAGAAGCTATTCGGGGAACTTTTCCCCTGTATTCCAGCCGAAAAGAAACTCCGGCACCCAAGCTGGTCAACGGCCATTTGGAGCCCCAGCAGCCCAATAACAACTATCAGTTTGTTTCCGAAGACGGCCACTGGCGAGTGAATTTGACCAGCACCTTTATTTCCCTGGCCTGTAACCGCTACACCTGCTGGGAAGATTTTGCCAAAATGCTGGATATGCCTTTGGCTGCCTTTATTCAGATCTACCGCCCTGCCTACTTTGAACGGGTGGGGCTGCGGTATCTGAATTTTATTTCCCGCAAGGATCTGGGACTGGAGGCAGTTCCCTTTCGGGAGCTGATACAGAGCCAGTATCTCGGTATTCTGTCCGACGAAGAGATCAGCGAGCTTAGCACCTCCCGTGCAACCGTGGACGGAGAATTTTCCATTCGGGGCGGCTGTCGTGCCAAGATCCATGCTGGCCCCGGCCTTGTCAAGCGTGGGAATATCGACAGCAAGGAGATCCATTTCATCTTTGACCAAGACCTGTTTATGATTGGAAAAGTCGCTGTCAATCTGTCTGCCGGCGCTTTGGAAACACTTCACAGCCAGGCCGATGGCATTTTCCGTGGTGCCATTACCGATACCCTCCATGATGCCATGGAGCCGGAACTGATTTAAGGAGGAACTCATGTTTTTTGATTGGACCTATGTGGTCATTGTAATGCCCTTTGTGATTTTGGCTATGGTCGCCAGTGCCAATGTCAATTCTACCTTTAAAAAATACAGTCGGGTACTGTCCTCCCGGCATTTGACCGGTGCACAGGCCGCCCAGCGGGTGCTTTCTGCCGGTGGTGCTTACGGTGTGCGTATCGAGCGTGTCCGTGGCAATCTGACGGATCACTATGACCCCAGAGACAATGTGATCCGCCTGTCTGACGATGTGTATGACTCCACTTCCGTAGCAGCCATCGGTGTTGCCTGCCACGAAGCCGGTCACGCCGTTCAGTACGCCCAGCACTATGCGCCCATTAAAATTCGTGCAGCCATCATCCCCGTCACCAACATTGGCTCGAAATTGGCCATGCCTCTGATTTTACTGGGTCTTCTGTTCAGCTTTGGAGAATATGTGTCCTACGGCTTTATCTACGCCGGAATTGCTTGTTTCGGCCTGTCTGTCCTGTTCCAGCTGATTACCCTTCCTGTGGAGTTCAACGCCAGCCGCCGTGCAATGCAGGCCATTTCCAGCGGCGATTTGCTGACCACGGAAGAACAGAAAGGTGCTCGCAAGACACTGACCGCCGCTGCCATGACCTATGTGGCCGCTTTGGCTGTGGCACTTGCCCAGCTTTTGCGTCTGATAGTCATCTTTGGTGGCGGTGGCCGTCGGCGCAACGACTAAAATACCCCTTTTCGCTCCGGAGTTGACATCCGGAGCGAATTTTTATATAATGAAGCAAAGGAGGATTTACCATGAGTTTTATGTTTACTGTTTTTCCAGTACTTTTTGTGGTCGTATTTCTGTTCATTCTTGGCACTTTTATTTCCATCTTTGTCAAATCCGCTCGTCAGGAGCACAAAAATAACACCTCCCCCAAGCTGACGGTAGAGGCCACCATTGTTGCAAAACGCATCCATGTCTGGGGCGACCATAGCCGCACCAACTATTACGCCACTTTCCAGGTTACCAGCGGCGACCGAATGGAGCTGGATGTTCCCAATAGCCAGTATGGTTACTTGGTAGAAAATGACCACGGAATGCTGACTTTTCAGGGCACTCGTTTTTTAAGCTTCGAACGCAGATAATGCTTTTCTCCTTTAAGCTGTACAAGGTCAACGCATGGCAAAAATCACAAAATAGTCTATAAAAAATTTACATTTTCGCCGTCCCGGTATTGACATCCGGGGCGGTTTTCGTTATAATCTTCCCGGTGTGAAAAGTATGAAAAATGTGAAAGGAGATCACCATGGCC
>CAYROJ010000064.1:0-9117 GCA_964425865.1 uncultured Oscillospiraceae bacterium | reverse complement strand
GAAGCAATCGAAGAAGGCTGATTCTAGTCGAATCCGCTATTGGCCTGTGCATCCGCTTCGGCTGCACAGGCCGATTTTATACCAGGAGGGTTCCCATGGAGCAACTTTATAATGGCTTCACCTTGGAAACCGCCGGAGAAGCCTTCCCCTTAAGCACTGATACCATGATTTTAGGCGACTTTGTTCGCCTTCCAAAAAACGCAGATGTTCTGGATCTGGGCTCCGGCAGCGGTGCTTTGGGTCTGCTGCTGTGTGCCAAGGACGAGAATTGCAGGGTAACCGGCGTTGAACTTGACGAAAAGGCCCATGCCATTGCCTTGGATAATATTGCCCACAACCAAATAAGCTCCCGATTATCCAGTATATGCGCCGACCTGCGCACGGTTGCGCTGCCATCGGGACACTTTCATGTATGCGTTTCCAACCCCCCTTATTTTTCCGGCGGCCCAGCCAGCCAAGCCCACCCTACTGCCCGCCGTGTGGACTGCTGCTCCACCGAAGAGCTTTTTAAGGCCGCTGCAAAAGCGCTGCGCTACGGCGGTGATTTTTTCCTTGTGCACCGTCCGGAAAAGCTGGCTCAGCTTTGCGCCTGCGGCAGCACCAACGGCTTAGAGCCAAAGCACCTTCGTCTGGTGCGCCACCGAGAAAACGGCCCTATCAGTTTCATTCTTTTGCAATGCCGCAAAGGAGGCAGACCGGGGCTGAAAATCGATGAATTCTATTTGTTTGACTGTAACGGTGCGCCATCGGCGCAATACCGATCCATATACCATCTTCAGGAGGATTAACATGGCCGGAATGCTTTATCTCGTCCCCACCCCCATCGGTAATCTGGGAGACATCTCCATCCGCTGCCGGGAAACCCTGGAAAATGCGGACTTTATCGCCGCAGAGGATACCCGGGTATCTTTGAAGCTTTTAAATCATCTGGGCATTAAAAAAAGCCTTGTCAGCTACTACGAGCATAACAAGGCATTCAAAGGTGATGTGATCTTACAGCGCATTTTAGCAGGCGAGACCTGTGCTCTGGTTTCCGATGCCGGAAGTCCTGCCATTTCCGATCCCGGAGAGGATCTGGTCAAGCTCTGCGCCGCCCACGGCATCACCGTCTGTGCCATTCCCGGCCCCTGCGCCGTCATTACGGCACTGAGCATTTCCGGTCAGGCCACAGGAAGATTTTGCTTTGAAGGCTTCCTGTCCACCGCAAAAAAGAGCCGTCGGGAGCATCTGGAAAGCCTGAAAAATGAACAGCGCACCATGATCTTCTACGAAGCTCCTCACAAGCTGGTGGCCACATTGGAAGATATGCAGGAAGCTTTCGGCAGTGATCGCTCCATCAGCCTTTGCCGGGAGCTGACCAAGCTCCATGAAGAAGTGTACCGCACCACCCTCGGCGAAGCCATTGCCCACTACAACGAAAATCCCCCCAAGGGTGAATTTGTTCTGGTGGTTGCAGGTGCTGAGCCGGTGATCGAAGAAAAGCCTACCGCCACCGATGCCGCCGCACGGGTGCGGCAGCTGATGGAAGAAGGTCTTTCCCGAAAAGATGCCATCAAGCAGACTGCAAAAGAATTAGATCTGCCGAAAAATGTAGTCTATGATGCGGCATTACAAGAAGAATAAGTACAGCAGCCGTTCCCCACAGGAGCGGCTGCTGTTTGCATATTCCCCTTTCCTCTGCCATAGGCTGTCCACAGGAGGGATGGACATGGTGATGAGTTGGATCTTTACGGGGATCGTGTTGGTTTCTGTTATTTTTGCAGCACTTTTAGGCAACGGCTCGGCTATTTCCGGGGCTGCCACCCAGGGAGCGCAAGCCGGTATTACGCTGGCCATTTCTCTGGCAGGGTCGATCTGCCTGTGGACAGGGGTTGGAAAGCTGATGGAAGCGGTGGGATTGAGCGCCAAGCTGTCACGGCTTTTGCATCCACTTCTGCACCGAATTTTTCCATCCACAAAAAAAGATATGGCTTTGGCAGGGGCGCTGTCCGGCAACATCTGCGCCAACTTTCTGGGGCTGGGCAACGCCGCCACCCCCATGGGCATTCAGGCCGTTCGGCTGATGCAGGATCCAAAACACCCCGGTATCGCTTCCCACGAAATGTGCCGACTGATCGTACTGAACACCGCCTCCATCCAACTGATCCCGGCCAATGTTGCCGCTGTCCGGGCAAGTCTTGGCTGCGCCAGTCCCTTTGATATTTTACCGGCAGTGTGGATCACAAGTCTTTGTTCCGCTTCCATGGGGCTGCTGGCCGCCTTCGTCCTCGGAAAGCTGTGGAAAGATGATTGACTACATCGTTCCAATACTGCTTCTGACAGTCTGCTGCCTTGCCCTGCGCAAGCAGGAAAACGCATACGATCTGCTGCTGTCCGGCGGCAAAGAGGGCTTAAAAATTCTCGTTTCCATCGTCCCCTCTTTGGTGCTGCTTCTCACCGCCGTGACCATGCTGCGTGCCAGTGGCGCTGTGGAAGTTTTAAGCCACTTTTTCGCCCCGGTCTTTGATTTTTGGGGCATCCCACCGGAAACCGCCGTTTTGGTGCTGATCCGCCCCATCAGCGGCAGTGCCGCTCTTGCAGTGGGTACAGATCTGATGGCCACCTACGGCGTGGACTCCTCCATTGGCCGCACCGCAGCGGTAATGCTGGGCTCTACGGAAACGACTTTTTATACCATCAGTGTCTATTTTGGGGCCGCAGGCATCAAAAAGACCCGTTATACCATCTTTGCCGCACTGATTGCAGACTTCGTCGGCTTCTTCATGGCAAGCTTGACTACAAAGCTATTTTTTGTATAAAAAATCAGGGACAGGCCGAAGCCTGTCCCTGACACGAGGAGATTTTACTGATAAAATGTAAATTTAGATGGTCACAGATGTGCTGTCAACAATTACAGTAGCCATGGAGCTGCCATTATATGTATTACGGCCAATGACCTTGTATGTTGTGTCCCAAGTACATCCTGTGATATACAATGTACCGTTGTTATTAACAGTACCAACAATTGCACCAGTCTTTGCATTTTCTTCACCTGTAATTGTACAATTGGTGACACTGCTGTTTTCGATAACATGGCTATCTTCAGTGGTACCTGTAGCGCAGAAGCCGATGATACCTGCTGCATTGCCATAGGTGTTGGTTACACTGCCGCCAGTCACGCTACAGTTCTTAATCTCAACTTTGGCGCACAAGCCATCAGTACTATGTGTATAAGCATAGCCAACCAATGCGCCTGCAGAACTTGCAGAGCCATCATTTGCAGTCACATTAACATTCACTGCATGGCAATTATTTAAAACAAGGTTTCTGATATTGTTATCAATATAGGGCACAAATGCTGCAGCATGGTGTTCGTTTGCGCCAGTACCTGCGCTGATATCGGAATCCTTTATGGTCAGGTTTTCGATAGTAATATTCTTAGCGCATACAGGTGCCAGCAGTGCTTTGGTTAGTCCAGAAATTGTATGACCATTGCCATTGATGGTCAAGCTGCTGATCCTCGTTATATAAGGAGAGACAGGATATGTCATAGAAGTCCAGTCATCCAGAACCACATAGTTCTTATTCAGAGACACCACAACATCAAGATTGTTATTATCGTAAACACTCAAAGGAGACAGAACCTGCTTCAGATGTGCAGCAGCACACCAGACAGTACCGTCCATCTCAACTGCGCCATAGCAGCGACCAACCATGCCATTGGCCACAGGAGCCTTTGCGTTCACATTGGACAGGGTAACAGTGGAAGCCACAGTGCAGTTGGTGATGGTGGTTGTATTCTGAACGGTGCCGACCAGATAGCCAGCCTTAGCTGCATCGCCCTCACGATTTTCTGTGCTGGAAACAGAGGTAGTGCCCTTTACTTCACAGCCGGAAATTGTAGTGTTGCCGCCAGCGTATGCAATAATTACTGCTGCGCCGTTGTCGGTCTTAATTACGGTGTTTTCAACGGAGCAATTGGTGATGCTTGCATTGCCGCTGCCGATATAACCAACCAGTGCTGCTGCACGGCAGTCGCCGTAAGCCTCGATTCGGGAGTTCTTCACATGGCAGTTGTTCAGAGTCAGGTTAGCACCTGTATCCATACAGCCAACGAATGCACCAACGCCCATATCTTCATCGTATGTTGCGTCAATAACAGCGTTAACAATAGTCAGGTCAGAAATCTGAACGCGACCATTAGCCTCAAAGTTGATCAGAGGGTTGGTCAGGCCGGAAATGGTCTTGTTATTGCCGTCGAGTACCAGACCGGGATAGCCAGCATTCGGATAGACTTCAGGATTCCACTGAACACCAGTCATGTCAATGTCATTCACAATGACGACATGACCGCCGGCCAGCAGAGCAGCCTTCAGCTCAGCTGCGGAGGTAACACCAGAAGTATTGGTGTAAAGATTAACATTGGTAGCGACATTGCCCACAAAGATACTGCCTGTATTTGCATAACCGAAATCAAAAGCTTCAGCAGGCTCGGATGCGTAGACATCGCAGTTTGTAGCGGTGCAGTTCTTAACGGTGCTGTACTCGTTGTATCCGCTGACTGCGCCGACCTTCTTCACACCAACAACAGTGCAGTCGATGGCGTGGCAGCCCTCAACAGTGCTGCCATCGCATACAGAAGGTACAATGGCAGCAGCCTGTTTCTGACCAATAACAGTGCCGTTCTTAACAGTCAGATTCTTGATGCTACCGCCCTGCATATAAACAGAGAATAAGCCGGTATAGTACGCAGCATCTGTACGCTTAACGGTGTAGTTGCTGACGGTGTGACCCTGACCGTCAAAGTTACCGGTATATGCGTAGCCTTCGCCACGCACTTCAAAGACATAGCCGTTCAGGTCGATGTCTTTGTCCAGAACGACACTTGCCATGTCGTATCTGTGAGAGCCGTTCTGTCGTTCGTTATTCAGCTCGTTGATGTACTGAATGAACTCGGCAGCGCTGGTGATGTGGTAAACACCGTCCACCTGGTTAGGCGCAGAAGCCTCATCGCCGTCGTTCCATTCGCTGGGCATCTGAGCGTTTGCCTGTGCAGCCTCAACAACATAAGCGAAGGTGCAGGTCTTGTCCTGATACTCGTTGCCAGCCTCGGCGGGCAGCTCGATCTTGACAGAAATTACCATGTTCGGTGCGCCAACTGCCAGCTCAGCCCATTCACTCTTCTTGGTTTCACCATTGTACAGGCTTTCATCGATGGTCACTTTCAGACCAGACCACAGGCCGGTATCTTCCAGCTTCTTGATGATGGTTCTATACTGAATGGAAACATTGCTCTTGTTCTCCACAACGATATCGAAAGTCACGTAATCGCCGGGAACGATCTTATCGAGGGTCACGGTGTTCTCATTGACGCTGACTGTGCCACCATTGGCAAAGACATTGCCATTAGCAATATTCGTATTGTCGAGGATAGTGCCGTTTTCACCAATTGTCTTGGGAGAATACAGCTGGATATTCTCAACGGTAGCCACAACATCCACCTTACCGGAAGTGACTGCCACATTGGTCTTTGCTTCATCCGTAAACAAAGCAAAGGTAGAACCGGCGATCAAGCTCAAGCAAAGCAAGATCGTCAAAACAGAGGAAAGTAAAGCTTTCTTTTTCATATTCTTAATCCTTTCTCCTACGATCTGATTTTTGCAAACCGCGCATTTGCAAAATCATTACGCAGTTTTCTGTGTTGCAGTGACAACTAGATCGAAGTCGGCTACACCGCTCATTGCATCATTGTTAGTGAAATTCCCGTTCGAATCATCCAAGAACTCGACCTTAACACTGAAAGTCTGAGCTGTAGTGCCTTTTTGCATCACGCCAGTGAAGATTGCACCGCTGAATTCTTTGAGCATCTTGGTTTCCGTTGTGCCGTCCGGCTTTGTAACCGTTACACGCAACTGTTCTGCCAGCTTGGTATTGCTGATGCCCGTCAACTGCACGGTGTAGTTGAATGCCACATTGCCACCATTACCGATTTTCAGTTGTGCATCGAAGTAACTACCGGGAACGATCACCATATCTTCAGAAGAGATTCCAAAAATATTGCTTGTGTTGGAGCCGGTGAAGCTCTGAGCTCCGGTCACCCGGGATACTTCCAATTCACCATTGTTATTAAGTACACTATACTCCAAATTTGTTCTCGTCAGAGTTACATCCAAGTTACCGGCTTTCAGATGGTTGCTGACGCTTGCACTATCTGTAAACAGTGCATAGGACATTCCTGCCACAATGCAGATGCACAGCAGGATCACCGAGCAGGAAACGAGAAGCGCTCTTTTCTTTTTCATTGTATATCCTCCTTTCGTGCATTTTATATTGATAAGCTACGCAAGGTAGCTAGATCAATCCTCTATTGGTTCTTCTGCTTTCTCTTCTACGGTCGGGGCAGGTTTATTTGCCTTTTGCTCACGAATCATATCCATGATCACATACACCAATGTGGCAATGGCCAGCAGAGATGCCACTACCAAAAACAGGATCAACAGCACTTTCATGTTTCTTCCTCCTGTGTTTCACTATTTTGTTGGTTTTCCAGATGTGCAAGCCTGCGGCGAAGTTCCTCAAGCTCACTGTCTTTCTTTTGAATCTCCTCTTGCTCCCGTTTCTTTCTTTCCGCACTGTACACTCCGACGATTTTCAAGACCTCGAGCAAGATAATGATAAAACATGGGACGATCACGATAAATATCAAACCCAGAGGGGTTTTCAACAGGCTAATGATAAAGCCCAGCAGAAAAAGCTGGCCTGTCACCTTGCCTATGACATAATTGGTATTTTCCGGTATGGAGGTATCGATGACCTGGTGAAGCTGGTTGGATTCAGAATTTTTATTGTCACCTGCCAGCTCGATCAAGAAGCCACCTGTTTCCTTTTCCGTGATAGAAATGATTCGGTGGGTAATGGTCACCTGATTTGCATAAACATAGCGGAATGTCAGCACATCGCCCACTTTCAAAGAGCGATACCACTGTTCTACCTCTGTCTCGTCCTGAGGCATCACTTTGACAAAGATCATTGAACGCAAAGGAATACTCTTGATCTCGTATTCCGAAACATCCGTCAGGTCGCATTTCGCCATTGAATCAGATGTGATCACCCGCATCTGGTAACCGAACAGTTCTGCTGCACCATCTATATCTTTCTTTGAAAAGACAGTCAATGCCACAGACAACAGGCAGACCGCCAAAAACAGATACAGCAGCACATTGCCTACAATGCTTATAATTTTCTTTCCCTTATCTTTCATAGAGCACCTCACAAACTGTTTGCTGTGATCAGCAAATCAAATTTTGCTTCGGCATTTTGTGCCTCGTTGCCTACATCTTCGGGCATATAATAACGAATGGAGATTTTCTTCTCCCTCTTCTCGGACAGATTTACCGACAGATTGATCTGTTCTCCTTGGAACAGTTGCTCCAACAGCTGGTGGCACAGCGTCTCTCCATCCACTTCAATTGTGACATAGGTAAAGTATTTCAGCGTCGCTTCTTCGGATTCTTCATGCTCAACAAATTGAAGGCTCACATGATAGTTCTCCGACAGCTCATCTTCCAGCACAAGGGTGTAGCCCACCGGCTCACCGGGAATTAGCCCCAGATTTTCAAAGGACACCATATATGTCCCTTCCGGTTCTATTTCCAGCCGGATCAGCCGCCGGTCACTTGCTGTAAGCAGCAGATAAACAGAAAACACAGCTGCAATGACAATGGCAACACTGATGCAGATCAGCAGAATATTATCGATATTCTTTTTCATCGTGATCCCTCTCTCCCTGTCATTGACTTAAATAGACAAACTTCGACTGTACATCTATAGATATTCTATCTCACGCTTATGTAACTTGTCAAGTTGTTTTTGTTAATTGTCATGTTGTCGATTAAGTTTTAAAAAGGAAGTATACTACTTATATAAAACTTAAAAGTATGATATGGGGTGGTTTGGTGCAGAAGCAGCAATATGACAAATACCGAAAACTAGGGTTGAATATTGCCTACTACCGCAAAATGCGTGGCCTGTCGCAAATTCAGTTGGCTGAATACATCAACATCAGCCGCACCCACATGAGTCGCATTGAGACAGCTGATTGTGCCGTATCGCTGGATGTTGTGTTTGATATCTGCGACACGCTGATGATCTCTCCTGCCCAACTCTTTGATTTTCACGAATAAATAAGATCACACCGGTATACTTTGCCAGTGGGATCTTGAGTATTGAACGATTCGATTTGTATAAACCTGAGACAAATCCCATATCTAAAAAATCGTGCTGAAACACTCGTTCCAGCACGATCGTTTTTTATTGAGCCAGGTCGTTGGTGTCCACGGAGTCCCGGTAGACCACAAAGCGCTGATACAAAAATTCTGTTACCATGTTGATGACCATATTGATGGCCGTCACCAAGTATTCATTCCAGCCCAGATTGCCGGCCAGCTGGTGCTCCAGCAGCGTCGAAAGCGGCGTGAATGCACAATAATACAGCGCAACCAAAAGCATGGCTCTGCTTAGATTTTCCGTGGATTTGAAGGTATAGCGGCGGTTGAAGGTGAAGTTCCACAGCACCGACAGCACCAAAGCGATCAGGTAGGATACCCAATATTCCCAATGGAGCAGCTCATTCATCAGGGCGAAGCTGCCCATCTGGATAATACCGGCAGATGCGGAGAACAGCACAAATTTTAATGTACGAAAGATTTCCTTGTTCTTCATAAAGATCCTTTCAAAAAATGCCGCAGCTTTCGCTGCGGCATTTGCTTGATTACTCCTCGTCGTCTTCAAAGGAGAATTCCAGGGTCTCACCACAATTTTCGCAGATGATGCTGCCCTTTTCCAAAGTCTCCTCGTCAAAGTCGATGATGTTGCCGCAAGCGCACTCTACTTCGTAGACGGTAGTATCCTCGTCGCCGAAGTCGAAGCCTTCGTCCTCGTAATCATCGTCATCTTCGGAAAAATCATAGACATCCTCGTCCTCATCATCGTACTCGTCTTCCTCGTCCATGATGAAGTCCTCGATGGCGTCCAGATCTTCCTCGATCTCGTCCAGCTCGTCGGAAATGGCGATGGTGGTATCCTCCACATCCTTCAGCCGCTTGGTCACATCACCCAGCAGATCAACGATCGCTGCGA
>CAYROJ010000063.1:0-9202 GCA_964425865.1 uncultured Oscillospiraceae bacterium | reverse complement strand
CAGACTCAATCGCCTTTTTCTATTCTTTTAGTCTCACATCAATTGTAACGCTACATTCTCTATAAATCAATTCATAATTCCTTCATTTGACATCTTTTGTACCCTGCGGTATAATATATAAGCATTCTGGCGAAAGGAGTTGACATGATTGCGATCAATAAAATCTTTGCGTAAGCTTTCTATATTTTTGTTGGTTTGTTTAATACTGGCACTTTCTGTGCAAATCGTCATGGATCATCATGTTTGCTCCGATGCGCACTGCGTTCTTTGTCAGCTACTCGGATCAATGACCGAACGCATATTTCTGGCGGTTGTGGCATGGATGATCCTGATCTGTTTACCGCATATACTTCTGACCTTTATTTCATCGGCCGTTGTATATCCGTTCACCGTGTCACTTGTAAAGCAGAAAGTCAAAATTACCAGTTAAGATCCCCCTTTCGGGCTTTTGCCCAGCAGACAAAAATAACGAAAGGGGTTTATAAAACCATGATTACCATTAAAAATCTATCCAAGCAATTTCCTAATGAAACAGCCATCGATTATCAGGATCTCACTTTTGAAAGCGGCAAATCATATATGCTTTTGGGTGCATCCGGTTGTGGTAAATCCACTCTGCTGAACATGATCGCTGGCATTCTTTCTCCCGAAACCGGTACGATCGAAATCGACGGTATGGAGATGACTCCCAAAACTCAGGCGGAAAAAGACAAGTTCCGCATTCAAAATATCGGCTATATCTTTCAGGATTTTAAACTGATCCCTGAAATGACTGTTATGGACAATATTGAGATACTTCGTCTGGAAAAGGTAGACATCAGTGCCGCTGATCAGGTTCTTGACCAGCTGGAGATCCTCGACAAGAAAAATAAGCGTGTCAAAAATTTATCCGGCGGTGAACGGCAGCGTGTGGCCATCGCCCGTGCTATTGTGAAAAAGCCTGATATTATTTTAGCAGATGAACCTACCGGCAACTTGAATTTTTCCATCGGCGAGGCAGTCATCCGGCAGCTGATCGAAGTATCTAAAGGAAAGACGCTGATTGCAGTCACCCACGACGACAGATTGGGAAAGTATTTTGACTGCATCATCGACATGAACCAGATCACAGGCGGCCGCCGTGATGTTATCCGGGAAGGCGGTGATCTGAATGCTTAAGTTCGCGCTGAAAAACATGGCGATCAAGCGTGCAAAAATCATTTTGATCGTTATTTCCATCGTTATTTCCGCTGCAGTCGGTATTCTGGCTTACAACATTTCTGCTCAGGTTGAAGATGGCATTATCAACACCACGGAGTATTACGATACCATCATCGGCCCTGCAGGCAGTGCAACGGATCTGGCCATGAACACCATGTTCTTTACCGGTTCGATCACAGATACCATCCCCTATCAGCACTATCTGGATTTAAAAAATGACAGCCGTGTTAACCTGGCTGTTCCTTTTGCCATGGGCGATAACTACAACGGTGCTAAGATCATCGGCACAACGGCAGACTTTCTGTTAAATAAGGAACTGAAAAACGGCCAGATGTTTGCCGACACCTATGAAGCAGTGATTGGTTATGAAGCAGCCAAGGCAAATGGTCTGAAGCTGGGAGATCAAATGGTAACTTCTCACGGTGTTTCCGAAGGTGGTCATGACCATGCTGCCACTCCCCTGACTGTTGTTGGTATTCTGGACAAGACCAATACTGCCTATGATAATGTAGTGTTTACGCAACTACAAACCATTTGGTCTATCCACGACCACGGCGACGAGGAGCACGACCATGAGGAAGACCACGACTACGAGGAAGAATATGGCGAGATCTGTGCTGTGCTCATCAAGTGCAAAACTCCCGGCTATATCAATGCCATTCAGAGCAAGTACAAAGAGGATGCTTCCCTGCTGGTCATTACACCTATGGCTGTTATGAGAGAAGTTCTGGCAAATATCGACACAAGTGTGTACATCATTTATGTGCTGTGTGTGATCATTCTAATTATGAACATCTGCATCATTTCGGTCATTACCCTGCTGAATATGTACGACTCCAAGAAAGAGATCGCTCTAATGCGCTTGATCGGCATCGGCATGAATAAGATCAATCTGCTGTATATCATTCAAAACGGTGTGATCGGCCTGATCTCTACGGCACTGGCCTTTGGCGTATCCCGTGTATGCCTAATAGCTGTACGCAGCTATGTGTCGAGTATGGGCATTGTTTTGAACATTGGAAAGATCTATGATTTGGAATGGGTCATCATGGCAGTGGTAGCTGTGATCAGTGTGCTACCGACAGTAATCTGCACTTTGAATATGTCGAAAAAGGACGGTATTTCTGAATAATGAAGCGATTGTTTTCCCTTTGCCTGGTGGTGCTGATGCTGCTGTCCCTTTTTACGGGCTGCGGCAGCGATAAGCCTTCCAGCAAATTGAGTTTTTCTACCACCGATCTGAATGATATTAAAAAATTGGACGGTGAAACGGTTTATATCACCGGCTATATGTCTACCCTTTCCCCCATTGACGGGTCATTCATGTATTTGCTGAACCTGCCCTACCAGAGTTGCCCCTTCTGCGAGCCTAACTCCACGACCCTTTCCAATACCATCGCCATCTATGCCCCCAATGGAAAGAAGTTTGAGTTTACGGACCGTCTGATCAAGGTTACAGGTACGCTGGAATATAGTGACGACGCAGCTTTTACAGATCAATACGGATACCAGTATCGCTTCCGCATTGTCAATGCCAGCTATGAGGTGGTCAACACTTCTGAATTGGGAGAACATCTGCAGCTGTGGCAGTCACTGGCGTCTACCAATGTAATATCCAATGTTTATGCGATGTACGATTATATCAATTTCCTCTGCTTCTGGGGCACCTATACCTATCCCTGGGAAAGCGGCGAGGACTATCTGTATCCCTCTGATTTGCCTTATTTCCTTTACAATGAAGGTGCACAGTTCAACTATGGCTATGTAGAGGGCTATTTCGATGATATGATCAAGCAAATTGAATCCGTGGATAAAACGGCCTTTGCAGACCTGGTCACCAATATCAAGCAGGCAGAATCTTTTGCTGAGGAAGTACTTCTGGCAATCGAAAACCAGGAATATGAATTTGTTGACGAGTATACAAAAAATGCTTCCGGGTCACTGCAGTTTGGCGATGGCAGAATGCAATACCGCATGAACGATGCAGAACAGTACAGCAACAAAATGACAACTCTGTATCAGGCATTTGCTTCCTGGCTCGCCCAGTGGGAAGTCTGATATGACCGATCCCCTCTTAACTTTTGTTGAGAGGGGATCTTAAAATTACTTCTTTACATTTCCCGGGAAATTCGCTACAATGTAATCAAGAAATTTTTACCTTTGGAGGTTTCTTTATGAGCGTAAAAAGAATTGGCGTTTTGACTTCCGGCGGCGATGCCCCCGGCATGAACCCCTGTGTTCGTTCTGTTGTGCGTACTGCGCTGTATCATGGTATCGAATGCTATGGCATCCGCAGAGGCTGGAACGGTTTGATCACCGGCGACATCGTACGCTTGGATGAAAAAAGCGTATCGCATACCATTAATCGTGGCGGCACAATTCTCTATACCGCTCGCAGCAAAGAATTTATGACCGAAGAAGGCCAGCGCAAGGCTGTTTCCACCTGCAAATTTCTGGGATTGGACAGCATCATCGCCATCGGCGGCGACGGCACTTTCCGGGGTGCTCTGGCACTGAGCAAATACGGCATCAATGTCATTGGCATTCCTGCCACCATTGATAACGACATCTCCTGCACCAATTACTGCATCGGTTTTGACACCGCTGCAAATACGGCCATCGAGTGCATCGACAAATTGCGTGACACCATGCAGTCCCATGAGCGTTGCTCTGTGGTGGAGGTCATGGGCCGCAACGCCGGTTATCTGGCCATGTATGTAGGTTTGGCAGTGGGTGCAACGGCTGTTTTGGTGCCGGAAGAACCCATCGACTTTGAGCGAGATGTGATCGAGAAGATCCGCCAGGCGCGGTTCAACGGCTTTACCCATTACATGATCGTGGTTGCAGAAGGCGCTGGCCATGCCACTGACATTGCAGCAAAAATCAAGGAGACCATTGACCTGGATCCCCGTGTGACGGTGCTGGGACATATTCAGCGTGGCGGTACGCCCACCGGCCGTGACCGTGTCAATGCCACCAAGATGGGTTATTTGGCTGTGGAACTGCTCCGTGCCGAGAAAACCAATCGGATCGTTTGCAGTCAAGCTGGCCGCTTTACTGACATTGATATTGATGAGGCTCTAAATATGAAAAAGAGCATTCAGCAGATCGAAGTGGATGTGCTGGCTGCGATGACAGGTCTGTAAATAGAATGAAAAGATCCCCGATAAAAGCAGTTAAATGGCTGGCTTTTGTCGGGGATTTGTTATATTGCTTTCAGTGCATTTAGATATGCCTTTTGCTCTGTGGTGATACGAAAACTCTCCCTTGCCTTCTGAATGGTTTTGCGATGGACCCACACGGGTAACCGATGCTGCTCGATATAAGGAATGGTCGCTTCCCATTGCTTGGCCAGAGCTGTGGCAAAAAACCAGGAAATCATCATATTAACATAATACTCTTCTGACCGGATGGCTGCCGGAATTTCTAAATAGGAGGCTTGGAAATCTTTATCTAAAAAATAACGCATCAGGCATAATAGGCCGAACCGACAGGTATAGATATGGGATGATGCTGTCCACTGCCGGATTTTTTCAAGAAGCACCCTACGATTCTGTGCCAGCGCTTTAGGCGACATAGTATCGCAGACTGCCCAGTTGTCCACATAAGGTAAAAATGCATCCAGTGCCGTCAGGCAGGTATCAAAATCCTTGATTTCGGAAATCAATAACCCATGAAGCAGGTTTTCTTCAAAATACTTATGGGGCAAGGAATTCTGAAAAGCACAGGACTGGTTTTTAAGGTTTTTGGCCAACTGTCGCAACTGAGGGACACGGACACCGATGAATAACTCTCTGGGAATACCAGGTGTCAGTTTGCTTTGAAAATCAGCATAGGCACTGTCCTGAAGTCCGAACAGTGCTTCCGTAATATTCATAAAAATCCCCTTTCACAATGAAAAAGATCTGCCGGTAAGGAAGGAAAACGGCAGATCTTTTACATTTTCTTGTATTCAGAGCATGATACCCGGTGGTAAAAGCATCATGCCTTTGGATGACATTTTTCGTAGACACTTTTGATTTTCTGATTGATCATGTGTGTGTACATTTGTGTAGAGGAAATATCACTGTGACCCATCAGTTCCTGTAAAGAGCCCAAGTCTGCACCGTTTTCCAGAAGATGAACGGCGAAGCTGTGGCGCAAGGTATGGGGGGTGATCTCTTTGTCAATATGTGCAGTGGACTGATAGTGCTTTAAAATCTTCCAAAAGCCCTGGCGGCTCATACGAACACCGGAGACATTCACAAATAATGCTTTTTCCCCGGGATCGGCAACCATGGCCGAGCGAACATCCTTCAAATAAGCGCTGAGCGCACGCAGTGCAGCAGGATAAAGCGGAATGGTTCTGGCTTTGCTGCCACTGGCACATTTCACGATCCCGAGTTCCAGATTCACATCATCCACATTCAGCTCGATCAACTCAGAAACACGAATACCAGTAGCATACATGGTCTCCAGCATCGCCTTGTCCCGGTAGCCCTTGGCATCGGTCAATACCGGCTGCTGCAACAAAAGCTCGATTTCACGGCCGGAAAGGATCTGGGGCAGCTTTTTCTCTCCACGGTCAACATGCATCTCGATTACAGGAGTCTGCTCCAAAAAGCCCGAGGACACCAAATAGGCGTAGAAGTTTTTTAGGCTGGCCAAATGCCGGGACAGTGTGGCACCGGAGCGGCCTTCTTCTACCAGATGGTCGAGATAAGCACGGATATTCAATTGTTGTGCATCCACGACCTCCCGGCTTTCGGATAGGCGGAGCCAATCAGCAAACTGCCGAATGTCACGCATATAGGAAGCAACGGTGTTGGAGGAGGCCTGCTTTACCTTGGACAGGTAATTTTCATAGGCGCTGATCAAATCCAACATTCTATTCTACCCTTTTTCTTCCGGTACAAAAAACGAAAAAGAAATGACCACCCATGGCTTTTGGCCCAGCGGTCAAATAATGCCCGATTTCTGTTCACAAATACTATACCCCAAAAGTTTACAAAATTCAAGCGGCAAATGGTTGCAGCTGTATTTTTTGTAAATTATCACCATTTTTATGTCAACACGATTATGTAAACTTCGGAAACCGTTTCAACTTCCAATATGCCCGAGCAATAAAGCATTGGAAGATGTTGGGGTATGGCATAAAAAGCTGCCACCAAATGTAGTTTGTGCATCATTTTATCCATCTCTTCGCTATGGGTAAATAGCTTTTACCCTATTGTGCATTGTGCACAATCAGCCCCGATACATTGATTTACCACTTTTAAATTTAGGTCCCTTTTGCCGTAAGCCCATGAGCCCTGCCACCAGGCTTGCACCGATCACCACGAGAAGTGCAGGCAGGATTCCCTGATAACTTCCGTCAAAAAACAGTGCGTTGCAGCCAAGCAAACTCACATAGTACAGTCCCCCGCTGCACAGACAGATCACCATCCGCTGAGATCCGATTTTCTTAGCCGAAAGCATTGCACCTGCAAACACAGCTAAGAGCATCGTTCCAACGGGCAGAGGGGCAAGCGCTGTCGTTTCGATCCTCTCCCCTGCAATCAGAAAAGTAATCACCATTCCGATCCCAACCGTCGTTGCCCAGCTCAATAACAGCCCTATTCCCAGCCCAACGGGTATAGATGCAGATCTGTCTGCTGTTTTGCTTTGATATGTCATTTCCCTCTCCCCTTTCCCTTCATGCTTATGCATTTCGGGGCAGAAAAATGCCGCCCGGAAGCTCTCTTTCGGGCGGCATACAATATGTAGATCAAACCTCAGCAGGTTCTTCGTCCGTATTCTTGCTGGTCAAAGCCTGGAACTTGGACCGAGTAATTTTTACATCTTCCAGTGCCTGTGTCATCGCTTCTTCCGTGCGGCGCAGTGCATCACTCATATAGTCGTTGCTGACCTGCTGCAACTCATCGAGCTGCTTTTTGGTCTGCTCCACCATTTCCACGCACTGACGCTTGGCTTCCTGATAGATGACCTGCTGAGAAACCAGCAGTTCTGCCTCCTCACGGGCACGCTGCACAACACTTTCAGCTTCACGGCGAGCCTGTGTGATCAGCTCATTGCGAGATTCCACGATGGTACGGGACTGCTTCAGCTCAGCAGGCAGCTGTGCAATGATCTCATCCAGCAGATCCAGCGCCTTGTCCCGCTCCAAAAAGCATTTATCAGCGGCCAGCGGCACAGACTTGGCATCCTGGACCATATCATACAGGGATGTGATGAGGTCTTCAATATGTTTCTCGTTCATTGGGAATTTCCTCCTTGACGGTTTTTGTTTATTTTTCTCTGAAAGTCCGGGATGATCTCCGCCGGCAAAAATTCAGATAAATCTACATTGTAAGAACCAAGTTCCTTCACGGTGCTGGAGCTAAGGTACATATACTGGTGTTCTGCAGTTAAAAACATGGTATCCAGTTCCGGATTGATCTTATGGTTGATCAGAGCCATCTGGAATTCATTTTCAAAGTCCGAGCCGGCACGCAGGCCCTTGACGATGACACAGCTCCCCTTGCGTCGTGCATAGTCTGCCAGAAGCTCATTGGAGCAGTCAACCTCCACATTGGGAATGTCCTTGGTGATACGGCGGATCAGATCCACCCGCTCATCCAAGGTAAACATGGGATTTTTGCCTGCATTGACCATAACGCACACGATCAGCTTGTCAAAAATTCCGGCGGCACGCTGAATAATGTTCAAGTGGCCACTGGTCACCGGGTCAAAGCTGCCGGGGTAAATTGCAATTTTCATGTATTTTCCTTCCGGTAGAGGGTTATGAGTGTTTTACCGTATTTGTAATCTTTCGAGCGGCAATAGCCGGGATATTCCCAGGGCAGCTCTTTATCCAGAGGTCGCTCACACACTATTATACCACCAGATTGCAAAATGTCAATTTCCGTGATGGATTTTATCGAATTTTCCAGAAAAACTTCTGCATAAGGGGGATCCAGAAAAATAATGTCGAACTTCTCTTTACAGCGGCGCAGATACTCCTGATAATCCGCCCGGATGACCATGGCTTGATTTTCCAGCTTTGTGCGGCGCAGGTTTTCCTTAATGAGCTTACAAGCAGGCTCTCCTGCATCCACAAAAACCGCAGATCTTGCCCCCCGGCTCAGCGCTTCAATGCCCAGCTGGCCGGTCCCGCCGAACAGATCCAATACCCGGGCATTGGGAATGTCAAAATTGATGATGCTGAACAGGGCTTCCTTCACCCGATCGGTGGTGGGCCGGGTGGTAAGCCCTTCGGGGGTTTTTAAATTCACACCCCGAGCTTTTCCAGTAATCACTCTCATTGGCTTTCTCCTGTTTTCTTAATCAAAAATGCACTGTGAAAGTCCATCCCAAGCTCTTCTACATATAGGTGCAGGATGGCTTTGTAATTCTTGGTGGAGGTCGTCAGGGTGACAAATTCACATTCTTCGGAAACCTTTTGCTCCATCATACGAAAGAGGGTTTTGCCGATCCCCTGCCCCCGGTATTGCGGCAGGACATACAACTCTTTCAGAGAAAAACAGCAGCTATCCAAAGGAATATAGGATGTTTGCCGTGTCTGACGGTAGCATTCTCCGAAACAGTAGCCAACGATTCTGGCGTCATCCAACGCTACGGCAAGCGGTTCCTTTAAATCTGCTTTTTCGTTGACTACCATGCCATAGGAACATTCTTCATTCACCCAAATGCCGGACAGTGCGATCAGCTGAGAAATCGTATCCTCGTCCAGCTTTCTAAACGCATAGCGAATCATCGGTTTGCTACTCCTTTTCCCTAAAATGCTGATACACTGCCATTGCCGTATCCTTTGGAAGTAACCGCTCTAATTCCGGTAAGGTAGCCTGACCAATGGCGGTCAGGGATTTGAATTGCTTTAAAAGCTCCTGCTTCCGCTTGGGGCCGATGCCGGGGATGCCATCCAATTCCGAATAACGAAGCCTCTTGCTGCGAAGCTGGCGATGGTATGTGATGGCAAAGCGGTGGGTCTCCTCCTGGATATTTCCGATAAAAGAGAACACCG
>CAYROJ010000062.1:0-9389 GCA_964425865.1 uncultured Oscillospiraceae bacterium | reverse complement strand
CACATCAAGGGCGACTTCTCATCTTTTTTAGGTTCACATCATTTTAGCACATACATCTCTTGACAAAAAATCATTCTGCCCCCATAATAAAACAAAAAACGAAAAGAGAGCCTTATGAACTATATTATTTTTGACATGGATGATACCCTCCTAAATCACCACCGGCAAATCAGCGCCTATACTCTGGAAATTCTGAAAAAACTGCAGAAAATGGGACATAAAATCGTCATTAACACCGCACGCTCCAAGCAATTCGACCAGGACTACTTTGACCAACTCCACCCGGACTACGCCATTTTAAACGGCGGTGCGCTGATTTTAGACAAAGACGAAAACCCAGTCTACAAAGCAGAGTTGACTGTGAGCCAGACCCAGGCCTTCATTCGACAGCTTCTGACCGTCAGTGACAACTTCACCGTTCAGGCCGAGGACGGCCCTTATTCTCACCAGGGAAAATACACCGGGCAAAACTCCAAAGCATTTGATTTTGCCGCAGAAACCTTTCCCTACCCCAGTTTGAAGATCGTGGCCGCCATTGAACACGAAGAAGATGCCGCCCAGCTGGCAAAAGCCTTTGGCCTGACCTATGTCTCCTACTTCGGCGGTCTGTTCAAGCGGTTCAATCACCCCGATGCCACCAAAGCCCAGGGAAACAAGAAACTGATGGAGCTGGTGGGCGGCAGTCTTGCTGATGTGATCGCCTTTGGTGACGACCTGGGCGACATTGAAATGCTGCAACAGGCAGGTGTCGGCGTTTTGATGTGTAATGCCAAGCCGGAACTTCACGGTACTTGTGCCCACCTTTCCCGATACTCCAATGATGAAGATGGTGTAGCCCGTTTTCTGGCAGAATACTTCCAACTTTCATAAAAAATGCGCTGCAAAATTGCAGCGCATTTTCCTTTTATCAAACAGCTGTGATCACCGGGTCGTTACAGGTGATCGCCACCCTTACCCGGCGAGTGCCTTCTGCCGTTGCCTCTGTGGTGACCTTTGACCAGCAGCAGCCGTTATAGGTTTCCCTTTCTCCGGGGTGGGTGATTACCACCGTAAAACCGGTCGTGATCTCCTGCTGGGGAGACAGCCGGGCAGGGACCAGATCCTCCACGGTCACCGTCCACCGCTTTTCTTCGGTATTCAGACGCTCCATCTCCGTGGTTTCACTTTTCTGCCTGACCTGTGTGCCGGTAAATGCGGTGGACACCGCCACCACATTTGCAATTTCCACACCCGCAATTTCCACCCGGGGCTGAATGATCTGCACCGGCGGCTCCTCTGCCTTTAAAAATGTAACTGTCACCGGCAGGCAAAACACCCCGCTCTTCCCCTCAAAGCTGCATCTTCCCAACCGGCACTGGACCCCCAGTGTGCTTAGCCGCTCCCCGGCGAGCACTGCGGTATCCTCACAGGCTGTCCCTCCCTGAGAAGCAGGTGCATAGATCTGAACGGTCAAAGTCAGTGCATCCTCCGTGGCCTGCTCCATGGAAACAGTCGCAAAAACCGCTTCCAGATGCGGCATCTTCCCTGCTGGAAACCCCCGGCAAGCAGGGATGCCTGCGCTTTGCAGCACAGCAATGGCCTTTTCAATGCATTCAAGCACCATTTTTTCCACTTCCCTTCTCCACACACAGGCACCATTTGCATATCACATCTGTAAATACGGCAATTGGTTCTGTTCGTCGCACCAGATACCTTTTCCCTCTAACAGTCAGCGTGTCCTCCGGTACAACATCCACACCTGCCGGAAGCAGACATATATACCGGCCTCGGGGTGTCTCTCCCAAAGGAGAGAACACCCGTTCCACATTCTGCCAGGCATCGCTGGTCACACTGCGGAAAAAGGCTTTGACCGTCTGTATCCCGGAAGCGTTTTCCACCTGTACCGCAACTCCGTAGCATTTGAAAATGCGGTCAATCTGTTTTCCCATCTCATACCCCCCGGAAAACAAAGCCATCCTTACAATAGGGCGAAATGATCATATCAGCCTGACGGCGCAAACACCGAGATGCGGCACTGGTGCCCCCCGGCACCAGTGTTACATCCGCAAACTGTAACCGCTCCACATTGGAAGCAACATCGGTCTCCGCCAGTGCTGCCAGGGCATACAGCGCCCCGGCAGCGATAAAATCCGCCTTGCAGTCCTCCGGGGTGATTCCATCCCGCAGCCGCTGTTCCATGCCAACGACTGCGCTCCGGCAGAACAGCCCCAGCAGTTTTTCCTGATCACTTTCCACCGACCCGGACAGCATGAGTGTCTGGGCATAAACCTGTTCAACCAGCGTCATACGCACAGTACTGCGGCAGCATCTGTGCAGATTTTGCCAAAGCCGGCGATGGAAGTGATGGCCGCACGCTCCAGCTGACGGTCAATGAGCTTGTCATACTCCACCAGTACATCACCGGCTCTTACCTGCTCCAGAGCAAAGCGGTTGTCCAAGCCAATGATCATGTCATCCTCCACAGCCCCGGTGCGGTGCAGCTGTGCACCCAGAGGGGTGGTCAGCTTGCCGGTACCCTGGAAATTCAGGCCGGTCTGGGGATTCTGCAATTCGGGGATCTTCAGCATTTTGGTCATGGTGTCCGTAGAGCAGAGGATGGTATTCATGGTGTATGGGTCAAATTTGCCCCAGAACTCCACCAGCTGGTCGTAGCTCAGGCTACCCTTGGTGCCGGACATGGGACTGGTTCCCACAGTGTACTTGACGGCAGCATTTTCATTGCCATCGCCCTCCACAAGCACCTTCACCGCATCTGCGATCTGCTGCTTCTGAATGTGCGCACCGATCTGGCGCAGCATAACACCGAACAGATCCAGCTTCTGGAAACGCAGCGCCTCATAGGAAGCAACCAGCATTCTGCCCCGCTTCTTTAGGCTGATGAGATGTTCCTTACTCTTTACCTCAGTCTCAGGAATAGCCGCACCCTCGGCCACATCCTGCAACGCCTTATCCGCATCAGTGGCAGTGGAATAGATGGAGCGATAGTCCAGCGAGTCGATGACGGTGGTTGTGGCAGTGATGGCAGGCAGGATGTCATTTTCCTCCATACCTTGGCGGACAGTGCGTGCGATGTACTCCGGAAACAGTACCGCAGACTCCATGGTGCGGAAGAACTTTTCCACAGGAGAAGAGCCTGCCCCCTTGGCACGGATGCCAAATCGTTTAAGCTGCCGCTGGAAAGCGTCTGTACCCTCCAGTGCAGTGCCACGGTAGTTTTCGCTGGGGTCCAGAGACTCCAGCACCTGTGTAAAGCTCTTGCCCTCCTGGCGATACATGCCCTTTTCCAGCTTTAAATTGTCATAACCCATACTTTTTCCTCCTAAAAATGTATATGGTCACCGATATATCTCGGTAAAACCTAAATTAAAAATCCGTTTTCCACATCTTCCTTGGATTTCCCATGGTACAGCTGAGTCTGAACAGGGAACAATTCCGAAATTCGTTTTTCCAGCACCGCTTTCAGCTTTTGCAATTCTTCTGGGCTGACCTTTCCGGCGACAGAGCGCAGCACAGGCTCTTCCAGTCCCAGATCCAAGCTCAGCAACAACCGTACCACATCGTTTTGCAGCTGTTTTTCATATTCCCTGCCCAACTGCGCCTGAACCACCAACGCCCGGTACTCCGTCTGCGCCCCAAATGCCTCAGCCAATTCTTTCAGTGTTCGCTTTCCACCGCCCACTGCCTTCATCACCCCGGCAGCACGTTGGGCAGGCACCGCCACGAAGGAAAACTCATACGCATCCATAGGCTGTCTTAAGATGACATGACAGGCCTGTCCATCATAATGCTCGCCCTTTTGATGGCCGCAGCTGCCATATTCGCCGCCACAGACAGAGCAAACTGCCTGTCCCATAGCACAGCCTACGCTGATTTCCTTTTTGATCCCGGCCTCAATATCAGCGATCACTTCCTCCGCCTGACCACCCCGGCGGACGTAGGCCCACGCCTTAATGTAGCTAACACCGTTTTCACACACCACCTGTGTCTCAAAAATACGCGCCACCTGGGCATCTGCGCTCCAATGGTGATCGATGATGCCTGTCTTGCCGATAAACATTTTCGCCAATTCCGGTAAGGCTGCTGTATCAAACCGTTCCATATCCCGATCCACCTGATCGTCACACAGTCGCACAGAGAATACATACACCTGCTCTGTTGTCAGGGTCGCCTTGGTCTGGGCATTGATAGCTGCCATCTGTGCTTCCGTTACAACGCCGGAAGCCGATACCTGCGTTCCTTTTTGAATATTCATTTGTTTCCTCCGTTCCCGGCTTCCGCCCGGTATTTTTCTGCCTGTGCCATGTAAAGGCTGGCCTTTGCTTCCTCCGTAATATCCTGCAGACTCACATCGTCCCACAGGATCTCCACCCGGTCATCCAGGCCCTCCAAGGCCAAATAGGTCTTACATATCTTCTGTATCACCGGCTCCACTGTGCGCCGTAGGGCCCACAGCTCCGAAGTCAGAATATCCGCCTGCTGCGTGCTCATCCGCTCGGTGGTGCTCCAGTTCAGTCCCAGCAGGAAGGGAGGCAAGCCGGTCTTTGCCACCAGCTGCTCCAGGATCTGCCGCACCGGAATCTGAGAATCCAATATCCTGGCTTCGCTGCCGATGACCTGAATCTGCACATCTCCCACCGCCACAAAATCCCGAACCGTGCCGTTTTTTGCATCCTCCATGGCACGGCTCCATTCCTGCGCTACCTGTCTGCCCCGTTCCTGAACCGCAGTGGCATCCATATTTTCACTCGGCTTGCAGATGACACTGTATCGGACATTGCCTGCCCGTTCCCAGTTGACACCAATGGTGTTGTAGATCTTCATCAAAATATCCGCCAGAAAAGGCATCCCCCGAAACAGGCTGACACCGTAGGGATGGGCTGCCTCCGGGTTTAAGGTGGCAAAGAGCAAAAGATGCTGATACGGCAGCGGCCCTATGTGTCCCTTGGCATCCGGCCCCCACAGCTCCATATCCAGAGGATTGTCCCCTTCCACCACCTGCAGCTGGGTCACATCACCCCAACAAACCGCCCTCAGGTGTCCCCGATCCACCACCAGTTCACCCACACTGCGGCCATAGACCAGTAAGCTGTCCAGGAAACCAGTCAAAAAGCTGTCAATGCCCACCTGCCCCCGACCACAGGGCACGGTCTTCAAAAACTTTTCCAGTTTTTCCTGCGCTAGCTTATTTTTGCAGGCCACTTCAAAGCCGCCGCTCAGCCGTACCAGCTTTCCCACCACCGCATCCAGCACAGGCAGCGCTTCCCTCAGCTGTCGATAGACCATATCTTCCCCTGTCCCCAGAGGAACAAATCCCCGCAGCGCCCCGAAAGGATGCCCCACGGTACCACGCAGCTGACAGGCGGTAGCCGCCAGTGGTGGATCTTGTTGTTTTCGCTTCATTTTCATGCTCCTTTCATTTATCTGCACCGCTCCACGGTGCAGGCGGCAAAGCCGCTTTCCCGTTTCCCCAGCACGGTGGAGGCAAAATAGCGCATTTCATCCATGGCGTGGTCGTGTTCCTTCTTTACCCGATCCTTGGACGGACTGCTCAGATCCCACACATATTCATCCATTTCCCGGATCAGATCATCGCACCCGGCGCAAATAACGATTTTCCCTGTTTTGAGCAGATCTGCCGTCAGACGAATACCGGAAAGCACCTCATTTTCTGCCTTGCGCACCGGCAATCTCCTGCGCCGCAGCACTTCAATGAAGCTGGCTGCCGAAGGGTCAACGATCACTGCCGCCAAGGGTCTTCCCCCTGCCAGCTTTTCCAGAGCCGCAGCGTATTCCTCATCGGTCATTTGCCGCTGAGTTGCCCGAGAGTCAAAATAAAACTCCTTCACCCGATACCAAATGCCCTTTTGCAGCCCCCACAGTCCCATAGAGGTGGGATTGACTGTGCCATAATCACAGGAAACATACCACTTTTTAAAATTCCCCTCCGGCACTGGCTTCACCATGGATCGTTCAAAGAAATCATAGACCCGTCCTTCGGCCTGTGCCCACTCTCCCTTAATAAAACGGCGGTAAAACACGCCGCTGTAAAGCCGTTCATACCGCTGACGAATGGCCGGCGTTAAAGCGGGATTGTCCTCCATGGTAAAGTGCAGCCGCAGGCAGTTTCGTTGCTCTGCTTCCACTATCCACTCCTTGTAAAACCAGTGGCTTGGCCCTGCCGGATTACAGTTGAACCACAGCCTGCTGCCTGCCACCGAGCATCGGGCGCAGGCCTGCTCCACAAAGGAGCGGGGCATCAGTGCTACTTCATCCAGCAAAATGCCGGCAAAGGTGATGCCCTGAATGAGGCTGGCTGAGCTTTCATCCCGACCACCAAAGATGTAGAACTGATTGCGACGCCCCTGAAAGGTAACGGTCACTAAATTTTCTGACCGTTTTTCCTTCCAGGTAGCGCCCATTCCCTCCAGTCGTGGCAGAATTTCCGACAGCACATTTCTTCTCAGTGAAGAAATGGTCTTACCACAGACACCAAACCTCTGGCCCTCAAAGCTGACCATGGCCCACAGGAAAAAGGAAAGCCCCATGGCCAGTGTCTTTCCGGAACGCACCGCTCCATCGCAGACCATAGCTTCATAGCGTTCGTTGGCATTTCCCGGTAGCCACCAGGTCAGCACAGTTTTCTGCTTGGGAGAGAAACTTTGATAATTCATGCTCCCTCACCGCTTTTCTGCAGCGCCTGTAAAAACGACTCCAGATCCGTCCCCTGGTTTTGAGCCAGCGCCGCCAGCTGTTCCAAGGCCTTCAGCCTGTCCACCAGTTTGATCTCCACCGTGCCTTTTTCATTGCGCTTGATCTCACTGAGCAGCCCCAGATCCAGCTTTCCCAGCGGCAGGTCTTCCTCCAACGCCAGCCGCACACAGTCATTGGCTTTGCCGAAGGCCAGCTCTGCCAGCCGCCGAGTCACATCCTCCCGGCAAATTTTCCCGGTACGAATGCGATTTTTCAGAGATTTCTCCCCACTTTTCTGTTCCATAGCCTCCCTCCCTTTCATCCATCCCCTCAAAAGCAAAAAATAGTTGCCCTTAAACAGGCAACTACTTGACAAAATCACATATTTTGGGCTATAATACACACAATATTTCAAAAAAGCGATGAAAAGAAGAGTAAGCACCTTCCCCCGGACAGAGAGCCTTGTTTGCTGGAAATAGGCACGGTCGGAACTGCCGAACATGGTCTTGGAGCTGTGAGGTCGATATTTAGGCTTCACCGGGTGCGCCCGTTAAAGCGTTTTGAGGCAGAATTTTTCTGTAAATCAAGGTGGTACCGCGTCAAATCATTGTCGCCCTTGGCTTGTCCGGGGCGATTTTTCTATTTTTAGGAGGAAAGAACTATGTGCGAAAAATGTAAGGGGAAGTATTATATCACCACTCCCATCTACTATCCGTCTGCCAAGCTGCATATCGGTCACGCCTACTGCACCGTAGCAACCGACACCATGGCTCGCTTCAAGCGCCTGCAAGGCTATGATGTGCTGTTTTTGACCGGCACCGACGAGCATGGTCAGAAAATCGAGAACAAGGCGAAGGATGCCGGCATTACTCCCCAGCAGTATGTGGATAACATCGTTGAGGGCGAAAAGGGCGTGCTGGATCTGTGGAAGCTGATGAACATCTCCCACGATCGGTTCATCCGCACCACCGACGACTACCATGTCTCCGCCATCCAGAAGATCTTCAAGAAGATGTATGACAACGGCGACATCTACAAAGGCTCCTACAAGGGCAAGTACTGCACTCCCTGTGAGTCTTTCTGGACAGAGAGCCAGCTTGTAGACGGCAAATGCCCCGACTGCGGCCGGGAAGTGCAGGATGCCGAGGAAGAAGCCTACTTCTTCCGTCTTTCTAAGTATGCCGACCGGGTGCAGGATCTGCTGGAAAACACTGATTTTCTGGAGCCTCGCAGCCGTGTCAACGAGATGGTCAATAACTTCATCAAGCCGGGTCTTGAGGATCTGTGCGTGTCCAGAACCTCCTTTACCTGGGGCGTTCCTGTGGACTTTGACCCCGGCCATGTGGTCTATGTATGGATCGATGCTCTGTTTAACTACATGACCGCTCTGGGCTTTGAAAATGACCGCCACAACGATCTGGAGAAATATTGGCCTGCCGATGTCCACTTTGTGGGCAAGGAGATCGTCCGTTTCCACTCGATCATCTGGCCTGCCATGCTGATGAGCCTGAACCTGCCCTTGCCGAAAAAGGTCTACGGCCACGGCTGGCTGAATTTCAACGGCGAAAAGATGAGCAAGTCCCGGGGAAATGTGGTCGACCCCTATATCTTGGCGGAGCGTTTCGGCGTGGATGCCCTGCGCTTCTTCCTGCTGCGCACCTTTCCCTTCGGTTCTGACGGCAACTTCACCAATGAACTGCTGATCTCCACCATCAACACCGATCTTGCCAATACGCTGGGCAACCTGGTCTCCCGCACCACCGCTATGAACCAAAAGTATTTTGACGGTGTTTTGGGCAAGGGCGGCGAAAGTGCCCAACTGGACAGTGAGCTGAAGGCTCTGGCCGATGAAGTCGTCACCGATTACGAAAAGCACATGGAGGCCTTCCAGTTCTCCGTGGCTTTGAACGATATTTTCCGTCTGCTGGATCGTGCCAACAAGTATATCGACGAAACCGCCCCCTGGATCCTGGCCAAGAGTGAGGATACCAAGGCACGGCTGTTGACCGTTATGAAGAACCTGTGTGAGTGCATCCGTATGAGCGCCATCCTGCTCACCCCCTTCATGCCCACCTCTTCCGAAAAGATTTTGGATCTGCTGGGCGTTTCCAAGGATGCCCGTGGTCTGGATGCCCGGTGCTACTGTGCCGATGAAAACGCCGTCTGGAACACCCAGGTGGGAGCCCCCCTGTTCCCCAGAATTGATATGGAAAAGGAGTTGATCGCTTTGGAAGAGCTGTCCAAGGCTGCTCAGGAGCCTGCCGCTCCTGCCATCGAAATTGAGCCCTACACCCAGGAAAGCGTTGATTTCGACACCTTCTGTAAATCCGACTTCCGGGCTGTGAAGGTCAAAGATTGCTGTAATGTGAAAAAATCCGATAAGCTGCTTCAGTTCACCCTGGACGACGGCACCGGTACCGACCGTCAGATCCTCTCCGGCATTGCAAAGTTCTATAAGCCGGAAGAGCTGATCGGCAAGACTCTGGTGGCCATCGTCAACCTGCCCCCCAGAAAAATGATGGGCAGAGAGTCCTGCGGTATGCTGCTGTCCGCCGTCCATACGGAAAACGGCGAAGAGAAGCTGAACCTCATCATGGTGGATGATGCCATCCCCGCCGGTGCTCGTCTGGGCTAAGATGCAAATAAGGGGCTGTAAAATAACAGTCGGAGGAAAACGGAGGATTCCAAGAATGGGATCC
>CAYROJ010000061.1:0-9689 GCA_964425865.1 uncultured Oscillospiraceae bacterium | reverse complement strand
AATCAGAACTCTTTCTGCTTTTTTGTGGTCTCACATCATTGACAAATGAACATTTCCTCTCCCCATCTATCTTCGCCGGAATACCCAATGGATTTATTTTGTTAATTCTTCGGTCAAGCGAAGGATCTGAGGAGCGATCTTCTTTCGCTCTTTCGCAAGCACACGGTTATAAGCAGGATAGGCAAGGCTCACAAGCACGATCCCGATAATTCCTATAATGATCCCCACCGGCATAGCCATTTGTCCAATAGCCTGACCAATATCCGTCATGGCAAGACTCATCCCCAGTCCCATGATCAGCGCACCCAGGATTCCCAAAATCAGCGCCACGGTCGTTGCTTTTTTACCAACGCTGGCATCCAATGCCCGCAGCTGTTCCATTTTATCCAGTTCCTTGGGCTCATATTTTTGGCGAATTTGATCGATCTCCTCCTGTTGACGGGCAGAGTAGGTCATTTTAAAAGTTTCATTGTTTTCCATTTTCTTTCTCCAAAGATTTTATTTTTTCATTGGCTTTTACGATCATATAAACAGCCATTGCAATGATAAACGCCGATACCGCACCGCCGCTCAGCGCCAGAAACAGGATCTGTGTCTGTTCTGTCATATTCTGGCCGCTGAAGGTAGTCAGCATGGTGGACTCCAATGTCAGCATAGACACACAGGCCGCCGCCAAAGAAATAGCCTTCGACGCAGAAAAGACGGGGCTGTTATATTTGCGATAGCGTACCACATTGACGATAGCCATGGTCAGGGATGTAAAAGTATAGGCAGCCATTGCAATCGTGGTTATCTCGTGGTGGCACACCATTCGGTTTTCATGGATGCGATACAGCATCACTCCAGACAGCGACAGGTTCATGGCCAGGAATATCCATCCACAAATACGGTAATATCCCAATTCCCGACGCATTTCTTCACCGGGCTTATGGCGCAGCGTATGTCTTGCAAGGAAGAAACGCATAAGCGCCAAGCAGAAATAGTATCCTGCCAGAGAGTAAAACCAGGCGGATTTGTGATAAACACCCAATCCCAACTGTAAAGCGGCATAAGCACTGTTCCAGAGCACATTACCTGACAGTGTCACCTTCATGCGCAATTGCACATCATCCAGCCACAACCGGGCATACTTGTTTTCTGATTTGAAATTCTTCCAGTATCGGATGATGGACGGCACACGGACGCACCAAATCGTCAGTGTATAAAAGGCCAAAGCATAAGAACCAATGGTCACAGGATTTTCATTTCCCAGTACCAGCATTCCATATAGCATTAGGGGGATCGCCACCAGAAGCAGCAGGAACAACAGCGCAATATGGGGAAAAAGCAGTGCCCTTCCAATTTTCTTCCACTCCATATCAGAACCTCCGAATTTTAACAGTGAAGGTAGAACCGACGCCCAGAGTGCTCTCAACGCTGATCTCACCGTGAAGAATGTCCACCACTCGTTTCACCAGTGCCAATCCCAAACCATTCCCCTGCACAGAGTGGGAAGTGTCCCCTTGATAGAATTTTTCAAAAATATGAGCTCCCACTTCGGCGCTCATACCGCAACCGGTATCGGCCACCTGAACAATGGCATATTCATCGTTGGAAGTCAGTGTGAGGCTCACCCTCCCCCCTTTCGGGGTAAACTTAAAGGCGTTGGAAAACAGATTATTCCATACCAGGCTCAAAAGCTCTGCATCCGCTCGAACTGTTACACGCTCTTCAATATCTGTTTCAATTTCAATATCCGCATTTTCCCATACACTTTCATATTGCAGCAAGCATTGGCAAAGCTGTTCGCTTAAGTCATACTCTTCTGTTTGGGGAAAGATCTTCTGATTTTCCAGTCGATTTAATTTTAGGATATTGGTCATCATATCCGCCATACGCCGAGAACCATCGGTAACACCTTTTGCGTATTCCAGGCGCTTTTCGTCAGAAAGCTGAGGTGCCTGCAGCAGCGTGCCATAGTTTTGCATCACAGCCAAAGGTGTCTTCATTTCGTGAGATACATTGGCAATAAAATCGGTACGCAGCGTTTCCACACTGCTCAGCTCCTGAGCCATGCGGTTAAAGTGTTCAATAATTTCGTTAAAAGTGTCATCCGCAATATGGGCTTGAGGTTGAATGCGGGCAGAAAAGTCCCCCTGCATCATTTTTTCTGTACCCTCAACGATCCGGCGCACCGGCTTTTCAACAGTGTATTTCCGGCGCAAGGCATCGATCAGTGTAAACAGAAAGCTTAACAGCACCACATTGCCAAAGGTCAGCTTTGCTGCCATATTCAGGTTTTCTGCGGTCAGGGTAATATCCATGCTTTGTGTCAGCGTGGAAACAAACAATGCCATACAGCAGGTGGTCACAAACGCCACCAGCAGGAAAAACAGCAAATACCGATAGACCGCCCGAAAAAAACGGTGCCAGAAAGCAGCCTTTTTCATTTGACCACCGCCTTATAACCAAGTCCATGGACGGTCTTGATCTCAAAATCCTCGCAGTGCGCCAGCTTGGCACGAAGCTTTGTCATGTAAACATCCACCGCCCGGGGGGCAGTTTCCGTATCCACATTCCAAAATTCATCCATCAACTGCTGGCGTGTAAAAGTCTTCTTGGGATAGCTGAGCAGTTTATACAGGATGGAAAATTCCCGGTTGGTCAGGCTGATCTCTTCCTCCCCCAGATATGCCGTATGCTCATCGGCATCCATCACGAAGCTGCCGATTTCCAGCTTTCGGGAGGCGGCGATCTTTGCCCTGCGCAGCAGCGCACCGATGCGCAGGAACAGCTCGTCCAGGTCAATGGGTTTCACCATGTAATCGTCCACGCCGATGCGGAAGCCCCGTTGCTTAGAAGCAATATCATCCCTGGCAGTCATAAAGAGGATGGGAATATCCTTATTGGTATCCCGAACATTGCGGGCAAACTCAAAGCCGTCAACTTCCGGCATCATAATATCAGAAACGATCAGATCAATTGTATGTTCGTAAAGCACATCGTAGGCTTCATTGGCATCCATGCAGCCAATGGCCTCATAGCCGCTCTGATTTAAAAAAGCGCAGACAGTCCGATTCAGTTCCCTGTCGTCTTCCAAAACCAAAATCTTAAACATTGCCCTACCTCCTGCATTTTATAAAGGTATTATAGCACGGAAATGTTAAAGTTTTGTTTAAATTTTCAAAAAAGTTGGCCGCACCGAAATTTTCAGCGCAGCCAACTTCGTTTTTACAGAATATCCCGTTTTTTCAAAATCATATTGCTGACAGTACCCAGACCGAAGCCAAAGAGCACACTGCCAATCAGACAAAGTCCGGCATTCATCATGGTAGCGTTCAGAGGGGTGACCATGCCAACCATCATAAACAGGATCATGCCGCCACCCAGACTCCCGCAAATTGCCAGCCATGCCTTTTGCTTTGCTGCCACACTGATGGCCACAAAAATCGACACAAATACAGGCATCAGGAAGATCTTTGCCAGCATACACATGGCGATATCTCCAGCACTCAGCCCTTCCAGACTGAAGGACAGTCCAGAAATGGCACCGCCCAACAATGCACCCACAAAATAGGCCACCAACATTAACGCACCGCAGACGAAGCCAACCAATGTCTTAGAGAGCACATAATTTCCCTTTCCTGCCCGGACGGTAAACAGATTTTTAGCAAAGCCCCACCGGAAATCATCGGAAATAAACAGACAAATAAACACCGACACCAGCATAAACATCATGTTGATATTGCACATGGCCATCACATCCATACCGCCCATGGCATTGCCGTCCTCTGTGGGCAGCGTACCAATGGACTGCCATGTGTTTTCAGGGCCGTGGATGATCGTCACTTCTCCCGTCTGCTGATTGACAGACTCTGACCCATCCATCATGGTCATCATAACAGTCATCAAAATGGGCATGACCAGAGCACAGGCAATCAGAATATAGAACAGCTTACTGTGAAACATCCGTCGAAAATCCACTGCCAGCATGGTTTTAAGCCTTTTCATCATATCTGCCCTCCTTCATCAGATCCATGTAATACGCTTCCAGACCGATTTTGGAAGTCTGGATCTCGCTGATCAAAATGCCATTTTTGTAAAGATAAGTAACGATTTCCTCCGGGATCACCGGATCATAGACACGGATAAAGCCAGCATCATCTTCCTCCACTCGGGAATACTTGCAGGAGAGCAGGGCTTTGGTGCGGTTCATTTCGCCGGAACGGAGGGCGGTGTAGGTACGGCAACCGGCTTCCAGCTCCTGAGCGGTCATTTCCTTCAGCATTTTGCCGCCCCGAATGATGCCATAGTGGGTGGCGATCTTCTCCAGTTCTCCTAAGATGTGGGAGGAAATGAGAATGGTCACTCCCTGTGCGGCTAATTCGCACAGCACCTGCCGCATAATGCGCATACCATCGGCATCCAGACCGTTGATGGGCTCATCCAGCACCAGAAGCTCTGGGCTTCCCAGCAGTGCCATAGCAATGCCGATGCGCTGCTTCATACCCAGGGAGCAGTTTTTATATTTATTGGAAGCAGCCCCTTCCATGCGGACAGTTTTCAAAATTTTAATGATCTCCTCGTCCGCCTTTTTCAGTCCCAAATTGGCTGCCTGCAATTTCATATTCTCCCAAACCGTCAGACCGGGGAAACAGCCGGGAGCTTCAATGAGCACCCCCAGTTTGCTGCGAATATCGGGATCAGTATGATCCTTGCCGAACAAGTGGATCGATCCGGAGTTGGGCAAGATCAGGCCGCAGATCAGCTTTTCGGTGGTGGATTTACCGCTGCCGTTTTCACCGATAAAGCCGTAGATCGCACCCTTTGGCACAGTCATATTCAAACCGGAAACTGCCTGCTTGGGGCCAAAGTTTTTGGTCAAACCCTTGATTTCAATTGCATTCATGTTCTGATCTCCTTAATATACATCGCAACTGCCCAGCACCTTTGTACCCAGCACATTGTAAATAACAGCCCAGCAAATGGAGCAAGCAAGACAGACGACCAGCGTTACCGGGGTGGCAGACAGGCAGGCATAGACGGAAGAGCCGTAGAGGAAAATATTCAAAACCGAGTTGTTGCCGAAAATGGCAGCCGCACCGATGATGAGGATGCCTGTTCCAAAGAAGAAGGAAGATGCAATGGAAATGCCAAAATACTTACGGAAAATAACATTCAGGAAAGTATACAGGCTGGCCCAGCCTAAACTCATGACCATTTTCCCAAGGATGGCAAATACCAACGCATCGGCTTTAACTTCAAAGGAAAGGCCGGTCAGCAACCCCGCTGCCACGCCGCCGATCATATAAGTAATGCACATACAGGCCATTGCGAAGGCGCAGCTTAAGGTTTTGGAGATCATGTAGTCCTGCTTTTTGGCATGGGTGGTGAACAACTGCTTGACATAGCCGCTGCTGTAATCGTGACCAATGAAAATGGAAACCATGATGCCGCCGAAAATAAACACCATATTCATATTGGCGTATTCACCAATGTCGCTGATGACATACAAAGGCTTGTTCGCTGCGACAATGTTCCAGACATTGGTATAAAGCTGAGTGCCCACTTCCCCGGTCTGAGGATTTTCCATACCACCGGTGCCTACGATCATCGCCGGAATAATGGCCGCTATGCCAAGGAAAATGTAAAACAGAGGGGTATGGAACAGGCGATAAAAATCCACGCCCAGCATTCCCTTGATCCGCTCGGTAAAAGTGGGATTTTGAAATTGCAGTCGGCTTTCCATCTTACTTTTCCTCCTTTCGGCTCATCAGTTCAATGTAGTATTCTTCCAGTCCAATTCTGTTCTTTTTAATTTCACTGACTATATGGCCGTTGCTTATCAGATGTTCCACAACGTCTTCTGTTCTATCTACACCGTAGATCTGAAGATACTCCCCTTCCAGACGAACATCATCATACTTGTTCTGCAAAATCACCTTTGCTCCTGCCATGTCAGCGGTTTTGAGGGAGACAAGAACCTTTGCTCTGTTTTCCAGATCTTCGGCAGACAGCTCCATGACCATTTTGCCCTGGCGGATAATACCATAGTGGGTGGCGATCTTTTCAAGCTCACCGAGGATATGGGAGGAAATCAGGACAGTACATCCCCATTTCTTCGTAATATCCACCAGGATTTCACGCATTAGGCGCATACCGTCAGTATCCAGGCCATTGATCGGCTCATCCAAAATCAGCAGAGCCGGGTCACCCAGCAGCGCCATGGCAATACCGATACGCTGCTTCATTCCCAAAGAACACTTTTTAAATTTCAGCTGAGCGTGCTCTTCCATGCGGACGATTTTCAATACCCGGTGAATTTCTGCATCCGGGTCAGGCAGATTCAGGTTGATAGCCTGCATCATCAGGTTCTGATAGACAGAAGAACCGGGAAAGCATCCGGCATTTTCGATCAGCGCACCCACCCGAACACGAACACCGGGATCGGTATGTTCCCGTCCGAACAGCTTGATTTCGCCACTGTCGGCAACAAAATGGCCGCACAACAGCTTCATGGTGGTAGATTTGCCGCTGCCGTTTTCGCCGATGAAGCCATAAATCGCCCCCACAGGGACGGTCATATTCAAATGATCCACCGCATACATGGTACGAAAACTTTTGGATAAACTACGAATTTCAATTGCGTTCATGCATTTCTCCTTTTGATGAAACCCAGCAAGAGCCGGATGCAGTTTGCATCCGGCATAGGGATATTAGCCTTTCATGATCTTGTCACTGATGGCGATGATCTTTGCAGCGTACTTCTTGCGGCGGCTGTTTAAAACTGCCTTATAGATAGGATAATTGCTAAGCACCATCAGCATACCTGCGATACCAATGGCAATGCCGGAGATCATGGGGTCAGTCAGACCGATGGTTTTGCTGATGTCAGTCATAATGAGGCTCATACCTGCACCCATGATAAGGGCGGAGACAGAGCCGTAAATGTATGCAAAGGTGGTAACGGGTGCTTTGACTTTCTTGTCCAGTGCCTTCAGTTCATCCAGCTGGGTGTACTCCTTTTCGGTGTACTGAGTGCGGATCTTCTGTACCAAATATTCCTGATCGTTCTTATTCATGTTCGCTTTCCCCTTTCGGTGTTTTATGGACATATCCTAACGGAAGGATGTTTTCAAATGTTTTTAGAAATGTTTTTGTTTTGTTAAACTTCCTTTTTTTCTCCGGAAAGGCGAGCCTTTGCATCCTCAACGGTCTCCCCTTCTTTGGCAAAAAGGACTTCTACACATTTATCGGTGACTTTCTCAAAGCCCTCCACAATACCGGTTTCCATCTTTTTGTAGCCGGACACCACACCATTTTCAATTTTCTGATAGCCCTTCACTACACCCTGTGCGATTTTTTCATTGGTTTCTGCGATTTTAGACATTTTGAATTTCTCCTTTTGTTTTGTTGTGGCCTAATCATACTGGGGCTTTATGTTCAAAACTTTTGAGAAATGTTTGACTTTTATTAAAAATGCCGAAGCAGCGAAAAACACTGCTTCGGCAAGATCTACCTTCCTTTTCGTATACACATTCCCTCGGTCATGTGATTTCCGTATTCCTTTGCTTCTTTTTTCCTTTTTTCGCTATACTGAAATTAACAGCACACAGAACAAGGGCCATCCCAATACACAGCCACGGAAGCGTCGCTACCAGAAAGCCACGCATAGGCTATTCCCCTGTCTATGCTCATCTGCTCCTGTAAACTTCAATTTTTGGATCAGTGCAGTGTTCTCCATATCGGCACACCAGCAGGAAGTTCTCTCTGGCAATGACACCAAAGCAGGTTTTGCCGCTGTTGTCACGGAGGTCTCTCACCTGCGTGGCCAGATACATTTCGTCGTTACACAGAAATTTCACTCGCTCTCCATTGGGCAGCGGATATTCCAAGTTAACAAAATTACCTACCAAAGGATAAAGCTCTGTGACCCTTTCCATTCCCTCAATGTGCAGGGCATTCACTTCATCGATCAAGCTTCTTTTGAAGACCTGATAGTTTTCCATTCCATTGTCCAATATGTATTTTGCCAGAAAGCACTGCTTGCCAAAAGGACAGCCCTTGGTTTCGGCACAGCCGGGGCAAACTTCTTTGGAGGGACACTGGGCACAATTTGCGCCGCAAAGAGCCTCTTTCATTTTTTCTCCTCCTTCAATTCTGCACCATAGCGGCACAACAGAGATACCACAATGAACATAACCCCCAAAGCCGCACTGTCACCGCTTTCCAATGCCATAGGTTCTACATTTCCCCAAAGAACAGAAATGATCTTATGGGCCACCTGCGCCAGCACTGCTGCCACAGTGGGGATCCAGATGGTGTGGACACCCAAAAGCAGCAGCTCCTTTGCACCCTCTGCGGTAAAGGGCGTTCCGGCCTTCAATTCATGTCCAAAATAATTGCAGGCCAGCTTTGCCACCACAGCCTCTCCTGCACACAGGATCATTCCTGCAAAGATGGCAGACCACACGGTACCCAAGCTGATACCGGCTTGGGTCTGCAAAATGCTTTTCAGGGTCACACCGCCGATCTTGATAGACTCATCACCGATCAGCAGAGCAAGAATACCCACGCCGCAGCCACACAGGCCAATGATGCAGCAAATGTAAACGATTTTACTGATGATCTTTCCAATTTTACAAAGGGTCTGTATGATTGGTAATGTTTTCATATACTCTTCCTTTATGCATGAGAAAGCTGCGGAAAATACAACTTCTCTTTTTCGATGCTTTCCAGCTGTGCGCCCCGATAGAACAGCCGGTAATCCTCCCCTCCGTCATACAATTCGGCTTCAAAAAGCGCCCGATCTTCCGCCAAAGGCGCAAACCCCAGCATCAGCCGGTCATGGCCACTGCCCAGCTGATCAATGATGGTTTGAAGGGGCAATTTTTCCTTGCAGATCACGCTTTGTAAGATCAGCGTATCTCCCTCTTTCTCCAGCACTGCAAAGCAAGCCAGCCGCGGGTGGTAATATACATTCTCCAGAGAAGCTGTATAGAACATTTGCAAACCAAATTTATTTTCCTGCTCCAAAGCAGAATAGACCGCACTATGGCGAACCGTTGTCAAATACTGGGCTCTTCGACTTTCCTGCAGAGGGACAAAGCCCATTTCCCTTTCTGTGGGAAGAAGCGCTTCTTTCAACCAATAGCGGTATTCATTTGCCTGGCGGAACCCTGCTTTTTCATAAAAGCCCACCGCAGACAAATCGCCAAACAAATAAATTCCATCGCATTTTCCTTCATACCGCTCTACCACATAGCGCAACAGCTTTCCTGCCAGCCCCTGACGACGGTAAGCTTCATCGGTCATTACCGTACCGATTTGGATATAGTGCCTTTCTACGCCATTTTGTTGAAAAGCCATCCGATTTGCAGATACATTACAGATGATTTTTCCATCCTCCAAGTAGGAATACGGAATATAATCCCCCTCAAAACAGCCGTTTACCACCCAGCCTTCAAAACTAAATCCAAATGTTTTCTTTGTTAAATCATTGAGTTTATGACGGTACCCGTCATTTTTCATATAATTATAAATCAATTCCATAGTAGTCGCCTCTCTTTGAAAACGCTCGTTTTGCAATGTGCATTTTTATTATATGTCCTCTATTCCAAAATGTCAATAGAAATCTATAAAAAAACCGAGTGGCAAATCTGCGGTGTAAATAGATGTGACCCAAATTGGTGAAAAGAAAAAGATATGAT
>CAYROJ010000060.1:0-10020 GCA_964425865.1 uncultured Oscillospiraceae bacterium | reverse complement strand
CTTCGGCGTATTCTTCGCCGGGGATCTGCTCGGAGGTGCGCAGCACAGCATCGGAAGCGTTGTTGCCGGTGCCGATGCGGACAAAAATGTTGCCGTTGGGGTCTTTGCGCAGAATGGTGGCGGTCAGCAGCTCCTGGGCCTTGTCGGCGTAGCTTTCATAGACCATGCCACGCTCGGCTTCCCGGATGCCCTGGATCAGCACCTGCTTGAAGGTCTGGGCAGCGATACGGCTGAACTTTTCCACATCCACGGGAATGGAGATGGTCTCGCCCAGACGGGCATCGCTCTGAATGTTCCGGGCAGCATCGATGTGGATCTCCAGTGCGGTGTCCTCCACCTCAGCCACAACGGTCTTGATCACGGACACGCTCAGGCCGCTTTCCTGGAAGTCCACCACCACATTGTCGGCAGGGACATCCCGGCGATCTTCCCGGTCCTTGCGGTAAGCATTGGCCATGCCCTGCTTCATCCGCTCTACCATGTAATCCACGGGGATACCCTTGGTCTTTTCCAAATCACGCAGAGCGGCAAAAACTTCTGCGCAGTCGATCTTATGTGCCTCAGGCTTCTTGGCATTCTTTCTAGCCATGTTCACTTCCTCCTTAGAATTCTACACGAAGCCGCACCAGGGCAACTTCTGATTTTTGTAATTCGATCATTTCGTTTCCGGCTTCTACGGTCACACGGCCATCTTCATAGCCACGGAGCACACCGGGGATCTCCTTCACACCATTTCTGGGACGGTACAGCTTGACCAGGATCAGACTGCCCATAAAGCGCTCAAAATCAGAGGGACGCTTCAACGCCCGTTCGATGCCCGCAGAGCAGACCTCAAAAGTGTAGCTTTCCGGGATGGGATCAGCCTCGTCCAGAATGGGGTCGCAGGCACGGGAAATGGCCTCACAGTCGGTGATGTCCACACCGCCGTCCTTGTCGATGAACAGCCGCAGGAAACGCTGGTCGCCTTCCCGGACATACTCCACATCCCAAAGGGAGCAGCCGTTTGCTTCCACAATGGGCTGCACCAGAGCTTGAACTTGTTCCGTGATCTTCATAAAAGTCCTCGCTTTCGTAAAAAGTCTTAGAAAAAAGAGAGGGGAAGCTCCCCTCTCTTTCGTATAGTATACGCTAGATTATCTGTATTATAGCACTGTATATTTGATTTTGCAAGAGGGTTTTCCAAAAAAATGTAACTTTTTTTGTTAAATTTTTCCCAGAATTTTCTCAAAAACTGCTATATCTTCCTCTCGCAGGCCGGAATAATTGATCACAAGGCAGTGGCGGCGGTCTTCCGGCACACTGCCACGGTAGTAGTGGCTCAGGCTGTGGACAGCCAGACCTTTTTCGGCGCAGTAGCGCTCCAATGCTTCATCGGAAAGGGCGGTGTCCACTTTTACCAGAAAATGAAGGCCTGCATCCGCTTCTTCAATGGTCAAAAGGTCTTTTCGGGGGCAGGTGCGGATAATTTCAAGCATTTGATTTCGCCGCAGCCGATAGAATTTGCGCATTCGGTTGATGTGCTTTTCAAAATAGCCCCCGGAGAGAAACCGTGCCAGGGTATGCTGCTCAAAGCCGGAGACTGTGCAGGTGTAAAAGCCCAGCTTCTGCCGGAAGACGGCCATCAGCTGCGGGGGCAACACCATGTAGCCCATTCGGATGGAGGGGGCCATGGATTTAGAGAAGCTGTTGATGTAGATCACCCGGTCGCTTTGGCCGTAAAGGGCAGACATGGGGTGGGTGTTAAAGCGGAATTCACAGTCGTAGTCATCCTCCACGATCCAGTTTCCCCGGGCTGCCCATTTTAAAAGCTGCTGCCGCCGTCCCATGCCGGTGACGGTGCCCGTGGGAAAGTGGTGAGAAGGGGAAAAGTGGAGCACCTGGGCATTTTCCAGACAGTTGGGCAGCACGCCCTGTCCATCCATGGGCGCAGGGATGGTGGCAACACCGGCTGCCCGGTAAATTTGCTGAATTTTCTGGTAGCCCGGCTCCTCCAGCGCATAGATCTTATCCTGACCGAAAAGCTGGGGCACAAGATTATAAAGAAAGTCTGTACCTGCGCCGACGATGATATTCTCCGGGTCTACCTGCATCCCCCGAAAGCCGGAGAGATGGCTTGCGATGGCCTGCCGCAGGGCAAGGCAGCCGCAGGCGGGCAGGGGCTGCAACAGATCGTGGCCAAAGTCCAGCAATACCTGCCGTTGCAGCCTGCTCCACACGGAGAAGGGGAAAGAGGCAGGCACATTGGCGGTCAGATCCAGCAGGGGCGGCGTTTCCGGAACCACATCCCTTTTAACGGCAGGGGCGGCAGCGGCCATGGTCTCCACCGCTTCCACAAAAAAGCCTACCTTTTCTCTGGAGCTGACATAGCCCTCGGCGCAAAGCTGATTGTAGGCAGTTTCCACGGTGATTTTGCTGATGTCCAGTTGGGCAGACAGAGCCCGTTTGGAGGGCAGCTTCGTTCCGGCAGGGAGTTTTCCGCTTAAGATGTCGCTGCGGATACAGCGGTACAGTGCCTCGTATAATGGCACACCGGGAGATTTTTTTAATTCATAGGTCAACATACAGATAATTTAAAATTACAAATTATAAATGACTGCCTTCCCCCGGGGGGAAGGTGGTCAAAATCTCTGATTTTGGTCGGATGAGGAATAGGGACAGAACACTGAAACAAGGAAAAATCTTAGGCTTTTGCGTGCTTTATAGGCGAAAAGAGCATAAAATCTTCGCCTTTTTAAAACATTTCAATTATCTCACAGGTTCCGCATCCGCCGGCACTTTCATCTGCCACACCAGGCCTTTTGGATAGAAGAACCGAACTTTCTGAGGGGCGATGGACATGGTCACATCCTTGGCCATGCGCAGTTCGCCGTCCAGATTTATGGGGGTTTCCCTGTCGCAGTGGATGGTGATGGACTTGGTACGGATATGGCGGATGTATTGGGGCAGCTTTTTGTAGCCGCCGTTTTTGTAAGTGCCCACCACGGAAGCTACCTTCAGCCGGGAAACTTTCTCCACGATCAGCACATCCAAAAGACCATCGGAGGGGTCGGCCTCCGGCACCGGGTTGAAGCCGCCGCCGTAGAACCGTCCGTTGCACACGCAGATCATAGTCTTGCGGCCGTCAATGATCTGGCCGTCCACTTCCAGAACATAGTGCTCCGAGATCCCCCGGATCACATTGATGACCGTGGAGGCGGCGTAGGCTCGAAAGCCGGAGAGTAGAGGCAGCCGCTTGTAGTGGGAAACATCCGTGCCGATCCGGGCATCTAAGCCCACGGAGCAGATGTTTAAGGAAAGATCATCGTTGCAGGCGATCATGTCAAAGGTGGTTTCTTCGGCATCGAGCAGCCGCTCCAGATCGAAAAAGGCCTTGGGCTCGTTAAAGAGCTTTACAAAATCATTGCCGCTGCCCCCGGAAAACACGGTAACGGCCGCATGGTCAAAACCTGCTGCTCCGGCGGCAACTTCATTGAGGGTGCCGTCACCGCCGCAGGCGTAAATTCGGCAGTTCTCGCCTTTTTCAGCGGCCTTTCTCGCCAATTCCCGACAATTGCCCGGATAGGCGGAAATGTGGATCTCGTAGTCCAGACCGTCGCAGCAGGTATGGATCTTTTCTGTATATTCGGCGGTGCGGTCTCTGCTGCCAGCCGCCGGGTTGATAATAAAGATATGTTTCATAAATTTTTCTTTCTATGCTTTTTTATACGGGGCAAAAGATACTGCCTTGGGGGGAAGGTGGCACCGCCGACAGGCGGTGACGGATGAGGGGAACGACGGTGGGGATATATCCCCACCCTGCAATGGGTTATGCAAAGCCCCGTAGGGTGCGGCATCCCTAACGCACCTTTTGTGAATGGGTGTAATTACTTTTTTCGTTCGGTATTGGTATACATATAGTAGTCGCACTTGATCATGCCGTTGTAGAGCTTCCGCTTTTTGTCCGCCCGGCGGCCGAAATAGTGCTCAAATTCCGGCTCGGAAGTGATGATGAACTTCTTCCAGCTGTCGGCAAACTTCAAATGGCGACCCAAATCGGCGTACAGCTTCTGGGCGCTCTTCTGCTCCATCATCCGCTGACCGTAGGGGGGATTGCAGATGATCACGCCGCTGTCGCTGGGCAGGCTCATTTTGGTGGCATCACCGTCTTTAAACTCGATCAGCTTGTCAACACCTGCTTTGCGGGCGTTGCTCATGGCGGTGGAGATACACTTGGGGTCATTGTCCGAGCCGAGGATCCGGTAGTCCCCACGGAACTCCTTGTCGATGGCCTCACCGCGGGCATCACGCCAAACTTGCTCGTCCATCCAGGAAAATTTTTCCGCAGCAAACCGACGGTTCAGGCCGGGGGCACGGTTTTTTGCGATCAGTGCCGCTTCAATGGGAATGGTGCCGCTGCCGCAGAAGGGATCCCAGATGAAATCCCGTCCCCGGTACTTGGTCAGCATCACCATGGCGGCGGCCAGAGTTTCACGCAGGGGGGCATCGTTGCCGATGGCGCGGTAGCCACGCTTGTGCAGACCCACACCGGAAGTGTCCAGATAGAGGGTCACCTTATCCTGCATGATGGAAAATTGAAGCTGGTATTTCACGCCGCTTTCCGGCAGCCATTGCACGCCGTATTTTTCGCCCAGACGGCGAGAAGCGGCCTTTTTGATGATCCCAGATGAAATCCCGTCCCCGGTACTTGGTCAGCATCACCATGGCGGCGGCCAGAGTTTCACGCAGGGGGGCATCGTTGCCGATGGCGCGGTAGCCACGCTTGTGCAGACCCACACCGGAAGTGTCCAGATAGAGGGTCACCTTATCCTGCATGATGGAAAATTGAAGCTGGTATTTCACGCCGCTTTCCGGCAGCCATTGCACGCCGTATTTTTCGCCCAGACGGCGAGAAGCGGCCTTTTTGATGATGGCCTGACAGTCCGGCACGCTCATCAGCTGGCTGTTCAGGCAGTGACCTTTCACCGGGAAGGCACCGTCGGCAGGAATGAAATCCTCCAAATTGGTGCGGTATACCCCCTGGAACAGTTCTTCGAAACTTTTGGCTTCAAATTCGGCCAGGATCAGCAGCACCCGCTCGCCGGTGCGCAGAAACATATTGGCACGGGCAAGGGCGCTTTCATCGCCGGAAAACAGCACCCGGCCGTTTTCCACCCGGACATTTTCGATATTCAGCCGCCGCAGTTCGTCGCCGGCAATGCCTTCCAAGCCAAACAGGGTGGGCACGGAAAATTCAAAATTAGACATAGTTACCTCCAAAAATGGAACGATTAAAATTCATGTTGGTTTTTGTAGGGGGTAGGACCCTACCGACGCAGTTGCGTAATAAGGGGAGAAAAGCTCAGCGGATGATCTTATTGGCCTTGAGATACCGTTCTTCCTCGGAGAAGACACAGCCGCAGTATTTTTGCATATAGAAGCCATGCTCCCGGGCGAAATTCTGTCCGTCCCGGAAATAGGGGCGGAAATCCCGGTAAAGGAACGCCACACCGTATTCGGCGGCGGCACGCTCTGCGGTTTCCCGCATCAGCTCGTGATTTTGGTAGGGGCTGATGAACAGGGAAGAGGTGAAGCTGTCAAAACCGCCTTCTGCGGCGGTTTTCGCCGCCTCAAACAGGCGAATTTCGTAGCATTTGATGCATCTGTGGTCAATGTCCTCTGCCACCGCTCGGACAAAGGGACGCAGGGCATAGTCGTTCTTTTCGATGATCGGCAGCTCGATTTCGGTAGCGTACTGCCGCAGGCAGTCCCGACGGCTGCGATACTCGGTAAAGGGATGGATGTTGGGATTGAACCAAAATCCGGTGACCTCGATTTTATCCGTGCGCAGGATCTCAATGGGCTGATTGGCGCAGGGCGCACAGCAGATATGGAGTAAGGTTTTCATAAAAATACCTCATGGGTAAAATGTGGAAGATACGGGGTGTGACCTCCCCAAAAGGGGAGAGCTGTCAAAAATCTGCGATTTTTGACTGAGAGGGCAAAAGGGCGAAAAGGACGGTAAACCCTCTCCGTCACGGCGTTCGCCGTGCCACCTCTCCCAAGGGGAGAGGCATGGGGGCGTCTAAGGTGCCGCCTTCTACAATGGTTTTCATACCATATCGTGGATTTGTGCCAGCAGGCCGTCTTGATAAAGCCCTGTGATGGTGACGGAGCGGATCTGATTATGAAGATCCTTGCCCTTGGCATAAATTTTGACATAATTGGGGGCGTGGCCGGTAAAGAAGTCCCCTTCCATTTCTTCAAACAGCACTTCTTGCCGACTGCCTACCAGATTTTCAAGATAAGATTTCTTCATTTCCTCTGCCACGGCGATGGCCGCCCGACTGCGGCTTTCTTTGGTGGCATTGTCGTGCTGACCGGGCATTTTATCTGCCGGAGTGCCCGGGCGGCGGGAGTAGGGGAAGATATGCATATCGGCGAAGCCGCATTGGCGGATGAATTCCAAACTGGCGGCAAATTCTTCTTCTGTCTCACCGGGGAACGCCACGATCATGTCGGTGGTGATGGCACAGCCGGGAAAATGCTCATGCAGCAGCTGGACGCTTTGGAGATAGCGTGCAGTGTCGTATTTGCGGCGCATCCGTTCCAGCACCGTGTCGCAGCCGCTTTGCATGGACAGGTGGAACTGGGGGCAGAGGTTGGGGAATTTCACCATTTCTTTGCAGAATTCTTCTGTGATGATCCGAGGCTCCAAGCTGCCCAGCCGTACCCGAAGGTTTGGCACTGCATTACAAATGGCACTGAGCAGCACGGTCAGACCCGGCTTGCCGGGCAGGTCTATACCCCAGGAGGCGATCTCGATCCCGGTGACTACGATCTCCTTATAACCCCGGCTGGCCAGATCCTTGGCTTGCTCCACTGCCAGATCCAGCGGGGCAGAGCGAATGGGGCCACGGGTGTAGGGAATGATGCAGTAGGAGCAGAAGTTGACACATCCGTCCTGGACCTTCAGCATGGCACGGGTGCGCTCTTCCAAGCCGCCGGCCGGGAGAACTTCAAATTCCCGGCGGCGCAGGGCGTTATCCACCTTTTCCTGCTTTTTGCGGTTTTCTGCCGTTTCCACCAGCATCTGCACAAAGGCGACCCGGTCACCGCTGCCGCCGATCACATCAGCACCCAGTGCCTCCACCGCTTCTTTGGCGTGCTGGGAATAGCATCCGCAGACGGCGATGATGGCCTTTTCGTGCTCCCGACGGCAGCGGCGGATCATGGCACGGTTTTTCTTATCTGCCACGGCGGTAACGGAGCAGGTGTTGATCACATAGCCGTCACAATCGTCGTCAAATGTGCCAATCTCGTGGCCATGGGAGAGCAGCAGCTGTTCCATGGCCTGTGTCTCATATTGATTGGTCTTGCACCCGAGGGTGTAGAAAGCAAATTTCATAATTTTCACCAGTTTTCATAGCTTAATAATTCATTATACACGATGAAATTCCATTTGTACAGAAAAAATATCAACTTTTTCGCCCTAATTGACAAGAACCACACGGCATGGTAAAATATACCCTAATATAATGACAAAAGGCGCTCCCTTTGGGAGGGGAATTCTGCCTTTCCTGAGGGAAAGGCTTAAGAAAGGTTTTGTGTTTATGCAGTTTTTATGGATGAGCCTGTTTGCTCTGGGCATTGTGGGCCTGGATCAGTGGACAAAATATCTGGTGGTGGAGCATATTCCTCTGTATGGCCAAGTGGAGGCACTTCCGGGGCTGTTTCACCTGACCTATGTGCGCAATACCGGTGCGGCATTTTCCGCTTTTCAAGGGGCTCAGTGGCTGTTTGCCCTTATTTTTGTTCTGCTGACGGTGGCGATTTTTTATGAATACTTCAAAAAGCCCCTGCCTTTTACAAAATTCGAGCGCTGGATGATCGCTGCTATTTACGGCGGCGGCATCGGCAATATGATCGACCGGGTGCGCTTTCAGTATGTGGTGGACATGATCGCCGTGGACTTTATGGAGTTTGCGGTGTTCAATGTGGCGGACTGTTTCATCACCTGCGGCTGTATTGCGCTGATCGTCAGCCTGGTGTTCTTCAACAAGAAATTCTGGAAGGACGAGAAAAATGGAATTGATCGCTGATATTTCCGGGGAGCGGCTGGATGCATTCTTAGCACGGCAGACCGACCTGACCCGTTCCGCCGCCCAGAAGCTTCTGGAGGAGGGGCTGGTTACACGCAATGGCCGCCCCGGCAGGAAAAATGACAAGCTGAATATGGGCGACCGGGTGGAATATACGCTGCCGGAGCCCAAAGAAGTGAACATCGCCCCCACCGAAATGCAGCTGGACATTGCCTATGAGGACGAGGATGTGGTGGTCATCAATAAGCCCAAGGGTCTGGTGGTCCACCCTGCCGCCGGGCATCAGGATGATACTCTGGTCAATGGCCTGCTGTACGCTCTGGGCGATGACCTTTCCGGCATCAACGGCGAGCTGCGCCCGGGCATCGTCCACCGCATTGATAAGGATACCTCCGGCCTTTTGGCAGTGGCAAAAAATGACTATGCCCATACCTTTCTGGCAAGCCAGCTGAAAGACCATTCTATGCACCGGGTGTATGAGGCTATCGTCTGCGGCTCTTTCCGGGAGGATTCCGGCACGGTGGATGCCCCCATTGGCCGCCATCCTTCTGACCGCAAGAAAATGTGCGTCACCCAGCGCAATTCTAAAGAAGCCGTCACCCACTGGGAGGTGGTGCGCCGCTACCGGGGCTATACCCACATCCGCTGTAAGCTGGAAACAGGCCGCACCCATCAGATCCGTGTCCACATGGCCCATATCGGTCACCCCATTTTGGGAGATCTGGTCTACGGACATAAAAAGCCGGAACTGGGGCAGGACAGCCAGTGTCTCCACGCTGGGACACTTTGCTTCCAGCATCCCCGTACCGGGCAGCCGGTGATCGTCCATGCGCCCCTGCCGGAATATTTTCGGCAGGTCATTGAAAAATTGGAGAAAATGGGCTGATTTGGATCGCTGAAGTGGATCGCAGGTCGAAAGACTGCCGCTACCCACCTGGGATCAGAAGCGCCCCGATCATTGTTCCCTGCGCAGTGGGGGCATGACCCCACCCTACTTTTTCTGGAGAGGAAATCAAATGTTTTCAGATATTTTACTTACCGTGGATTTTGACCGCACCCTCACCGCCCGGGATGGCTCCATCCCGGAGCGCAATATTGAAGCCATTCGGTATTTTATTGACAATGGCGGTGTGTTTACGGTCAATACCGGCCGTAGTTACATTAGCTTCCGGCAGTTTTTGGACACCGTGCCGGTCAATGGTGCCCTGCTGCTGCTCAATGGCAGTGCCGCTTGGGAAAAGGGAGGATTTTTCGAGGTAAAAAATATTACCCGGAACATTTGGCCCACCATGGCCCGTCTGAAGGAGAAATACCCGGATGTAAATTTGGAGCTGCAAGCCCCGGATATGCACTATTTGGTAGCACCCAGCGCATCCTATGCCGAGTATTACAGCCATCGGCCCTTGCCGCATCAGATTTTGGAGCTGAGGGAGCAACCTCTGGATTTTGTGAAGATCGGCGTTTACGGCGATGTCCACGGGGCGTTGGGAATTGATGAAATGGAGGAAAAGGCGCTCTTTGACGAGATCACCGATTTTCTGGCCGAAGAATTTGGGGAAGAGCTGGAAATTTTCCGAGCCACCCCTCGTATCATCAATGTCCATGCCAAGGGCGTTTCCAAGCTGGCCGCTGCCAAGAAATTGCAGGAAAGGCTGGGAAGAAAGCTGCTGGTCTGCGTAGGCGATGAGGGCAACGATGTGGCCATGCTTCAGGGGGCGGATCATGCCTATTGCCCCGGTGATGCTATGATCGCCGATCGGTTTGAGAATGTCTGTCCCTGCGCAGAGGGCGCAATTGCCGATGTGATTTATGAAAAAATCCCGAACATTTTGAAAATCAATGCTTGACAAGAGCGCATTTCTATGGTAAAATGCTCTGGCTGAATAGGCAAGACCAACGGATTTGCGGGTGTAGTTCAATGGTAGAACACCAGCCTTCCAAG
>CAYROJ010000059.1:0-10068 GCA_964425865.1 uncultured Oscillospiraceae bacterium | reverse complement strand
TTAAGGACACCAAGCTGCCCGATGTTCTGGCATTCTTCTCCGGCAAGCGTTCCGTCGCTATCGTGACCGGTCTGGTTTCCATCGTCGTGTCTGCTGTCCTGATGTTTGTCTGGCCCGTCATCTTCAGCGCTCTGGTCGCTGTTGGTAACGCTATCAAGGGTCTGGGCGCACTGGGCGCTGGTATCTACGCTTTCCTGAACCGTCTGCTGATCCCCTTCGGCCTGCACCACGCTCTGAACAACGTGTTCTGGTTCGATACCATCGGCCTGGGCGACCTGACTGCTTACTGGGGCGGTCTGGTTGAAGGCGGCGTCATGGGCAACGGCACTGTCATCGACTGGTCCGTTGGTATGTACATGGCTGGCTTCTTCCCCTGCATGATGTTCGGTATCCTGGGCGGCGCTCTGGCTATGATCCTGACCGCTAAGTCCAACAAGCGTAAGGCTACCATCGGTATCGTTGGTTCTGCTGCTATCTGCGCTCTGCTGTGCGGCGTCACCGAGCCCTTCGAGTTCGCTTTCATGTTCCTGGCATTCCCCCTGTATGTCGTTTACGCTCTGCTGTACGGCATCTTCACCTACATCACCGTCGCTCTGGGCTTCCGCGCTGGCTTCTGCTTCTCCGCTGGCCTGACCGACCTGATCTTCTCCGCATCTCTGCCCGCAGCTTCCAAGACCTGGCTGATCCTGCCCCTGGGCGCTGCTGCCTTCATCGTCTTCTTCCTGGTGTTCTACTTCGCCATCAAGAAGTTCGACCTGAAGACCCCCGGCCGTGAAGACGACGGTGAGGACGAGCTGAAGATCGAGCTGGCTAACGACGACTACACCGCTATGGCTGAGATCATTCTGGAAGGTCTGGGCGGCAAGGACAACATCGTGTCCATCGATCACTGCATCACCCGTCTGCGTCTGGAAGTGAAGGACCGTCTGCTGGTTGACGAGAAGAAGATCAAGTCCTCCGGCGCCTCCGGCGTTATCCGTCCCGGCAAGACCTCCGTTCAGGTCGTTATCGGCCCCAAGGTCCAGTTCGTTCACGACGAATTCAAGAAGCTGTGCAAGTAAGATAGCTTCTTCGGCTATGGCCCACATAGTCTAACAAACAAGAACCAGCCCTCCATTCGGAGGGCTGGTTTTTTATGTGGAATAGGCTGTCCCTTTGGGAGAACTGTCCGAAATCCAGATCACGGACGGAGAGGGCTATGTGGCTGAAAAAGTTTTATACTACTTTCCCGGAGGAAAAGGCGAGCCTTACCGGGGCTCATCTTTTAGAATAACGGTAAATTGACAGCCGCCCTGGGGAAGATCCTCGGCTTTTACCGTGCCGCCTTCCAGCGTCAGAATACGCTTGACCAGAGCCAGCCCCAGGCCGTTGCCTTGTTCCCGGTGGGAGCTGTCGGCTTGGTAGAATTTGTCAAAAATGTGGGCAATGGCCTCTTCTGATATGCCGGGGCCAACATCCGTGACGGTACAGCGCAGCCCCTGCTTTTCCCGGGTAAGCCGAATGGTCACACTGCCGCCGATGGGATCAAACTTGATCGCATTAGAAATCAGGTTGTCCCACACATGGTGCAGTAGCATTTCGTTGCCGTAGTAGGAAATTTCCTCCAGATCCACATCAAATTCAATTTCTTTTGGCCCCCAGACAGCTTCCTGCGCCAAAATGGACTGGCGAATTTGCTCGTCCAGACGAAAGCGGCTGCGATTGGTAGGGATGGACTGGTTTTCAATTTTGGAAAGCAGGAGAATGCTTCCTGTCAGGGAGGAGAGCCGTTTGGTATTAAAAATGATCTTCTCCACATATTCTTGCTGCTGCTGATTGAGGTTGTTGCTGTTTTGGAGCAGGGTAGAGTAGCCTTCAATGGCGTTAAGAGGGGTCTTAAACTCGTGGGAGGCGTTGGAAACAAAGTCGGTCTGCAATATTTCTGTGTTTCCCAGTTCTTTGGCCATCAGATTGAATCCGGCGTAGAGCTCCTGCACCTCTTGGGCAGTGGAGTTGCCTTGCAGGCGGACGGAAAAATCGCCCTTTGCCACCTGTCCCATGGCTTGTGTCAGCTTCTTAATAGGGTTAAAGAACACCTGCGACAGCAGCCAGGTCAGTGCTGTGCTTAAAAAAAGACTGAGGATGATCAGCATCAGCAAGCTGTGCTCGCTCCATCGGCCAAAGATGCTGTCCGGCAGGATAAGGCTCAGACAGTAGGCGATACCGACGATCAAAACCATTTCTCCGGCCACCATCAAGTGCATCCGCCAGCGCAGACTAAGCCCCCGGCGGTGTGTCTTTTCTTTTTTCATAGCCGTACCACCTTGTAGCCCACGCCCCGCATGGTGACGATCTTAAAGTCTGTATTGTCTCGAAAACGCTCCCGGAGGCGGCCGATATGGACATCCACTGTGTGGCTGTCGGAGCCGGTATCATAGCCCCAAATCTCGTCCATTAGCTGCTGGCGTGTTAAAATCTTACCCGGCAGGGAGGCCAGCTTGTACAGCAGCATGAACTCCTTCTGGGGCAGGATCATGCTTTCTTTGGGGGTGGTGACGGTGAGGGAGTCCATTTCCATCACTGTATTTCCCATGACCAGGCGGCGGTTATTGATCATTTGGGCACGGCGCAACAGTGCGTCCACTCGCAGCACCATTTCATTGACATTGATGGGCTTGACCATGTAATCATCGGTGCCGGAAAGAAAGCCTTGCCGCATATCGTCGAAGGCATCCCGGGCGGTGATCATCATGATGGGCACATTGTTTCCGACACTGCGCAGCTGACGCACCAGTTCGTAGCCATCCATGACAGGCATCATAATATCGGAAATGATCATGTCAAAATAGTCCGCATCCATGGCGTTCAAGGCTTCCTGACCGTTGGACACGCCGGTGACGGCATAGCCATGGGAAATGAGTACATGGGAAAAAAGCTGCCGCAGCTCTCGATCATCTTCTGCAATCAAAATTTTCATCATAGGGTCGACCCTCCCTTTTCTGTGGCTCTATTGTAGCACGGTTTGCGCCATATTGCCAGACTGAAAATGATCATAGCATAAATTGTTAAACACAATATCAACTAAAAATCAATAATTGTTGAAAAAGTACTTATTTTTAGGCAATTTCCCCACATGAAAAATTATAAAATTTATGCTATAATAGACTAAAAATTAAGGAAAGTGAGCGCATATTATGAGTTTTCAGTGTGGAGATCAGGTGGTTTACGGGATCCATGGAGTGTGCCGGATTGTGGATGTTGAAAAGAAATCAGTGGATCGCAAGACTGTGGAATATTATGTGCTGCGTCCCACGGCGCAAGTGGATGCCACTTATTATGTGCCTGTTCATAATGAAGCCGCTGTGGCCAAAATGCGGAAAATGCTGACGGCGGCGGAGCTGAATGGGCTGCTGGACTCTGACGAGATATTGGCTGACTGCTGGATCCCGGAGGAAAATCTGCGCAAAGACCGTTATCGCAAACTGATCGCCCGGGCGGACTGTGCAGAGCTGATCGGTATGATCCGTTCCCTGCACCTGCACAAACGGCGGCAGCTGGCAGCGGGAAAAAAGTTCCATTTGTGTGATGAGAATTTTTTGAAGGATGCCCAGCGGCTGATCGCCTCAGAAGTGTCTCAGATTTTGGAAATTCAGCCCGGCGAGGTGGAAGGGTATATCCGCAGTCGGGTGGAGAAGTGAAATTGCATATTTTTAGGCGTGTTGCGGCGGCAACACGCCTTTTTTCGCTATATTTCTGGAAAAAGAAACATATTTACAGCACCCCCTTTTCTATGGTATACTATCCGTGAATAAATGCGGAAAAGGGGGAGAAAGCTTGCGCCTGAAGTTTCAAAAAGGGGACATAATCGCAGTTGTGATCGTGGCTGTTCTGGCGGTTTTTGTGGCGTTGCTGTTTCTCCCAAGAGCGTCACAGACCGCAGCCGGGGCAGAGATCTATCAGAACGGCAAACTGGTCAAGACCCTGTCCCTTACACAAAATGGAAGTTACACCGTCATAGGTGACTATACCAATGTGGTCACAGTGGAGAATGGAAAGGTGTTCATCACGGCATCGGACTGCCCGGGGCAGGACTGTATGCACAGCGGTGCCATTTCTTCCACAGGCCGCAGCATCGTGTGCCTGCCCAATGGGGTAGAAGTACGCATTGTGGGAACAACCGATGATGTAGACTTTGTGGTGGGGTAGCGCAATGACGAGAACGAAGAAAATGGCGCTGTGCGCTGTGTTGATCGCTCTGGCGTTGGCACTTTCCTATTTGGAACGGTTTATCCCCTTGCAACTGGTCATCCCATTGCCGGGCATTAAACTGGGCCTTGCCAATATTGTGACGCTGATCGCCTTGTACCTGTTGGGGACGAAATGTGCTTTTGCGATTTTGATCCCCCGATGCCTTTTGGGTGCCGTGTTTGGCGGCGGCATCACGGGCTTGCTGTTTTCCATGACCGGCGGCATTTTGGCCATGGGCGTGATGGCACTGGGCAGAAAAATGAAAGTATTCTCTGTGTACGGAGTCAGTATCTTGGGTGCAGCGGCCCATAATATCGGACAAATTTTTGCGGCAATGGCAGTGCTCAGCTCCGTGTATGTGGCCTCCTACTTGCCCTATTTGCTGCTGGTGGCCATCGTCACCGGATTTGCCACCGGAACAGCCAGTGCCGGTGTGTTGCACATTTTAGAAAAAACCAATTTTACATCTTCTTGGAGGAAATAAAATGAAGAAAACGCTTTTGTCTTTTGCAGCTTTGCTCATGGTTACTGCACTGTTGTGCGGCTGTGTGGGCACTACGGTGGTGTTTGAGGGTGATTGCACCTGCTCCGATGGCGAAAGTCAGCCCTATGTTCCCAAGGCCGGAGAAGTGAAGACCGGTCTGGCTGTGGTGACGGATGTGGCCGCTGCTGATGGAAAGATCTCCTATACATTACTGATGGCAGCGGTATCGGTGGATGACGAGGGTGTTATCACCGACTGTGTCATCGACGGTATTTCTTCCGATGTGACCATTGCGGATGTAAAGGAAGGCTGGACACAGGAAGTCAAGACCAAGAACGAACTGGGCGACAGCTACGGCATGGTGGCCTGGGGCGGCGCAAAATACGAGTGGGATCAGCAGGCGAAGAACTTTGCCAATTATGTGAAGGGGAAGACTGCCCAGCAGGTGAAAGGCATTGCTGTCAGCGAAAGCGGCAAACCTGCCGACAGCGATTTGGCAGCATCTGTGACCATCACCATCGGCGATTTTATGGAAGTGGTACAGTCTGCTGTTGCCAATGCTCAGTTCCGGGGCGCAGACAGTGCCGATGAACTTGTGTTGGCTGCTACACCTGTCCTTAGCGGCACAGCAGCTGCTGCCGATGCCAAAGGCAATGTGCAGCTGGATATGGATGTGACCGCCTTGACCCGGAAAGACGGCGTGATCACCTCCTGCACCATTGATGCAGTTCAGGCCAAGGTGGAATTTGACGGTGAGAGCAAGGTGACCACCGATCTGACAGCCGGATTTAAGACCAAGAATGAGCTGGGTGACAGCTACGGCATGGTGGCCTGGGCTGGTGCTAAAGCAGAGTGGTATCAGCAGGCAGAGAGCTTTGCCGGTTATGTTAAAGGAAAAACTGCCGGTCAGGTGGCAGGGATCGCTGTCAGCGACAGCGGCAAACCCGGTGATGCTGATCTGAGCGCATCGGTCACCATTTCCATCGGTGGCTTCCAGGCTTTGATCCAGAAAGCAATGCGATGAAAAAGTTATGTTTGATCTTGGGGTTCTGCTTGATACTTTCCGGCTGCGCATCCATGGGTGAGCCGGAAAAAAAGCAGTACACTGCCACCTTCCTGGAGCTTTTTGATACGGTGACTACCATTGTTGGCCGGGCAGAAAATCAGGAAGAATTCCAGCAAGTCAGCCAAAGTATTCACGATGACCTGGAGCGCTATCACCAGCTGTTCGACATTTATCATGAATACGAGGGCATCAACAACCTGAAGACCATCAATGACAATGCAGGCCTTGAGCCGGTGCAGGTGGACAAGGCGATCATCGACCTGCTGCAGGACTGCAAGCAATATTACGATTTGACCGGCGGAAAGGTCAATGTGGCTATGGGCAGCATCCTTCGGCTGTGGCACAAGGCGAGAGAGAATGCCCTCAACGATCCGGAAAATGCTCGACTGCCTTCCCAGAGCGACTTGCAGGATGCTGCTGCCCATGTCAGCTTGGATGCAGTGGTCATTGATGAAGAGGCCTCCACAGTCTTTATTACCGACGGCTTCGTACAGCTGGATGTGGGAGCGATCGCCAAAGGCTGGGCTACGCAGAAGGCTGCTCAAAATGCGCCCAAGGGACTGCTGATCAGCGTGGGCGGCAATGTTTGCGCCACGGGAGCGAAAGTCGAGCCGAACACCCCCTGGGTGGTTGGTGTGCAGGATCCGGATGGGGGAGAAGCTTATCTGCATACCCTGAACATCACCGGTGGCTGTGTGGTCACCAGTGGGGATTATCAGCGCTATTTTACGGTGGATGGGAAGATATATCATCACATCATCGACCCGGAAACGCTGATGCCCTCTGCCTATTGGAGGTCTGTGACAGTGGTTTGCGCTGATTCCGGCCTTGCCGATGCCCTGTCCACCGCTCTGTTCCTGTTGCCGTTGGAAGAGGGGAAGGCCATTTTGCAAAAGAATGGAGCAGAGGCTTTGTGGGTGGCATCTGACGGCCAGAAATACTATTCCGACAATTTTAAAACATTGATACGAACATAAGAGGTGAAAAAATGAGCAAACGCCTGTTTTTTGGTGGAATTCACCCAAAATACAATAAAGAAATGTCCACTACGGTGACGGACTTCCAGACCGTTACCCCCAAAGTTGTGGTCATTCCCATGGTGCAGCACATTGGCGCGCCCTGTGTCCCCCTGGTTTCGGTGGGAGAGAAGGTGTGCCGTGGTCAGAAGATCGGCGACGGAGAGGGGCTGTGCGTGCCTGTCCATGCCAGTGTGTCCGGCACCGTGATCGCTATTGAACCCCGTCCCCATACCAGCGGCCGGGAAGTGATGGCTGTGGTCATTGAAAATGATTTTCAGGATACCCCTGTGCCGGTTCAGGAGCGGGATGTTGCCCAACTGGACAATGACACCATCCTGCACATCATCCGGGAAGCCGGAATTGTAGGCATGGGCGGCGCAGCATTCCCCGGAAGTGTGAAAGCTGTTTCTGCCCTGGGGCACGCCGATACTCTGATCGCCAATGCCTGCGAGTGTGAGCCTTATATCACCGCTGACGATAGCCTTTTGCGCACCAAGCCTCAGCAGGTCTTACAGGGTATGGAAATTTTGGCAAAGGTACTGGTCCCGGAGCGTGTGGTTCTGGCGGTGGAGGATAATAAAAACCGCGCCATCGAGATACTGAAGCCTTTGCTGGCAGAATATCCTAAAATTGAACTGGTTATTTTACCCACCCGCTATCCCCAAGGCTCTGAAAAGCAGCTGATCCAGTCTGTGACCGGGCGGCAGGTGGCATCCGGCCAGTTGCCGGTGAGTGTGGGCTGCGCCGTGTTTAATGTGGCAACCTTCGCCGCTGTTTATCGGGCAGTGTGCCTGGGACTGCCTATGACTCAGAGAATTGTTACGGTCACCGGTGAAGCCGTCGGAAAACCGCAGAATTTTATTGTCCGTTTCGGAACCCCTTTCCGTGATTTGATCGAAAAGGCCGGCGGCCTGCATGATGAAACTGAGCGTGTTATCAGTGGCGGCCCCATGATGGGCTTTGCGCAGAAAGATCTGTCTGTCCCGGTGGTGAAGGCCACTAATGCTGTCTTGTGCCTGCACCGTGATGAAAACGGCGCAGCTGAAAATTCCGTCTGCCTGCGTTGCGGCAAGTGTGTGGAGGTTTGTCCAATGGGCTTGCAGCCCCTGTACATGGGGCGCTATGCCAAGGCAGGCAATGTAAAGCAGCTGCAGCGGCTGCACCTGCTGGACTGTATGGAATGTGGCAGCTGTGCCTTTACCTGTCCCGGGAAGCTGCCTTTGGTTGAAATGTTCCGCAAGGGCAAGGGGCTTGTGCGGCAGTATATGGCCGAACAGAAAGCAAAGGAGGAGCGCAAATGAATTTGGTGGTTGCATCTTCGCCCCATATTCGGGGAAATTTCCGTACCAGCAGGCTCATGCTGGATGTGGTCGTTGCGCTGCTGCCGGCACTGGGCGTGGGCACCTTTGTGCTGGGCTGGCGTGCTTTGATCGTGACCGTGATTTCCATGGCAGCAGCGGTGGTGGGAGAGTGGCTGTTTTGCCTTGCTGCCCACAAGCGCAGCACCTTGGCCGATTGCTCGGCTTTGGTCACGGGCATGCTGTTTGCCATGACGCTTCCGGCATCTGTTCCCTATCCCATCGTCATGTTGGGCAGTATGCTGGCTGTTATCGTTACCAAAATGATGTGTGGCGGTTTGGGACAGAATGTGTTTAATCCTGCACTTTCTGCCAGAGCACTGATGATGCTGCTGTTCCCGGCCGCACTGACCCGGTATGAAGCGCTGGGCGTGGATGGGGTCACTGCGGCAACTCCTCTGCACCACATGGTGATGCCGGCACTGCCGGAGCAGAGCCTTCTGGATATGTTTTTGGGCAATACGCCCGGTTCCATCGGTGAGATCTCTGCGCTGGCGTTGCTGGCAGGCGGCGTGTATCTGGTGGTACGCAAGGTGATCTCTCCCAGAATTCCCTTGGCCTATCTGGGGACAGTGGCTGCTTTGACTCTGGTGTTCCACAAAACCGACAATGCCTTGGTTTGGATGGCTTATCAGCTTTTCAGCGGTGGCCTGATGCTGGGTGCTATTTTTATGGCAACGGACTATGCCACTTCCCCGGTAACAGCCAAGGGACAGATCATCTATGGTATTGGCTGCGGCGCTCTGACCGTGATTTTCCGCTATTTTGGAATTTTCCCAGAGGGCGTAACCTATGCGATTTTGCTGATGAACTTGGCCACATGGGCCATTGACCGGGTCACACCGCCCCGTCGCTACGGTCAGAAGGGAGGAAAGGCAAATGCTTAAATCCATTTTCATTCCTCTGCTTTCCATCTTGCTGGCTGCGGCCATTTTGCTGGGGGTCAATTGTGGCTTTTCCGGCATACGGGCGGCAAATGAAAAGGCAGAACTGGAAGCAAAGCTGCTGGAAATCCTGCCCGGCAGTACCGACTTTACCCCGGAAGAATACACCGGGGAGGATGCAAATATCCGCTCAGTATACAAGGCGGACAAGGGCTATGTGGTTTTGACCGCTACCCAAGGCTATGCCGGAACTGTTACAATGCTGATCGGCGTCAGCAACGATGGAAAAGTCACGGGTCTGCAAATTCGTCAAATGGCGGAAACCTATGGTCTTGGCTGGAACGCACTGACGGATGTGGACTTTTTGAAGCAATTCCTAAACACCAAGGGTGATGCTCAGGTGGGAACCAATGTGGATGCTATCGCCGGTGCTACGGTTACTTCCAAGGCAGTTGTACGCAGTGTCAATTCTGCAGTGGCCTTTGTAACCGGTGCGGATGCCGATTCCGGTGCCACTTCCTGGGGAGGTTGAGCCATGAAGAACATGAAAAATATCCGAAGCATCCTGCTGGCAGCTGTGGTTTTTGCGGTGCTTGCAGTGATGATGGTTGTAAAAGCCTTCTATCCTGCGGTGATCCTGCCCCAGCTGAATATCCCCAATGTGGTGCTTCTGAGCTTGGCTGCGTTGCTGATGGAAAGCTGGCTGTGCCCCGAGGGGGAGAACTGCTGGATCTGCAATTTGGTATTGGCAGTGCTGACCTTTGGGTTGCTTCCTGCGGTAGCAGGCTTTGTGGCTTGGCAGGACTGCTGGAAGCTGGCGCTGGTAGGCGGTGCTGGGTTTACACTGACAGCGCTGGCCATGGACTCTGTGCGTGATCGGCTGTCTTCCGGGCCGCAGGCAAAAGGAGCACTGGTGGCGACCGCCTTGGGCGTGTATCTGGCAAGCCAGTGCTTTGCCGGGATCTTACTGTAATAAAAAAGGGGCTGTAAAAAAAGTCCCAAGTAAAACAGCAGGCTGTGCCGCAAGGTA
>CAYROJ010000058.1:0-10099 GCA_964425865.1 uncultured Oscillospiraceae bacterium | reverse complement strand
ATCCCATTCTTGGAATCCTCCGTTTTCCTCCGACTGTTATTTTACAGCCCCTTTTGATTGTTTGATCGTTGAGCCACATCAGAAAGCTCCTTGCAAGCTCCAATTTAGCCGGGTTCAAATTGCGCAGCAGTTCGGCTACATCTCGCCACTGCTCTCCTTCGTGCCGGATGCTGCCGGTCAGAAATTCATCGGGGGTGGTGTTCAAGGCCAGAGCCAACCGCATGATGACTTCCAAAGAGGGGATGGAGGTGGCTCGTTCGATGCAGGACAGATATTTGTCGCTGATTTCGGCCATTTCGCAGACCTCAGCTTGCTTTAAGCCCAGTTCTTTTCGACGGCGAGCAATTCGCTTACCAATGTTGGTGTAATCCAATTCCATAAAGTTTGCCCCCTTGCTGTTTTTATTTTACAAAATATCCAAAGCGAGGGAAACACTCTATAAGCGGAATGATCCGGAAGGTTTTTTGACGATGCGGTCCAACAAAAACAGAAAAAGGATGCGAGCATCAGCGTGATGTCCGCATCCATGGAAATCTCAGAAAGGATGACAAAATATGAAACGATCGATAAAGCTACTGTCTTTGGTCATGGTGATTTGCCTGCTGCTCAGTGCCTGCGCACCTGCTGCAGAGTTGGCAAACCCCGCAGCCACGACTCCTAATGCGCCGCCTGCACAGCAGATGGCTGCTGTAACGAATTCTTCTGAACAGCGGCCGGAGGAAGGCACCTATAAGGAGGGTGTGGTTCTTGTCAAATACGATGGCGAGATGAACGAGGCGATTTTGTCTCAAATCGCTGTCAAATCCGCCACTCCTCTTTACACCGGTTCCGCTTGGTATACGCTGGAACTGAACGAGGGTGCGGACACCGCCGAAGCAGTGACATATCTGCGCCAGCTGGGTGCCTTCGAGCAGGTAGACTTCGACTATATCATGAAAAACGCTGCGGATGTCGTTGATGTAACTTCCAATCCGGAATACAGTGAAGGCAGCTATTTCACCTCCCAGGGCATTACCAGCGGCTGGGAATACCTGGCTGAGAACGAAAAGCAGCCCGGTGGCAGCAGCGATGTGGTCATCGCCGTCATCGATACCGGTGTGGACTACACCCATCTGGATCTGCGCAACAATATCTGGGTCAACCCCGGCGAGATCCCCGACAATGGCATTGACGACGATGGCAACGGCTATGTTGACGATGTTTACGGTTGGAACTGCGTGGGTGACAACAACGACCCCATGGACGACAATGGCCACGGCACCCATGTGGCCGGTATCATTGCCGCTGAAAATAACGACATTGGCAGCGTGGGCATTGCCTACAACTGCAAGATCATGGTGCTGAAGGCCGGCAACTCCTCCGGCTATTTCAACAATTCCGACATTGCCGAAGCCATTCAGTATGCCTATATGAACGGCGCTTCCGTGATCAATATGTCCTTCGGCGGTTCCTTGCTGTCTGTTGCTGTGGAAGAAGCACTGGAAAATGCCTATGATTCCTGTGTGCTGGTGGCGGCTGCCGGTAATGACCGCTCTTGTAACAATCTATATTGCAATAATCCGAACTGTGTTGAAAAAAGCGTTTCTTATCCGGCGGCCCTGCCTTATGTGATCGGCGTTATGAGCACCAACGCAGACGGCAGCCGTGTTTCCGGTTTCTCTAACTACGACCATTGCCCCTATAACGAGATCGAGTACGAAGTGTATGCGGTGGGCGAAAACATCCGCTCCACCTGGCCCGGCAATAAATATGCCACCTTAAGCGGCACCTCTATGGCAGCCCCGGTGGTTTCTGCCGTGGCCGCCCTGCTGCGCTCGGCCTACCCCGACCGGGAGACCTACGCCACCAAGTATCTCCAGTCCCAAATCGTAAACACCGGTGAGTTAGATCACTATAATGGAAATTTGAGAGCCATTGACTCCGAGCATGGTGCGGTTAACTTATATAACGCACTAACAAAGCTGCCTACACCTCAAGTGAACCTGTACGACTATCGGATCGATGACAGCACCTCTATCCATGCCGCCAACAACGGCAACGGCGTCATTGATGCAGGCGAGACCGTGCGGCTGTATCTGTCCCTGCGAAACCGGGGCGGTGTGGCATCCAATGTGCAGGTTACCATGGACACCATGCGCAATAACGATCCTTCTTTGACGGATCCCTATTTTACCCTTGTCAACAGCAGCATCACCCTGTCGGACATTGGTACATACTCTGTTCGGGAATCCGGGGACAAGTATTTTGAAATTCAGGTCAGCGGCGACTGCCCCAATGACTATCTGGCAAACTTTAACATTCACTTTACCTATCAAAACGGCATGAACGAAGAAGATACCACCCTTTACAGCGGCGACGGCACGGCCACCTTTAATATCAGCCGGGGCTACCACCTCTATGGTACCGTTACAAAAAATTTGGTCTTTGAAAACGACCGGTTGTATATCATCGGTGAAGACTGGGTCATTCCGGAAGGCGTTACGGTCACCTTTAAAGAAGGCTGCGAAATTCAGTTCTATGACGACCGGGAGTATTATAATTCTCCCGAGGTAAAAGTTTATGGTACCCTGAACATTGAAGGCACCAAGGAGAGCATGGTAAAAATTCGGCCGAGTGAACGATATTCCTACTTCGCTTGTCTGTTTAAAATATATTCTTCTGCTACGCTTTCTGTAAATTATGCAGATATCACCAACATTTACGTTGAAGCCCCAGTTGATTATACTAATGGATACCATATTGCAGATGATATTATCTTTAATAACTCCTATATAACCGAAGCGGATTACAAACTCCAACAAGGCGATGATATGGGCCTGGGTAATAACTCTTTAGGAGCTGTATTCAATTCAAAAATTGAAGTCGACAGCTCAATTTTTGCATCTAATGTAGTGAACAGTTATGTCAGTCTTTCCGGGAACAATGCCTGGTTGTACCTGAGCGACGACACAGGCCGCGATGCTGCCTCTTTGCAAAACAGTATTTTGGTATCTTCTAATTATTCCAACCGGATATACCCCAAAAATGCCACAATCAGTGACAACTTTTTCCATGCATCTAGTAAAAAAATAACGCATCTATGTTATTTTGATGTTCATAATGGCGATTACAAAACATTATATACTAATAACACCTTTGATCCGCTGTATCAGCAATATGCCAGCCAAGTGATTGGAGACTACTATGACGCCAGCGGCAATCCCAGAGTGGATGTTTACGGTTCCTGCAGCGATATTACCAAGCTGTGGCCTTATGTGGTCAATGTGGAAATGTTCGACAAGGACGGCAATCCCATCACCGTCGTGGATAATGGTGAGGTCAAGGTTCGGGTCACCTTCAACCGCCCCATGGATCAGAGTCAGAATACCTTCCTGACCTTTGGTACGGAGGAACCTTACGCGAACTACAAAATCGAGGGCAGCTATGTGTCCGACACGGTCTGGGAGGGCACCTACACCCTGAAGGCGCAAATTGAAAACGGCCAGAACTATCTGAAGGTCAACAACGCCTGCGCCGCAGAAGATCCCACCAAGACCGTCTTTGGCGAATATCATCTCCACGAGTTCACCATCGACACCACCGCCGCCATGTCCATGAACCTGCTGGCCAACCCCACCGCCGCCGGCATCGAACTGACCTGGGCACAGGACGACTACGACACCCTGCTGGGCTACAACATTTACCGCAGCGAAGAAAAGAACGGCAACTATGTGAAGCTGAATCCGGCCATCCTGCTGTCCACCGACGACAAGTTCGTGGACGAAAACGCCGAGCCGGGCAAGACTTACTGGTACACCTACACCGTGGTGCTGTCGGACTTCTCGGAGTCCAACCCGGCCGGTAAGGTGACGGCCACGGCAATGGACACCATGGAGCCGTCCATATACCACACGCCGGTAAATCAGGGATATTTAAACAACAATCTGGTGATCTCCTGCACCGCAACAGACAATGTGGCCGTCAACAATGTGACACTGTACTACCGCACCAAGGGCGCAAGCAGCTGGAAGACCCTGACCATGTCCAAGCAGAACGACAAATTCAGCGCCACCATCTTTGGCAGTGAACTGAGCGCCGAGGGGCTGGAATACTATATTGCCGCTTCGGATAGCGTCAACACCGTCTACAAGGGCAGTGCCACGCTCCCCTACAATGTGGTCATTAAGGATGCTTCCGCCATTTCCCGCATCGGCGATGTGGACGGCGACGGCACTGTCACCACCAAGGATGCCCTGATGCTGATGCAGTGCATCAACGGCGATCTGATTTTGACCGACGATCAGTTTAAGCGTGCTGACTTAAACGGCGACAATGTGCTCAACAGCATGGAAGCGCTGCGGATCTTGCAGTACATCAACGGTAATGTAAGTTCTCTGGAGATGTAAGAATATGAAAATGAGAAAAGTAATGGCCGCTTTTCTCGCCGCAATATGTATTTTCACCTCCCTGAGCGTTTGTACCCTTGGCGCCTCTGCCGAGGGTACAAACAGAGTATATGCCGAGGTATCCACCTCGGCTGCTCAGGGATCGTATCAGTCTTGCTATGTCTATCTGGAAGATCTGACAGATCTGGCTTCGCTGAGCGTGGCAGTTCACTACGACAGCCAGAAAATCGAGATGGACTATACCTACACTTGGGTGTCCTGTGATCTTTACGATTACTCGAATCAGAACGGATGCTTGCAATACTCCTACATATTCAACGGCGACAGCAGCGGCCAAGCCTGTTTGTTCTATTTCAGCTTCAAGGTCAAGGAAGATGCCCCTGTGGGCAGCTCCTTCTTTGACATTGCCATCACCGATGCATACAACACTTCCCTTGAGCCGGTTCAGATCAGCAGTGCTCGCTATTCATTCCAGATCACGCCGGCACAGCAGAAGAAGCAACTTAATATTTATCATTACGACTATATTTCCACCGCCGTCAAGGAAGAGTTCGAGCTGTCCTACTATATGGACACTTATGACATCGCCTCCGGTGCTTTCTCCATTCAGTATGACCCGGAACTGTTTGAGTTTGTTGAACTGACACCCGGTGAATTTTTGAACGGCCGAATTGTGGATGTCAACTCGGAACTGCCGGGATCTGTGTATGTGTCCTTTGTTGGCACAGAGCAGAGCTATTCCACCGATTTGGTGAAGGTCAAATTCCGAACAAAGAAGAATGTGGCCGGTACGAGCCAAATCAAATTGGTCGCCAAGGATTTTTACGATGCTGATTTAAACAGTCTGATCTGCAACGGCTGTACCAGCAATATTGCGATTTCCTTTGACGACACTTACACCGAAGATGCCCCCGGCATGATCCTTCACTCTGCCTATGATGCCCAGAGTAAAAAGGTGATCGTGACAGTGAAGCTGGAAAAGGATTCCTGCTTGGGCGCAGGCGATTTTGTGCTGAAATTTGACCCGGCTGTATTTAAATACAGCTCCTACACCAAGGGATTCGAGCCCAGCGCTTTTTATGTGAATACCAAACTGGTAAGCGAGGGCACACTGAAATTCTCGATCATTTCCACTGCGGGGATCACCCAGGAACGGACAGTTTTGCAGGTGGCTTTGGAGCCAAAGTACAGCTGCAACGAAAAAACATCGGAGTTCCAGATCAGCGGCAGCGGCTTGACCGATTCCATGACCAACACCATTATGCTCAATTTTATTGGTTGCAGTCAATCGATCGCTGCCAAGCACACCGGTGGGGCGTGGATCAATACAGATCCTTCTCGCCATTGGCAGGTGTGTTCTTCCTGCCAGCAGAAGATCAATGAGGGCGCTCATGTCTACGACAATGATGCCGATATGCAGTGCAACATCTGCGGTGCAAGCAAGTATACGCCCGGCGATTTGAATGGTGATGAAGGTGTTACCCAAGATGATGCCATTTACCTGCTGAAGCACACTTTCCGTCCCAACAGTTATCCCATTGACCAACCGGTGGACTATAACGGGGATGGCAGCGTGAACCAGGATGATGCCATTTATCTGCTGAAGCACACATTCAGACCGAACGCATATCCGCTTGCAAATGCATCCAATGCCGGTAAATAACCACAAAACAGGAGGGTGATCATGAGAAAACTACACCTTATCATGCTGCTGATACTGCTGGTTGCGGTGGTCAGCTTGACCGTTTGCGCCACCGCTGCCACTGCAACAGTAAGTGTCAATGCCGAAAGGGCCTACCGTGGAGATACGGTTATCTTGCACGCTGTTCTGACTGAAACAGTTGCCGTCCGCTCCGGATATGTCTATTTGGAATATGATAAGTCGGTTTTGGAGCTTGTAGGCGGTTCCTGTGATCTCAGCGGAACCATCATATCCGACTTTGATATAGACATGGAAGATGGCGTTTTTGCCTTTGACCAAAAGGATCAAACGATCAGCGGAAGCATTTTTTCGGTTGAGTTCAAGGTGAAGGACAATGCTGCCTTGGGCACTTCCACCGTTACGATGTTCCTTATGCTAAAAGATGGGGCGAGCCAAAATATTGCGTTGGATAACAGACCGGGCTCTGTTACGGTGGAATGTATGCATTCCTATGGTGAAACGGTCAATGATGCTTGCCTGAAAACCTCGGCCACTTGCACAGGTAAGGCAGTCTACTACAAGAGCTGCTCCATGTGCGGAACGAAGAGTACAGAAACCTTTGAGCATGGTGAAAAGCTGCCCCATCCCTACACTGAAAAGGTAGAGCAGCAGTATTTGAAGAGCGATGCCACCTGTACGGCAAAGGCAGTTTACTACAAGAGCTGCTCCGTGTGTGGAGTTAAGGGAGCAGAAACCTTTGAGCATGGTGAGAAATTGCACCATACTTATACTCAAAAGGTAGAGCAGCAGTACCTAAAGAGCGCTGCTACCTGTACCGCCAAGGCAGTTTATTACAAGAGCTGCTCCGTGTGCGGCACAAAGGGTGCTGAGACCTTTGAGTATGGTGAAAAGCTGCCCCATACTTACACTCAAAAAGCGGAGCAGCAGTATTTGAAGAGCGATGCCACCTGTACCGCCAAGGCAGTTTATTACAAGAGCTGCTCCGTGTGCGGAGTTAAGGGAGCAGAAACTTTTGAGCATGGCGAAAAGCTGCCCCATAGCGGTGGTACTGCAAGCTGCACTCAAAAAGCAATTTGCAGTCAGTGTGGACAGCCTTATGGTGATACATTGCCCCACACTTACGGTAAAGAAGTGGTAAGCGAAAATTATCTGGCTGCGGAAGCAAGCTGTGTATCTCCTGCCAAGTATTACAAGAGCTGCTCCGTGTGTGGAGCTAAGGGCACAGAGACCTTTGAGCATGGCGAAAAGCTGCCTCATACCTATACTGAAAAGGCAGAGCAGCAGTACCTGAAGAGTGCCGCCACCTGTACGGCAAAGGCAGTTTATTACAAGAGCTGCTCCGTGTGCGGCACAAAGGGCACAGAGACCTTTGAGTATGGCGAAAAGCTGCCCCATCCCTACACTGAAAAGGCGGAGCAGCAGTACTTGAAGAGCACTGCTACCTGTACCGCCAAGGCAGTTTACTACAAGAGCTGCTCCGTGTGCGGAGTTAAGGGAACAGAGACTTTTGAGCATGGCGAAAAGCTGCCCCATCCCTACACTGAAAAGGTAGAACAGCAGTATTTGAAGAGCGCTGCTACCTGTACCGCAAAAGCAGTCTACTACAAGAGCTGCTCCGTGTGTGGAGTTAAGGGCACAGAGACCTTTGAATATGGTGAAAAGCTGCCCCATTCTTACACTGAAAAGGCGGAGCAGCAGTACTTAAAGAGCGCTGCTACCTGTACCGCCAAGGCAGTTTACTACAAGAGTTGCTCCGTGTGCGGCGCAAAGGGCACAGAGACCTTTGAATATGGTGAAAAGCTGCCCCATAGCGGCGGCACTGCAAGCTGCACTCAAAAAGCAATTTGCAGTCAGTGTGGGCAGCCTTACGGTGATACATTACCCCACACTTATGATAAGGAAGTAGTGGACAAAGAGTATCTGGCTGCGGAAGCAAGCTGCGTATCTCCTGCCAAGTATTACAAGATCTGCTCTGTGTGTGGAGCAAAGGGCACAGAGACCTTTGAACATGGTGAAAAGCTGCCTCATACCTATACTGAAAAGGCAGAGCAGCAGTACCTGAAGAGTGCCGCCACCTGTACCGCCAAGGCAGTTTACTACAAGAGCTGCTCCGTGTGCGGCACAAAGGGAACGGAAACCTTCGAATACGGTGAAAATGCTGCCCACAACTACACTGAAAATGCAGAGCAGCGGTACCTGAAGAGCACTGCTACCTGTACCGCCAAGGCAGTTTACTACAAGAGTTGTTTGGCTTGTGGTATTCAAGGCGTGGAAACCTTTGAATACGGCCAAATGCTGCCCCATAGTGGCGGTACGGCAAGCTGCACACAAGAGGCGATCTGCGATCAGTGCGGACGGCTTTATGGTGATACACTGCCGCACAGCTATGATGAAATGGTGGCCAAAGATGCGTATTTGGCTGCGGAAGCAAGCTGCGTAGCTCCTGCTAAATATTACAAGAGCTGTTCCGAGTGTGGAGCCAAGGGTAGAGAAACCTTTGAATACGGCGAAAAGCTGAGCCATAGCTTCCAGGAGAATTGGGGTTATGATGGAGCTGGCCACTGGCGTGAGTGTTCTGTTTGCCATGAAAAAACGGATGAGGCAAGTCACATTCCCGGTGCTGCCGCAACCGAAACGACAGATCAGACCTGCACCGTCTGTGGGTATGTGCTCCAGAAGGCGTTGGGCCATATCCATGACTTTGTCATTCTGAAGAATGACAATGAGGGGCACTGGTATGAATGCAGCTGTGGCGAAAAAGAACAGAAGCAGGCGCATCAGTGGGATGATGGAACCATTATCAAGGACGCCACAAGCAAGGAAAACGGCGAAAAGCAGTTTGCCTGTACGGCGTGCGGTTCTACCAAAATGGTAAGTATTCCTGCCGTTACAGCAGATGATAACAGCAACGCCCTGCGAAATGGCATTATCATTAGCAGCGTCGCTGTGGCCGTTTGCGGCGGTGGATTTGCAGCATATTGGTTTGTATTCCGCAAGAAGAAAATTTACACTTAACAAATTAGGCTCACCTTGATTTCAAGGTGAGCCTAATCGGTCTATCAAGGGGCCCCTGTTTTCACCTAACGAAAACAGGGGTTCTTTGATAGACTGAAAAAGGGCGTGCAAGTGCACGCCCTTTTTCTTTAGTTTTCTTTGACGATGACGAAGCCGTCCACCAGGTTGGCTTCCACCAGAACGCCCTCGATTTCCATCTGGCGCTCCATCAGGTCGGTCAAGATCACCTTGTCGTCCTTGCACTCGATGCGCATAACATTGCGCATGGCAATGCTGGCAGGCTCCATGGCATTTTTATAGACAGTAGAAAGGCACATGATGCTACCTCTTACTGCAGGCTTGCCAGCACGGCGGACAGCCGCAGGTTGCCCTTTTCATAGTCGGACACGGCGGCCATGACCTGCTCGTAGGCGGCGTGGTTGCCGGCCTGCTCCAGCTGCTTTGCCAGCTGTGCCAGTTCGTTGGCATGGGCGGCGTTGTGGCTTGCCATATACTTCATCAGGGCTGCCAGCTCTTCCATGGGTGTGTGCTCGCACTTGGAAGCACAGCTGCTGCACTCATGGTCACAGTCGTGGGTGTGCTCATGGGAATGTTCATGGGAGTGCTCGTGGCTGTGCTCGCTGCCTTCAGCATGGAGATGGTCGTGGGTGTGGGGATGCTCGTGACCGTGCTCGTGGGCATGGACATGGCTGTGGGTATGGGTCACACCGTCGTGGGTGTGTTCGTGGGTATGCTCATGAGTGTGCTCATGGCTGTGTTCGTGATCGATGTGCATAAAAACACTCCTTTGGTAGTTTTTCCTTCATTATAGCGGTAAGCGGGCCAGTTGTCAAAGTATTTATTTTGGGGAAATATCCCTCTGGGGGACTTGCAGACAGCGGCAAAATCATGTATAATAAACGAAAACAAGAGAAAAGGAGGGCTTTTCCATGGAACATCACGAACATGACCAAGAACATTCTCACGAGCATGAGCACGACCATGCCTATCTGCACGCCCATGGCATCGCCCACAGCCACGGCCATGTCCACGAAAA
>CAYROJ010000057.1:0-10350 GCA_964425865.1 uncultured Oscillospiraceae bacterium | reverse complement strand
AAAACTCATGGTCATGTCTCCTTTCATAGGGCTTAAAACATTCTAACCACTTGCCGTAACCGTTATTCCGAAAAACGAAATTACTCAGCCTTTGCCTCGGGAGCGACAGCTACAGCATTGTCAACAATGACCTTCACAGCCTTACGGGTCTCCAGGCTTGCCTTGATCTCTTCCACGGGAACCATGGACTTGATCTTCTCCACATCCATGGAATAGGTCTTAGCCAGAGCCTCGTACTCAGCAGCGATCTCCTCCTCGGAAATGATCAGGCCTTCCACTTCCACGATCTTAGCCAGGGTCACATTGACCTTAGCCTGCTTCTCAGCAGCAGGACGGAAAGCGTTACGCATGGTGTTCATATCGCCACCCATCATCTTGGCATACTGCTCTACGGAATAGCCACTCATCTGCAGCTGGTAAGCGAAACGCTCCATCTGAGTGTCCAGCTCAGCCTCGATCAGAGCCTTGGGCATATCGACAGTGGTATTCTCGGTAGCCTTGTCAACACAAGCCTGCTCGAAAGCGGAAGCGGACTGCTTCTCGGCATTGTCCAGCGCCTTGGCACGGATGTCGTTCTTCAGCTCTTCCAGAGTATCGAACTCGGAAACATCCTTAGCAAACTCGTCGTCCATAGCAGGAACAGTGGTGGTAGTGACCTTGTTGCACTTAACATGGAAAACAACAGCCTTGCCAGCCAGCTCTGCATGGTAATCCTCGGGGAAGGTGATGTCGATGTCCTTCTCCTCGCCGGCGGACATACCCACGACCTGCTCCTCAAAACCGGGAACGAAGGAACCGGAGCCCAGCTTCAGGTCAAAGTTCTCACCCTTACCGCCGTCGAAAGCCACGCCATTGTCGAAGCCCTCGAAGTCGATGTTAGCGGTGTCGCCCATCTCAGCAGCACGCTCCACAGTCTCAGTAGAAGCCACATTCTGAGCCATGGTAGCCAGCTCTGCTTCCACCTGCTCGTCGGTAACATTGACCTCAGCCTTGGGAGCTTCCACGCCCTTGTACTGACCCAGAGTGACCTCGGGGTAAACTTCGGTGGTCAAAGTCAGAGTGACAACACCCTCTTCGGAGATGTCCATATCGGTCAGGTTGGGACGGCCAACAGCCTTCACGCCCTGGTTGATAACAGCCTCTTCGTAAACAGTGGGGAAAATCTCGTCCAGGCCATCTTCATAGAAGACATGAGCGCCGTACATGGACTCGATCATCTTCCGGGGAGCCTTGCCCTTACGGAAGCCGGGCAGTTGAATGTTCTTGCGCTGCTTCAGGTATGCGGCATTGACGCCCTTCTCCATCAGATCCTTGTCGATCTCGACGACGATGGTAGTCTCATTGCCTTTTCTTTCGATGTTCTTAACAGTCATGTTGCTAATCCTCCAAATTGTAGGTCGCATAGTGCAACCATTCTATTTATACTTAAGCTGTACTATTCTAGCAAACAATCCTCAAATTGTCCACCCTTTTTTCAAACTTTTTCGGATTTTTTCATTTTTGATGCTTCATTTTATTGTCCGGCTGCTTTTCTTTCCCTTTTATTTTACAATTTCGCTATTGACATTTTTCCTCTACCGCAGTAGAATGAAGAAAAAATCCTCTACCGCAGTAGAGAAAGGAGCAATATCTATGGAAACACCGAAAATCCACGAAAGCGAATATCGGTTTTGTCTGATCATGTGGGAGAACGAGCCCATCCGCAGCCCGGAACTGGTACGGCTGTGCACGCAGCGCCTTGGCTGGAAGGAAACCACCGCCTATACCGTGATGAAACGGTTGGAAGAACGGGGCGTTTTAAAGGTTGAAAACAAAATAGTCACTTCCCTCTTTTCCAAAGATCAGATCCAGGCAGCGGAACTTGACGAGTTCGTAGCAAAAACCTTCGAAGGATCTCTGCCCGCCTTTATTGCCGCCTTTGGAAAGCGGCAGTCCCTGTCCGAAAAGGAAATTGAGGAGATCAAGCGCATCATCCAGGGCTAAGGAGGTGCTTATATGCAAGATCTGTTTGTAAAACTGATACAATTGAGCCTGCTTGGTTCTCTGTTTGCGCTGGCAGTCATGGTGGTGCGGCTGATTTTTCCCAAAATGCCAAAATGGATCCTGTGTCTGCTTTGGAGTCTGGTAGCTTTGCGTCTGATTTGTCCCTTTTCCATCGAAAGCAGCTTTTCCCTGGTGCCGGAAAAAGTTTCCAATGGGCAGCTTTTATTCAATGTAGGAAGTCTGTATATAGAAGACACAGACATTATTTACGAAAACAGCAATCAATACCAGCAAGCGGTCGACGCAGGACTGACGCCTATTCATTCCGAGATCGGAAATTATGTGATCACAGCAAAAGGCAGCCTCTCCGCCCCGGCTACGCTGGGCGATACCCTGCTGCCGATCCTGTGCCCTGTGTGGCTGGCAGGCATGACCGCTATGCTGCTCTACACGGTCATAAGCTTTTATCTGCTCCGTCGAAAAATGGCAGAAGCCACCCGATGCCGGGATAACATCTGGCAATGCCAGCTGGTAGACTCCCCCTTTGTGCTGGGCTTTTTCCGTCCAAGGATTTATCTCCCCTATGGTCTTTCCGACGGAGATAGGGAAAATGTGCTGGCTCACGAGCAGGCTCATATTCGGCGGAGGGATCATTGGTGGAAACCGCTTGGTTTTCTGCTGTTAAGCATCCATTGGTTTAATCCGGTGCTGTGGCTGGCATATATATTGCTTTGCCGGGATATTGAAAGTGCCTGCGACGAAAAGGTCATCCGCTCCATGAGCAAGCAGCAAAAGCAGGCCTATTCCACGGCCCTGCTTCATTGCAGTATCCACCGCCGCCGGATCGCCGCCTGTCCTCTGGCCTTCGGAGAGACTGGCGTGAAAGAAAGGATCGTTGGCATTATGAAGTACAAGAAACCCGCATTTTGGATCATCATTGCCGCACTCGTTATTTCTATCGTCGCCGGTATCTGCTTTCTGACTGCACCGAAAACCGAAAGGCAACCGGGAAATGACGAAAAGTTCCTTAAAATGGCTCAGCAAATCGCCAACTGGGACCCCCTTTGGGCGGATATACCTTTGCCTCTGTTAAATGAAGAGAACGACACATTCCGTTCCATTCTCGGCTACGGCAGTGAAGCCGTTGATTTCTATGTCGATTATCTGAAAAAGAACGGCAATCCGCAATACAGCGTACTGACCAACGAAGAAAAGACACAGGCAGTCATGGCTCTCGCCTGCGCCCGGATCACCGGTATCGGGGCAGACAGCTACGGAACAAAATGGATCTCCGATCAGCAATGGCTCAAGCTTTACAAGTCTTCCAAAAAATCCGATTATCGCCCTGATCTTACCCTGACCAATCTGTGTCTGGACTGGCAGCGGAAAGATCTGCGGTGCTTTGGCCCAAATGCCGATATTCAACAGATCGTGCAATCCGAATACCAGAAAAATGAAGTTTTTGAATCGAGCATCAACGGCCTGTATTCACTGCTTCTTTCCCCCTACTCAGATTTCACGGTTTCCGGCTATAAAATTTACAAAACTGACGGAACACTGTACGACGACGGCTATCGTTCCCCCTTCTCCTCCCTCAGTCCGAAGGTAATGGAGTTTAACGAAGGCTGGCAAATGCTGCCCCCTGATCAGACCGGCGAATATATTTATGTGTTGGAAGTGTATTGGGATGCCTATGATATAACCCTTACCTATGGTCTGAAGGTTGTGGTCACCGATGAAACGACAGGCTTCCAACTGGCTTGCAAAAAAGTTTTTGATTATTTTCGCGATCAAGGAACTGACCTTCGCATCGGCTATAAAACCACCGTCTCTTTTGCAACGGGAACTGCTCGCAGCTATTACTACATCATCTCTGTAAAGGGTCTGGCAAACGGGGACCTTCAGGTTGCCGTGGATGTGGACGGTAAAACCATGTATTCCATGGAAGGCGATACCATTCTCTTTGAGAAAATCTTGAAATAAACGACTCCCCGGATGCCACGGCATCCGGGGTCGTTTATTCCATCACTTTATAAGGCTTAAACTGCAATTTATCGGCGGCCACAAGACGGAATTGCACGCCATCCCACAGTCCCTCTTGAGCAAGGGAATGGCTGGCACCATGAAGATGTCCATAGAAGCACTGGCGGACTTCATATTTTTTCAGCAGTTCCAGTATTTCCGTGCACTCATAGCCCTTGTATCGGGGCGGATAATGGAGAAATACCATTTTCTCCTGCCCCCCTGCGGCTTTTAAAGAGATCTCCAGCCGGATCAGTTCCCGTTTGAACACCTTTTCATCATGCTCACCGCTGCGCTCTTCTTCAAAGAACCAGCCCCTTGTGCCGCAGATGGCAAAGCCATTATATTCAAAGCAATTATTATTGAGGATATGAAAATTTTCAAACTGATTTTCAGCGCAAAAACGGTTAAATTTCGCCACCGTATTCCACCAATAGTCATGGTTGCCCTTGAGAATGATCTTTTGGCCGGGAATATGCTCGTTCATCCAGGCGAAATCCGCTTTTGCTTCTTCCAGCCCCAGTGCCCAGCTCAGATCCCCCAGCAAAACCGTAGTATCCTCTTGAGTGATGACAGACAAGCCTGCCTTGAGCTTATCCATATATCCTACCCAGGCACCGCCGAAAATATCCATAGGCTTCGGTGCCCCAAGGCAAAGGTGCAAATCTCCAATTGCATAGAGCGCCATTGGCCCATCCTCCTTATCTTGTTAATCTCTTTTGCAGATCGGACTCTTTGATTTTCAGCAGTTTGCTGACCAGTGCGCTGTCTTTTGCAGGGCTTCGGTCTGCGATCAGCAGCGTGGGCCGTTCTTCCCCGGTGGTAGCCCGGAAATCCTGTACACTGCCATAGGCCAACGCCGCATAGGGGCTGAGGATATAGCTTCTGGTACGGTAGACACCGGGAATGATGGCAGATACCCGACTGTCGCTGATGACCGCTGCAAATAGGCCTTTGCTTAACGCCTGTCCCTGCTCTTCCGTTACAGTATAAGTCCTGCCCTTGCTGCAATAGAGCAGATACCGCTTATTTTCCTCCACCCCAAAAACGCCATGGATCAGCCGTTCTAAATTTCGGGGGACGATCAAATTGGCCTCCGGCGTACAGGTAGGCACCGCTCTATTCCCTGTGGACAGTTCTCCCCGGTTCAGCAGATCCCACAATCCGCCGTTGGCATTGCAGCCGCAGATGATATGTCCCACCGGCAGACCCATTTCCCGGGCATACCAGGCAGCCATCGGCATAGCAAAATCTCCGGTGGCAGCAGCCACATCCATCTTTTCATATCCCTTCACCGTACCGGCCGACTGGAGCATTCCGTAGGAAGCAAAGAGCAGTGCGATGCGAACTGCGATCTCCATCCAGTTGGTGGGCACTTCTGCATTTCCGCCCATGCGGCTGGACAGAGCCCGAACCATCCGGCTAATGTCTTCACGATCATTGTTCCACAATTCCCCGGCTATAATCTGGCGGCCAATGGTCGCCATTTGAATGGGACGCCGTCCCACAGCCAGCTCCACATCCCAAGCAGTCAATTCACAAGAAAACAGTGCATTCAGGACATTGGCAATGGTCTGGGCTTGGGATGCGCCCCCCATGGTTGCCAGCTGGGTGATATTGAGTTTGGGCATCCGAAAGGGCAAGAACAGACCGCCATCCACATAGCAGTCGGTGTGGACGGTTTTAAATGCCGTCACTACATCATATTTGCCCCGGGTGGTCCTATACAGCACGCTTCATCACTCCTAGTGCATTGTTCCAGAAAATATCTTCAACCATCTGCTCTGTCAAGCCACGCTCCAGCAGCCTTTGCGCCATTGCCGGGTAGCTCTGTACGCCATCGAAGCCCTCTGGCATTTCATCGCAGCCATCCAAGTCGCCGCCCAAGGCAATGTGCTTGCCCTCCGGATCGATTTCCAGAAAGTGCAGGATATGATCGCACACCGTGTCCAGAGTAGGCTTCTGGCCAACAAAAGGTGCACACTGGTTAAACCCGGCCACACCACCTGTCTGGCAAATGGCACGGAACATATCATCCGTCAGATTTCGGCTTACATTGCATACTGCCCGGCTGTTGGAATGGGTAGCAACCACAGGTTGCTGGGTGATGTCCATAATATCCCAAAAGCCCTTGTCGCTGATGTGGCTCACATCCACCAGAATGCCCAGGCGCTGGGCTTCCTTCACATATTCCCGGCCCAGGTCTGTCAAGCCCTCCCCGGTCTTATGGGAACCGGTAAGCACATTGCTCTCATTCCATCCCAAGGAAGAAATTCGGAATCCGACCTTGTGCATAAGCTCCAGCATTGCCGGATCAAAGCCAAAGCCTGCAGGGCCTTCAATGGTCAAAATAGCGGACATTTTTCCGTTTTTACGGTTTTCCTCCACATCCTCCGCCGTAAAAGCCTGGGCGATCAGGTCGCCATTGGCCTGGATCTGGTACATTATATTTTCCAATTCACGCTCAAAAACCGTCTCCGGCGCAACCTGATTCCACTGCTGCATAAAAGGGGTTGTGAAACAGGCAAAGCACTGGGCATAGCAACCCAAAGTTGCGGCCCGCTCCAGATCAATATGCAGTTGGTTTTTACGCAGATTACCCCTGTCCTTCAGGTCTTCCCCCAGCAAAGCAAGGGATGTATCACAATGCAGGTCAAAAACAGGAAAATTCATTCGAATGCCCCCTCCAAATGGTTGATTTCGGGATAAGCGGTATTGCGCCCCTCTGGCGCATAGATCTCGATCACATCAAAGCGAGGCTGCAACGCAGTCGGATGGGTCTCCAAATAAATAGAGGCAGTCACCCGAATACGATCCTGCTTGCGGTGATCTACAAACTCTCTGGCCTGGGCAAAAGCCGCATTTTTCCGCAGCTTCACTTCCACAAACACCAGATATTTTTTATCCTTGGCGATCAGATCGATCTCACCGAATTTGCAGCGGTAATTGGCAGCCACCAGCGTATAGCGCTTTTGACGCAGATACTCCGCCGCCAGCGCCTCCCCCCAGGCACCATTAAGGTTGGCTGCCATAAAACTTCCTCAAAAAAGTCATTCGATGAATGGGGCTTGCACCCAAATTGCGCAGGGCTTCATAGTGTGCTTTTGTGCCATAGCCCTTATGTATTTCAAATCCATAGCCTGGGTACTGCTGCGCCATAGCAAGCATTACATCGTCTCGGCTGACCTTGGCCAGTACAGAGGCAGCTGCAATGCTGGCACTTAAAGAGTCGCCCTTCACCACCGTTTTTACGGGTATGCCAAAATCCTTTTCCCGGTTGCCATCGATCAGCGCCAGCTCCGGCCGCACCTCCAACTGCGCCATGGCTCGCTCCATGGCCAGGAAGGTGGCCTGTAAAATATTGATCCGGTCGATCTCTTCATGGCTGGCAAATCCGATGCCATAGGCAATAGCCTGCTCCTTAATGATCGGAAACAGTTCTCGGCGGCGCTTGTCGCTGAGCTTCTTGCTGTCCGTCAAGCCAGGGATCTCTAACCCCCGGGGCAGAATCACAGCCGCTGCACACACGGGGCCGGCCAGAGGGCCACGGCCTGCTTCATCCACGCCGCAGATCAGGTTTACCCCTTCTGCAAAATAGCTGTTTTCAATTTCCCACATATTCACTTCGCTCATTTCAAATCCTCCGGCAGCTCCAATGTAAAGCGTCCCAGCTTGCCGCTGCGGAACTCATCCAGCAGCACCTTCGCCATCCGCTCTGTGTCAATTTCGCCGCCACGCAGCATATAACCTCGCTTCTGCCCTGCCGCCTGCAGCAGCTCCCAGCCAGGCAGCTCTGCCGGGCAATCGATGCCATAGCGCTCCTTCACCTTTTCCGGATACCGCTGCCACAGCAGCTCCATGAGCCTGCAAGCCAGCTCTTCCAAGTCCATGATGCCATCCTTCACCGCACCGGTATAAGCCAGCTTCATACCGACCTCCGGATCTTCAAATTTGGGCCACAGAATACCGGGGGTATCCAGCAGCAACAGGCCGTTATCCACAGTCACCCACTGCTTTCCACGGGTCACACCGGGACGGTTTTCCGCTTTTGCGCCTTTTCGGCCGGATATTTGGTTGATGAGCGTGGATTTACCCACATTGGGAATCCCCACCACCATAATTCTCAACGCTTTGGACATTCCCTTGGCTGCATCACGCTCGATTTTTTCGTGAAGAAGCTGCCGCACCGCAGGCGTAAAGGCCGTGATACCCTTGCGGCTCTTACAATCGGTGGCCACAGCAGCCATCCCCTTGTTCTTAAAATATTGTACCCAACGGTTGGTTGCATCCGGGTCAGCCAGATCCAATCGGTTTAAAATCACGATTCGGGGCTTGTTGCCGCAAATGCCGTCAATATCCGGGTTGCGGCTGGAAATGACAATGCGTGCATCCACGATCTCACACACTGCATCCACCAGCTTCAGATCTGCTTCCATCTGGCGACGGGTCTTGGTCATGTGGCCGGGATACCACTGGATATTCATACTCTCTTGCATCAATTTATCCCTCCGATCCTTGTATAATCCGGGGTCACTGCGCCTTTATTTGTGCCGGGCAGGATCAAAAAGACCACTTTTCCTAGAATTTCCCGGCAGTCGATCAAGCCGATCTGGGGGTGACGGCTATCTGTGGAATTATTTCGATTGTCACCCATGACAAATACGCAGCCCTTATCCACGACCAATGGGAAATTGACCCCCTCCCAAGCCATGGCACCTTGATCGTCCGGCCGGAAATAGACATAAGATTCTTCCAGCGCTTCTCCGTCCACATAGACAGTGCGGTTTTCAAAATCGATGTCTACGGTCTGCCCTTCGGTGGCGATCACACGCTTAATGATCCGCTCCCCGTTACGGAAGCTCTCTTTGCTTGCCACAATGATGTCCCCCTGCTTGGGCGTGCGGTAGAGCACACGGCTGACCAGCAGCAGACGATCCCCATCCATCAAGGTTTGATTCATGGAAGTTCCATCTACCACCACCAGTCGAAACAGCAAGGCAAATGCCAGCATAAACCCGACAAAAATATACAGATAATCCCCAAACTCACGAAAGAACTTCTGTTTTCCCGTGAGTTGTTCCTCCCGGGAGCTGTCCTTCTTTCGGAATAAGCTTTTCAGTGACGCCATAGTTCCCCTGCTTTCCTCCGGCTTCAAATGTCAGTTCGCATAATTTCACTAAGTATCATTATACACCCATTCCCGCAAAAAGGAAAGCACATTTCACCCGAAATAATAAAATTTTTGATTTGCATACAGAAAACTCCGCTCTGACGGGTCAGAGCGGAGAAATCAGTCAATCGATTTTGCGGATAATTCCCATGGGTGTCTGCTGGCAGTCCTGCCCCAACGGATTGTCCTTCAAAATACGGGCATAAAGATTCTTGTCCAGTTGCTTGGAGGATGCACCAAGGATCTGTCCGTCCAGGTCATTGATGTCAGTGATCAGAACATCATATCCGATCCGTTCCTTGATTTGGGCAGCGACCTTGTCCGGCTTCAGTGGGCCCAACACCACGCACTGATTGTAAGGCGGAATGGTATTGTGACAGGGGCCATCGATGGAGCGGGCACGATAACCGGCCACAGCATAAAACCAGCCGCTTTTGTGAAATATTTTTTTACCAATGACAGAAACGGCAGCTGCAAACAGGATCCGCACAGTACCGCATTCCCGCAGCGCATATTCCATGGTCTCCGGCATTCCCAGACCAATGCCGTGAGGAGACTTCGTGACCTTGGTGCTGAGCCAGCAAGCCAGCTTCCGGGGATGAATGTCTGCCAATGCAATGGCTCGGCCTTGCGTGCAGGCCACGATTTTTTCAGTGATGAACAGCACATCTCCACTCTGGCTGAGTGCCGGGGAGCCATACTGCTGAGCCACTTCTATAATATCATCCTGGTCGGTGATCAAGTGCGTCCGAATGGGCAGACGCTCATAGTGATGGCCATCGACCTCAATAATACATTTCTTACCCTCATTGGGTTTCAGTTCCATATTACCTCTTCCTTCCACACTCTTTTTACTGGGATACTTTGTAAAAGCAAATAAATGCTACCATACTTGTCGAATAATGTCAAGGTCGGTTCCCTGAGTCTTCTTGCCGCAAAAGGAAAAAATAAGCCGTGATTTTAATCACGGCAAATAAAAAAAGAGGGGTCTCCCCCTCTTTTTTTATGAAGTTACGATCAAACGCGCTCCTTGATCTTAGCAGCCTTGCCAAAACGCTCACGCAGGTAGTACAGCTTCGCACGGCGAACCTTACCCTTACGGACAGTTTCAACAGCCACAACATGGGGGGAATGAATGGGGAAAACCTTCTCACAGCCGACGCCGTAGGAAACAC
>CAYROJ010000056.1:0-10376 GCA_964425865.1 uncultured Oscillospiraceae bacterium | reverse complement strand
AGCTCAGCTCCAACTTACCGGAGAAGTCCGTAATGGTGCCGACATCCTTGAAAACCTCCCGCAGGCCCTTGTCCAGAAGCCACTGATAAGAGTCCTTCTGGATCTTGAGCATATTGGGGATCTCCAGGATCTCCTTGTGCTTTGCGTAAGACTTACGCATGGTCTTACCGAACATCATGTCCTTGACCATTTCCATATGGTTCATCACAGCCTTTCTTTCGGCATAAGCCGGAATTGTGTGTTGCTCAGTTTGATACGCCGGGGTCAGTTGTCACTTTTAACCGTTTTCTCTCTTGACAGCCGCCATGTTTTGTGTTATGATGCCTTTGCAAATGAGAATGGCCCCACTTGGGCATAATAACACACTATGGAGGTTCATTGTAACACAGGTGTTTTCATTTGTCAATGGTTTTTTGTGATTTTTGCCGAGGATTTCCTCGGTTTTTTTGTATTTATGACAAATTATTCGGTGGCTCCCCCTTTTGAGGAGCCACCCTTTTCGTTTATTTTGCTCAAAGGCTGAAACAAAGGCTTGCCTTTTTCTGCAGCAAGTGCTATTCTAAATCCATCGAGGTGAACACCATGGAATGGAATGATATTTATGATGCCCAGCGCAATCTCACCGGCCGCCGCCACCTCCGTGGCCAGCCTTGGGGGAAGGGCGAATACGGCCTTGCTGTCTGCGTCTGGGTCTACGACGGAAAAGGCAATGTGCTTTTGACCCAGCGTGCCCCGGGAAAAAGCTATGCCCTGACCTGGGAAAATTCCGGCGGTGCAGCTCAAGCCGGAGAAACCAGCCGTCAGGCCATTTGTCGGGAGCTGTTTGAGGAAACCGGTATCCATGTCCCGGAAGCGGAATTTGAATACTTGGAAACTACGCAAAACGACTGGGCCTTTTTTGACCATTATTGCATCTGTCGTCAAACCCCTTTGGAGCAGATCGTACTGCAGCCCAAAGAAACCGTGGATGCCAAATGGGTCAGTTTTGAAGAGGCTTTCCAGATGGTGCAGCGGCAAGAGATCTGCGACATCATCGCCCGGCAGTTTCTGCGTTACGCCCCACTGCTGCAAGCCAAACAAACTGCACAAGTTTGAGATATGATTTTTAGCGGTTATGTCATTGAATTTTTCTTGCAAAAACGATTGTTTTTGATGTATAATGAAAAAAAGCGTTTTTCAAGGCCGGTTGAAACGCTGTTCTGACCGGTTAGGAAAACGCCTTTTTCATTCTAAGGAGGAAAAGCTATGATCCAACTGACCCACATTCAGCATCGCAGAGGCAATGTTCCCCTTCGAATTGCCCGTGGCCATTTTGCCACCAACCACAGCCACATCAACTATTATATCGACATCACCTACCACAAGACCCGTGTCAGCGAGGCCAAAGCCAGCGCCTATCAGCTGGTGTCCCAGTTCCGCAACGACACTCCCGTGGACACCATTCTGTGTCTGGACGGCACCGGCGTTTTGGGTGCATTTGTTGCAGACGAGCTGACAAAGAGCGGTTTTTACACCATCAACTCCCACCAGACTATTTATGTGGTGGAGCCGGAATACAGCAACACTTCCCAGATGATTTTCCGGGACAATATCGTACCTATGATCCGGGGCAAGCATGTTCTGGTGCTGATGGCCTCGGTCTCCACCGGCTTTACTGCCCGGCGCAGCATTGAAGCCATCAACTACTACGGCGGCAAAGTAGCCGGTGTGGCTGCGGTCTACCGTGCAGTAGACGAGATCGATGGCTACCCCATCCGCTCTATTTATTCTGTTAATGATTTGCCGGACTATGCCAGTTACAGCTACCAGGATTGCCCCTACTGCAAAGCAGGTCAAAAAATCGATGCACTGGTCAACAGCTTCGGCTTTTCAGAACTATAAAACACCTGGGCCCGCCCTACTGGGCGGGTCTATTTAAGGAGAAAAACCATGAAACAGAGTCTATGCAATAACTGGGAATTCGTCCCTCAATGGAGCGAAGGCTTTGGTCGTGGTGAAGGCAGCGGCGAAATCGTTCGTCTGCCCCACGACCCTCAGTCCCTGCCCACCCACTATGGCGACCATAACGCATATCAGATGATCTGCGGCTACCGCAAAAAGCTGCCCATTTTGCCGGAATACGCCGGAAAAAGGCTGTTCCTGCAATTTGACGGCGCAGGTCACATCGCCACTGTCTATGTCAACGGGCAGAAAGCCGCTCACCACCGCACCGGCTACACCGCCTTCCGCTTTGAGATCACCGATCTGGTCACCCCCGGAGAAGAGGCGCTCATCGCCGTGGAACTGGACACCACCGAGAACGGCACCACCCCTCCTTTCGGTTTCGTCATCGACTATCTGACCTATGGCGGCCTGTACCGGGAGGTTTGGCTGGATGTACGGGAGCGATCCTACATTGAGGATGTTTTTGTCACCACACCTGATAAAAACACTGTCCACGCAGAAGTTCAAGCTCAAGGCGCAGACCTTTGCCGGCTGACTGTCCTCGACCAGGATGGTCAAGCCATCGCCACAGCACAGGGCAGCCGATCCATTGATCTGCCTGTGGAGGATGTCACTTTGTGGTGTCCTGAAAATCCCTACCGATATACCCTGCGTTGCGAATTGCTGAGTGAAGGTTCCGTTGTTGATACGCAGGAAGTAAAATTCGGCATCCGTTTCCCGGAATTCCGTAACGATGGCTTCTATCTCAACGGCAAGAAGACCTTCCTGCGAGGTCTTAACCGCCACCAGTGCTATCCCCACATGGGCTATGCCGCTCCGGAAAGCCTTCAGCGGGAAGATGCCCGTATTTTGAAAGAGGAACTGGGCTGTGTGGCCGTGCGTACCTCTCACTATCCCCAGAGCCAGTATTTTATCGACGAATGTGACCGTCTGGGTCTGCTGGTCTTTACGGAAATGCCCGGCTGGCAGCACATCGGCGATGCCTCCTGGAAAGATCAGGCCGTGGAAAACACCCGTGAAATGGTACTGCAATACCGCAACCATCCCAGTATCGTGCTGTGGGGCGTCCGTATCAACGAAAGTCCCGACGATGACGAATTCTACATTCGTACCAACGCCGCCGCCCACGAGCTTGACCCCAGCCGTCCCACCTCCGGTGTCCGCTGCATTTTGCAGAGCAGCCTGTTGGAAGATGTGTATGCTTACAACGACTTCTCCCATGTGGGCAACAACCCCGGCGTACGGCTAAAAAAGACTGTCACCCCGGATATGAACAAGCCCCTGCTGGTCTCTGAGCACAGCGGTCACATGTTCCCCACCAAATCCTTTGACACCTGGCAGCGCCGTCAGGAGCACGCTCTGCGCCACGCCACCGTACAAAGTGCTGCCGCTGCCGACAACGAGCACTGCGGCTGCTTTGGCTGGTGTATGTTCGACTACCCCACCCATAAAGATTTCGGCTCCGGCGACCGGGTATGCCACCACGGCGTTATGGACTTCCATCGTAACCCCAAGCTGGCCGCAGATGTCTATGCCAGCCAGCAGGACAAACGGCCTGTGCTTAGCCTGTCCTCTCCCATGGACATTGGTGACTACAATGGCGGCCAATTGGGCGATGTATATGTTTTCTCCAATGCCAAGAAGGTTCGCCTGTACAAAAACGGTAACTTCGTTACCGAGCTGCGCCAGGGCGACTGGAAAGGTCTTCGCCACAGCCCCTTCGTGATGGATGACATTGTCGGTCAGCTACTGGAAACCCAGGAAGGCTTCGACAAGAAAAAGGCCGATGCCGTCCGCAAATGCCTGCTGGCCATTGCCAGGAAGGGCGTAGAAGGTCTGTCCCCCGCAGATAAAGTACACATGGCATGGATCTCCTCCCATTACCATATCGATTTTAAGGCTGCCTGGGATCTGTACGGCAAATATATTGGCAACTGGGGTGGCGAGGCTACCGTCTGGCGTCTGGATGCCATTATCGGCGGTAAGGTCGTCGCTTCCAAAACCTACTGTCCCACTGCTCAGCTGCATCTGGAAGTTACAGCTTCTTCCACGAGCCTCCAGGAAAAAGACAGCTATGATGTAGCTGCCGTTCGTATTCGGGTGTTGGATGCCAACGGCAACATCGCTCCCTATGCACAGATCCCTGTGCGGCTGACCTTAGAGGGCGAAGCAGAACTCGTCGGCCCTGATGTGGTCACCGCTGAGGGCGGTATGTGCGGTACATACATCCGCACCACCGGCAAAAAAGGTACTGCAAAGCTAACCATTTCCACCTATCAGACTGAACCTGTCACCATTGAATTTGTCATTCAATAACCAAAAACCTCCGTATCGACCGATACGGAGGTTTTTATGTTCAGTATGCCAACTCCCGACTTTGGCAGGTAAAGAGAATGATCTGCCGTTTTCCGGCTTCCTCTTTTAAAATACCCATCGCCGCAGCGTGGCGCTCATCGTCAAAACGCACCAGCGCATCATCCAGCACCAACGGCGCATCGGGCGTCAAAGCTTTGCTGACTGCCAATCGCAGAGCCAGATATGTTTGATCAACGGTTCCTTCGCTGCGCCACTGGGTACTGTGAAGCACGCTTTCCTCCCCTGCCCCTGCCTGCACAGACATATCTTGTGCGATGGTCAACCGATCATAGCGGCCATGGGTCAGCTTGCCAAAAATATCCTGCGCTTCTTTGGCGATCTTCGGAGCAAAACGCCGCTGCAATTCGGCAGTTGCATCAGCCAATGTGGACTGTGCCAGTTCCAACGCTCCATAGGTTTCCGATAAACGGTCGATCAGCTTCCGCACAGCAGCCAGCTGCTCACGCAGCAGGCTTTCCTGTCCCATAGTCTCCATTCTGCCAAGGTAATTTCCCTGCTGTTGTCCGAGATTTTCCAGGGTCTGCCGGGCTTGCAGCAGCATTTGCCGAGTCTGCTCCATGGTGTAGGTCAACATATCCGGGTTTGCCGGCTTTTGCAGAGGTTTTGCCATAGCAGCCACCACATCAGCATGGTTTTTGGCATTTTCATAAGCTTGTTTTGCATCGGCCAGCGCATCCCACTGCCGTACAATATTCTCCCAAGACTGAAAGCACTGCGAAACCGGCTGTCCCTGAGTCAGATCTCGAATTTGTTCGTTAAGCACTTCCCTTTTCTGTTTGAATTGGGTCAATGCCTGCTCATATTCGATCAATCGCTTTCTGTACGCCTGTTCTTCTTCCAATACGAGGTTGGCATCTTTCAGCCACTTTTCCACATCTTCACAGCCATATTTTTCAGCCAGCTGCCGCATTTGACGGCAGGCGGCTTCTTTTTTGTTATGGAAATACCTCACCGCAACAATACTGCCCAGCAGCAGGCACCCCATCAGCACCGCCAACAGCCCTTTTTCCGCAATCAATGAAAAAATCAGTGCAAGTGTAGCAATGCCTCCGGCACACAGGGCAATTTTCGTTATTATTCGGCTATGTTCGTACCCAGCCTGCAATTGACCATATTTTTTCCCATCCTCAGCTGCCTGTTCCACCGTCACATTGGAAGCTGTCGGTTTTTCCGGCATAGGGGGCAGCATTTGCTGCTCCATGTCCAGCCCCATGACGAGCTGATGAAGCTGCTGCAATTGCGCTGCAGAAGCTGCCGCTTTCTCCGGGGCAGGCAAATCAGCGCATTGACTTTCCATGGTTTTAAGCCGTTCTCTGGTTTCTTCCAGCCAAACCTCCGCCTGAAGGATGCGCCGATTATTTTCTTCTCCGGCTGCGTATTCCAGCGCCATTTTATGATTTTCCAGCTGTGCGATCTGCTCTTTCAAATTCTGCTGACGCCGATCGTTTTCCTCCATTTTCTCCTGTAAGGCAGACAACTGCCACAGGCTTTCTTCCAGCGCCTCCGCTTCCTTCTCTGCCGCCGGCAAAAGTCCTGTGCGGTTGTAGCGGATCTTGTTTTTCAGCTCCCTCAGGCGCTGTGCCAGAATATCTCCGCCATCGTTTTCATCGCCGGTGGTGACCAGGGCATTCAGACGGCGGCGCAGCTGCTCATCATCCGTCACAGGCAAATCTGCCAGCCGCAGGAAACCGGAACGAAGGAATACACTGCGTTCCACCCCCAGCAGCATTTCGCCGCAGGTAGCGCCCGTCAATTCCGGAACCGCCATGCCACTTTCTGTTTCATAGGCACGAAATTCCCCCATAGGCGTGCGGCCCTTGGTCCAGCGCTCGATGGTTATATCTCTGCCATTCCAGTTCAGTTCCACACGGCCGGACATCGGACTACCCGACCAAGGTGCAAAGCGCTCTTTATCCGCCAACGCAGTTTTGGTGCTTTTTACTCTGGTCTCCAGCCCATAAAGCATATTCACAAGGAAGGCGCACCAGGTGCTTTTTCCCCATTCATTGGGGGCATGGATCACATTCAGCCCCGGTTGCAGCGTCAATGTTTGATTTTCCAGTTTGCCAAAGGTGGCCGTCATTGAATAGATGATCACGGCAGCACCACCTCGTTCCCATCCATAATTTTTCTGGACAGCTTTGCCGCCAGCAGCGCAATTCTTCTGGATCGCTGGTCGCCTTCTTCAAATAATGTGTGGAGCATTTGAAAATAGACACCTTCCAGAGAATCGGCTCCGGCAGCGCCCCAAATGTCAACGGCAGGGCGTGTCCTGTCTCGCAGTTCTAAATTTCGAAAGGAAGAAAAGCAGCGATAAAGCTCCGCCAAATCCGGTTTTTCGCACTCACCGGTCAATGTAATGCGATAAAAATTCTCATTTCCGGCTGCAGGAAGCCGTGCTGCGACGGCCTCTTCCGGGCTTGTCAGCACTTCCGCCTCCCAATCGTAAAATCGGGGAGTATCCAGCGGAACAAACCTTGTCAGCACTTCATCCTCCACAGATACCAGCAGCACACCCTTTTCCTCCAATTCGTCAAAGCCACGACCCATGGCACAGCCGGGCCAAGCGCAGAGCGTATGTCCCGCTGTAAACGAGCCTGCTTTATGAACATGTCCCAATGCCAAATAATCCAAACCGGATGCTGCAACCTGCGCATAGGAAATGGGATTGTAAGGCGAATTGCTCTGCATGGGGTCGCCATGGAACAGACCAATGTGATAGCGTTCCTGCTCCTCTGTTTTGAAGTTTTCCAATAGGGCTCCGCAATCCATAGACGAAAAGCCTGCGCCGTAAATCCGGCAATCCAATTCCGATAACGCCACACTCTCCACCCAAGGATTTTTAAAAATATGGACATTTCGAGGCCAAGCTTCCGTCAGCCAAGGGCTGTCGGGAGCACAGAAGTCATGGTTTCCGGGAGAAATAAAGGTTGGGATCCCCACTTCTTCCAGAGCATTTTTCAATGCCATATAACTCTCTTTTGTATAGCTTCCGTCAAACAGATCGCCCGCCAAAAGCAGCAAATCGCAGCTTTCCTCTTTGCACAGAGCTGTGACCTTTTCTGGTATCGACCGCAGTTCCCTGCGCAACCGGGCGGTTGCGGCCTCGCTGCGGCCGGCAAATGCACTGTCTAAATGCAGGTCTGCCCCGTGGAGTATCTTAATCATTCAGATCCACCCTTTCTGCTCGGATGCAACCGCCGGTTGCCCCATCGATGGTAAAAAGCACCGCTTCCAGCTTGGTCTCCCCCTCTGCCCACTGGTAACGGCTGGTCAGATCCCCACGGAACTTCGCAATGGACAGCTCCGGCCGAATGCCCAGCACCGAATGCTTCGGGCCGGTCATACCCAAGTCCGTCACATAGCCTGTCCCCTTAGGCAGCACCTGTGCATCCGCTGTGGGCACATGGGTGTGGGTCCCCCAGACGGCACTGACCCGGCCGTCAAGCAAATAGCCCATGGCCAATTTCTCAGAAGTAGCCTCGGCGTGCATTTCCACAAGAACGATCTTCGCCTTGATTTGAGGCAAGATCCTTTCAATGAGCAAAAAGGGATTATCCGGGCCATAGTCCATATTGCACCGGCCGATCAGGTCTATGACCGCCACATCTCCGGCCTTGCTTTCATATACCCCCCAGCCCCTACCGGGCACTTGGGGTGCAAAATTTGCCGGTCGCAGAATATTCTTATTTTCGTCAAGGTAATCACACAGTTCCCGTTTGCCGAAGGTGTGGTTGCCCATGGTGATCACATCCGCACCGGCGTCAAAGACTTCCTCCGCCTGCCGGGGCGTCATTCCCACCACACTGGCGTTTTCACCATTGACGATGACAAAATCAGCACAGGTCTTCCGTTTTAAATAGCGAAGGGAGCGAACGATCCGATCCATACCGGGATTTCCCACCACATCACCGACACAAAGCACCTTCAATTCCATGGGGCTACCTCCTAAAGCGTCTTTATATTAGTATATACCAGTTTTCGCCCTGATGCAAGGAAAAAGAACGCCTGAAAAGCATCAGGCGTTCTTCGTATCTCAGTTGTCGGGTTATTATGCCACCTGCATCCAATTGATGAGAATGATCCAGGCCAGACCGTAGTAAGAGATAACAGCCACCAAGTCGTTGATGGTGGTGATCAGCGGGCCGGATGCCACGGCAGGATCCACACCGATCTTCTTGAAGATCACAGGGATCACCGTACCGGACAGGCTGGATGCGGCCATAGCCAGCACCATAGAAACTCCCAGGCAGCCGGAAATCGCAAAAGCCTTGGCCGCAGGGTTCCCCTGCAAGCACAGGTAGCCGCCAATGGCTGCAAAGGAAAGAACACCCATCAGCAGGCCGTTCAGCACGCCAATTCTGGCTTCCTTCCACACCAATTTTACCAGCTCCTTGCCGCCCACCTGCTGATCCATCAGCACACGGATGGCAACAGCCAGAGACTGGGTACCCACATTACCGGCCATACCCAAGATCAAAGACTGGAAGCTCATGATCACCGGCAGCTGCGCGACCACATTTTCAAATGTGCCAACCACAGCTGACACCAGGAATCCCATGACCAGCAGGATTCCCAGCCAGGGCAGTCTCTTTTTAACGCTCTGGTTGATGGGTTCCGCCAGATCTTCCTCAGCAGTCAAGCCTGCCAGCTTTGCATAGTCATCGGCATACTCTTCATCCAGCACTTCCATAAAGTCCTGGGCGGTGACCACGCCGATCAGCTTATTATCATTATCCAGCACCGGAATGGATGCCTCGGAGTAATCCAGCAGGGACTGAATACAGTCTGCAACCAGGGCATTGGCATAGACATAGGGGTAAGAAAAGGTGATAATATTTGCAAGGTCGCTGCCCTCTCTTGCCATGATCAGATCCTTCAGATCAATAGCGCCGCAGAAGGTCTTGTCCTCATCCACCACATAGAGCATGGAAATATTATCATTATCCGCTGCCTGGCGAACCAGTTCTGTCATTGCCCCTTTGATGGTAGCGTTTTCCGGGATCTCGATGTAATTGGTGGACATCCGGCTGCCGATCTCGTCTTCGTCAAAGGAGCTGAGCAGGCTGATCTCAGACCGTGTCTCCGGGCTCATCAGATCCGTCAGGGAGTCCCGGTTTTCCTTTGGCAATTGTTGCAGCAGCTCCACAGCAGTGGATGGCTCCATCATGGAAAGAGCCTGCACCTTCTGCCGGATCGACAATGTGGAAAACAGGGGCACGATGTCCTCACAATATTCCAAAACGCCGACCAGGGTCTCCATAGGCAGAAGACGGAACAGCTTTCTGCGCTCGTCCTCCGTCAGTGCCTCCAAAGCCATGGCAATGTCTTTTTCATGGTAATCCAGAATTTTTTCCTGCATCTTTTTCGGTGAGAGGTTGGAGCGAACAGCCGCAACGATCTCTCCGGAAAAATCCGGTGTCATGCTATTTTCATTCAGTTCTTCAGTCATTGTTTGTACCTCCTTTTAATTGTCGGGACAGACAATGGCATTCTTTTATTGACACAACAGGGAGAACCCATGGACAATATGCCGCTCTCGTGACCATATAAGAACGCTGTCGTCTGTATGTATCGGGCAACTGCCACTACTGTCCATGTTCCTCACCTCACAGTTATACTTGGAATATCGGATTTATTATATGCCTCTAAAGGAAAAATTGCAAGCCTTTTTCACAAAAGGAACAGATTTATTGTCTGCGCTGATATATAATAAAAGAAGCGACGATCTTCTAACGAAGACCGTCGCTTTTGTGGAAAGACTATAAAAAAGATATTTCGGCGTTTGAGGATCGAGATTTGAACTTTGGCGATTGCTATAAAGCTTCGCCCAAAGTAGGAATGATGCATCGGCTCACGCCGATATGATGTTATGCTTTGCATAATGATGTTGTTCATTTCATTCACAATGATGCGATGTTTGCAAAAACATAAGCGAAGCGACATCATTCACACAATGAACATCATTGGGCACCACCCAACATCATTTGCCCCAGGCAAACAAGTGATTTGTCAAACTAAGTGCAACACTTTTTGAAGTTCAAGATCCCAAAGGT
>CAYROJ010000055.1:0-10386 GCA_964425865.1 uncultured Oscillospiraceae bacterium | reverse complement strand
GCTGAATATTTGCAAAGTTGACGAAAATACCCTGTGCAGTCTCAGGCCGCAGATAGGCGGTGGAGGAAGAGTCCTCAGTGACACCGATCTTGGTCTGGAACATCAGGTTGAAGTTACGGATGGAGGTAAAGTGGTGCTTGCCGCAGGTGGGGCAGACCACATCCTCATGGGCTTCGATAAAGGCATTCATTTCATCGGTGGTCATGGCATCCACATTGACGCCCTTGCCGCTTTCGGCAGCCTCGATCAGCTGATCCGCACGCTGACGAGAACCGCAGCCCTTGCAGTCTACCAGAGGATCGGAAAAGCTGCCCACATGACCGGTGGTGATCCAGGTCTGGGGGTTCATGATGATGGCGGAGTCCAGACCCACATTGTAGTCCGATTCCTGAACGAATTTCTTCATCCATGCCTTTTTCACATTGTTCTTAAACTCTACACCCAGAGGGCCGTAGTCCCAGGAGTTGGCCAGACCGCCGTAGATTTCGGAGCCTGCGTAGACATAGCCACGGTTTTTGCAGAGATTAACGATCATATCCAGTGTTTTTTCGCTGTTTTTCATATTTCATCCTCCAATGTAAGGGATTTATTTCATTTGGAAACCATTATACAAGGGTTTTTCTTACAAATCAAGGGGAATTTGCCGCTCCTCATGGGGGCGGCGGCAAAAATCTATGATTTCAGACATTGCCCCCAGCAGGAATGCCAATCGCAAATATAATTGTACATTACTCTCCCTGGTAGACCAGATCCTCTCCCAAGTCGTCAGCCATCATTCCATAGACTCGGTCAGAAATGTCCACAGCGGTCTTTCCTGCAAATTCTTCCGGCCGGACAACGCCCACCAAATGCAGCGTCACAGTACTTCCCTTCAGCTTTTTGATATTCGGGATCACCGGGATGGTGTCCCGCAGAGTGCAGACCACGATGGGCACATTGGCCTTCTGGGCAATTTTAAACACGCCGGGGCGGAAACGGCGCAGCAGGCCGTCGTCGGAACAATAGCCCTCCGGGAACACCGCCACAGATGCTTTGTCCTCTTTCAGGATCTGGATACATTTAATAATGGTTTTCAGTGCTGCCCGGTCATTTTCACGATCGATGAGCTGGCACTGCAATTTGTGCATCACTTGGCCGACGATCAGCATATCATCATTTTCCTTTTTGGAAATGAAGGCCAGCTGGGATTTGGGAAATGCATACAGAAGCACCGCCGGATCGGCGATGCACAGGTGGTTGCACACCAGCAAATACCGCCCATCCTCAGGCAGCTGTTCCATGCCCTGCATTTTCACTTTGACCCGGCAGAGGGACACAATGCCCCGCACATACACATCCGCCAATTTGCGGTAAAAGGGACTGTTTTCCTCCTGGGGCACGGATTTATCCACCCGTTTGGCCATAAGAAACAGAAACAGGAATGCCAGCACAATGCCCAGCAGAAAAAATCCCACAAAGCTTAAAACCCACAGAAAGGGGTTTGCCGTATCCGTACAAAGGCACACAAGCGCTGTTGCGCCTACGCCAAAGGCAGTAACAATGCCCAATAGCATATTTTTTCCTCCAATAAAACAAGCTAAAGAATAGTATACTCCATTTCTTCCCAAGAAACAATAAGAATTTTAAAAATGCTGGATTTTTTTACAAAAGAGTGGAAATTTCATCGGGCGGTATGGTATACTATTATAATTAAGAGTTATGACCCATTTACGATTTTCTACCGAAAGGATCACCGCTATGTCCCTGTCTTCTTCTGCCCCCTGGCTGAGGTTCTATGGAAGCACCCCGGCCACCCTGACTTATCCCGACAAGACCATGTACCAGCTGCTGGCTGATACTGCCGCCAAATATCCCGACAATATCGCCTACACCTTCATGGGCAAGCAGACGACCTTCTCCCATTTTATGCAGCGCATCGAAAAGACCGCCATGGGTTTGACCGCCATGGGCATCAAAAAGGGCGATCGGGTCACCATCTGTATGCCCAACAGCCCCCAGGCGCTGGATTGCTTCTACGGTCTCAACCGCATTGGCGCCATCCCCAATATGATCCATCCTTTGTCCGCCGCCAAGGAGATTGCTTTCTATTTAAATGTATCTCACAGCGCCGCCATTCTGACCCTGGATCAGTTTTATGATAAAATTGCCGGGATCCTTCCGGAAGTGGATCACACGGTGCAGCTGTATATTGCACGCATTGCCGACGAGCTGCCCTTCCCCCTGAACCTGCTCTACCCCCACACCAAGGCCGGAAAGCACCCACTGCCCAAGGAGGGCTACACCCTGTGGAAGGACATTCTATCCAAGCAGGCTACCCTGCCCGGCCAGGAGACCAAAGCTGACGATTGCGGTGCCATTCTCTATTCCGGCGGCACCACCGGCACCAACAAGGGCATTATGCTATCCAACCGGAATTTTAATGCATTGGGACTGCAAACCATCGCCGCTTCCGGATACGAAAGCATTGCCGGCATGAAGATGCTGTCTATCATGCCGATTTTCCACGGCTTCGGTCTGGGCATCGGCATCCACACGGCACTGATCGGCGGTGCCACCTGTATTCTTGTACCCCAGTTTTCCATCAAAACCTACGCCGATATTCTGAAAAAGCAGAAGCCGGACTTCATTCCCGGTGTGCCCACCCTGTTTGAAGCCCTGCTGCGCACGGAGGGGCTGGAAAATGTAGATCTGAGCTTCCTGAAAGGCATTTTCTGCGGCGGCGACAGTCTGTCCCCGGAGCTGAAGAAAAAGGTGGATGCCTTCCTAAAATCCCACAACTGCGCCGAGCAGATCCGGGAAGGCTACGGCACCACCGAATGTGTCACCGCCTCCTGCCTGACCCCCAAGGACTATGCCCGGGAAAAATCCATCGGCGTTCCATTCCCGGATACCTTCTATAAAATCGTCGTCCCCGGCTCTACCGATGAAGTTGCCCCCATGGAAGAGGGCGAGATCTGCCTGAGCGGCCCGACGGTGATGCTGGGCTATATGGACAACCCCGAGGAGACCGCCGCCACCCTGAAAATCCATGCCGACGGCCGCACCTGGCTGCACACCGGCGACATGGGTTATATGGACGAGGACGGCTTTGTCTACTTCCGCCAGCGGATCAAGCGGATGATCGTTTCCTCCGGCTACAACATCTATCCCTCTCAGCTGGAGAACATCATCGACAGCCACGAAAAAGTGCTGCTCTCCTGCGTCATTGGCACTGCCGACAGCTACCGTGGTCAGCGCATTCGTGCCTATATCGTCCCCACGCCTGGCGTGGAGGTCAACGAGGAGCTGCGGCAGGAGCTGCTTTCCTACTGCGCCCAGCATATCGCAAAATACGCCATGCCCAGAGAGATCATTTTCCGCACAGAGCTTCCCAAAACCTTGGTGGGTAAGGTAGCCTACCGGATGCTGGAAGAGGAAGCGGCGAAGGAGGCTCAGCAGTGAAGAAACGAATTTGGGAACTGGATGCCTTTCGAGGCATCTGCCTTTTGGGTATGGTGATCGTCCACCTGATGTACGATCTGGTATACCTGTGCGGCATTATCGATTGGAACTATCCGGCATGGTTTTCCTTTGTGCAGGACTGGGGTGGCATTCTCTTCATCCTGCTTTCCGGCATCTGCGTAACGCTGGGTCGCCACCATGTCAAACGGGGACTGATCGTCGTCGGCTGCGGTCTGGTGGTCACACTGGTCACGGCCGCTATGTACTGGCTGGATCTTTCCGACAAAAGCATCATCATTTACTTTAATGTGCTCCACTGTCTGGGCATTTGTATGCTGCTGTGGGGTCTGTTCCGCAAAATGCCCCAGTGGCTGCTGGTCATTCTGGGTACCGCTATGGCGGTTGCCGGACTGTATTTGAACATCAACAACATCCGCCCGGTAGATTTTCCCTACCTGATCCCCTTCGGAATCATGACGCCCACCTTCACCAGCTCCGACTATTTCCCTCTGCTGCCCCATCTGGGCTTCTTCCTGCTGGGTGCCGTGGCCGGACAGCATTTGTATCGCAACAGGGAAAGCCTGCTGCCCAGAGTCAATGACCGTAACCCCATTATTCGCTTTCTGAGCTTTTGCGGGCGGCAATCCCTGTTCATTTACATGGGTCACCAGCCGGTGCTGGCAGGCCTTTGTATGCTGATCTCTTATGTGAAATGAGGAATCTCCATGAAGAAACTACGACCATATATGAAATGGATGGCCATGGCCGGCGGTGTGCTGGCCGGCGGCCTGCGGCAATGGACACTGTCCGCAGGTGAAAACAGCCAGGGGCTTTTCCCGGCCAACCATCCGGGATGGATCGGGTATCTGCTGCTGAGTGCCGTGGTGGTGGCCCTGTTTTGGTGGCTGTCCCGGCAGAAAGCCGCCGAAGCTGTGCCGCCCCGGGGAACGGTATATCTGTCGGCTGTGGCAGCGCTGGGGCTGATCGTGTACAATTTCTCCGCCCTTCAAAATGCCAACGCCATCACTTTGGTAGCCTGCTTGCTGGGCTTTGCCGCCGCAGCCGCCCTGCTGCTGGATATTCAAAAGCAGCGTAAAAGCGCTGCTCCCTTCTCGGCAGCCTTTGCCCTGCCCTGTCTGTACTTTGCGCTGGAGATTTTTTTGCTGAATCAGACTTTCAGTGGGGAAACGGAGCTTCTGCGCTTCATCCCCCAGATCCTGGCACTGGCTGCCGGAGCACTGGCCTGCTATCAGCTGTGGGGCAAGAGCGTCGGTCTGGACAGCGCCAATAAAAGGCTGTTCTGGCAGTGCTGCGCCGGCTACCTGTGCATTGCTGCGGCTGCCGGATGTCACATCATGTACGCCTGCGTGGGTCTTTGGCTATTATTCCGAACCGACGCTCTTCCGGTGCAGGAGCAGCCCTGACCGCCAAGTGAAAGGTGGGATTATCCATGTATTTGCCCGAAAACGCCCTGCACTGCATTCATTTTTTGGAAAACGCAGGCTATCCCTGCTACGCCGTGGGTGGCTGTGTCCGGGATGCACTGCTGGGTCTTACCCCTCATGACTATGACCTTTGCACCGCCGCCACCCCCGACCGGATCAAGGAGATCTTCAAAGACCTTCCTCATATCCACGCCGGTGAAAAGCACGGTACCATCGGCATCATTTTCCCCCAGGGGGAAGTTTATGAAATCACCACCTTCCGCACAGAAGGGACTTACGGCGACAGCCGCCACCCGGACTGGGTAAGCTTTGTCACCGACATCGAAAAAGATCTGGCTCGCCGGGATTTCACCGTCAATGCCATGGCCTATTCCCCCATTCGGGGCTTTGCTGACCCCTTTGGTGGCCGGGAAGATCTAAAAAGGCACTGTCTGCGTGCCGTCGGCGACCCCCAGCGGCGGTTTTCGGAGGATGCCCTTCGCATTCTGCGAGGTGTCCGCTTTTCCGTCACCTATGGGCTGGAAGTGGAGGAATCGACCCGCAATGCCATGTTCCGCCTTGCGCCCACCATGGAGCATCTGGCAAGGGAACGGGTGTTCGACGAGTTATGTAAGCTTATATTGCACATTGATGCGGAAGAAATGGCAGCCTTTGCCCCGGTATTGACTCAGGTCATTCCGGAGCTGGCCACCGCTGTGGGTTTCGACCAGCACAACCCCCACCACATTTATGACATTTATGCCCACACCGCCCATGTGGTAGAGGCCACGCCAAAGGTGCTCCCCCTGCGCTGGGCAGCGCTACTGCACGATGTCGGAAAAATGGACACATTTACCATTGACGACAATGGCATCGGCCATTTTTACGGTCATGCCGACCGCAGTGCCGAAATCGCAGATACCATTCTGCGGCGGCTGAAAGCCCCCAATGAGCTGCGTGAAAAGGCGATCCTCCTCATCCGGTGGCACATGATTAAAATTGAGCCGACAAAAAAGTGTGTCCGCCGCTGGCTCAGCCGCCTGGGCTACGAAACCTTCGCAGACCTGCTGACCCTGAAGGAAGCGGACATGGGCAGCAAAGGGACGGGAAAGCCCACCGAAATCTCCCAATTCAACGAACTGCGCCGCCTCGCCGCCCAAATACAGGCAGAAAACGCCTGTCTGACCCTGAAGGATCTGGCCGTCAACGGTCACGATCTGATGGCACTGGGCTACAAAGGCCCAGAAATCGGCCAACGCCTGCAACAGCTTCTGGATGCGGTTTTGGACGAACAGGTAACCAACGAAAAAGACCCCCTGCTGCATTACATTCATCATTTAGAAAAGGAAGAAAACCATGGCTAAGAGAAAATCCAGAAAAAGAACCAGAAGAAAAATTCAAAAAACCATCATTTCCCTGCTGCTGGCAGTGATTTTGCTGATCGCAGGTTACTTTTTTAAAGACGAGTTTCCACTTACAGGCACCACCGGCGGCACTACCACTGGCGGCAACATCAGCGGCAACGGCACTTTGGACGGCCAGCTCGCCGCCATCCCCTCCATCACCGATCCGAACTATCTGACAGTACATTATATCGATGTGGGTCAAGGCGACAGCATCCTCGTCACCTGCGGCGGCGAATATATGCTCATCGATGCCGGAGAAAACGACAGTACCAACACCGTCATTAACTATCTGACCGATTTGAACATCACCTCTCTGGATCTGGTGGTGGGCACCCACGCCCACTCCGACCACATCGGTGAAATGGCGGATGTGCTAAATGCCATTCCGGCAGAAGAAGTCTGGTATCCCGACTACCGCCACGGCACCAAAACCGAGGAGAAATTCCTGACCGCCGCCACCAACTGCGGTGCTGCCATCCGCCAGCCAAAGCTGGGAGAAGTATATCATCTGGGTGATTCCACCGTTACCGTTCTGGGGCCTGTAAAATGCGACTATAGCAGCGACGACCACTACTCCGATCCCAACGATATGTCCATCATCGTGATGATACAGTACGGCGAAAATAAGTTCCTGTTCACCGGCGACCTGGAAAAGACCGACCACGCAGAAGGCGAAATGGTCGACTACTGGGGCGCAGACAAGCTGAAGGCCGATGTACTGAAGGTCGGCCATCACGGCAGCGACACCTCGACCAGCTACTACTTCCTCCGGGCTGTCGATCCCACCTACGCCGTCATTTCTGTGGGCGAAGGTAACAAGTACGGCCATCCCAAGCAGGAGACGCTGGACATTCTGGGTGACGATGACGTCCTTGTTTACCGTACGGACTATATGGGAACCATTGCCGCCGTATCCGATGGCACCCAAATCAAGTTCTACCAAGATAGCAACACCTCGGCCTATATTCCCGATTGATCTCCAAATTTATGCCCCTCCCGTTCGGGGAGGCCTTTCCAATTTGCAATTTTTACCGTTCGGAGGTGAGGACCCATGGCTCGTTTATCCGACCCCATTACCCTTTTAAAGGGCATTGGCCCTGCCAAGGCCGCCCAATTTGCACAGCTGAATATCCGCACCCTGGGCGATCTCATCTGCCACTTCCCCCGAGGCTATGAAGACCGCACCAAGCTCGTGACCATCGACAAGCTGGAGGTGGATAAACCGGCCTGCTTCCGCGCCATGGTCATGTCCAGCCCCCGCACCCACCATGTCCGCAAAGGGCTGGACATTACAAAAGTGCAGATAGCCGACCACACCGCACGGCTGAATGTAACCTTCTTTAACCAGAAATTCACCACCGAGCAGCTGCAATACGGCAAAGAATATGTTTTCTACGGAGCAGTTTCCGGGGATTTCATCGGCTACAACATGACATCCCCCTCCTTTGAAGCACTGGATGCCCCGGCTGTCACCACCCGGCGAGTGCTCCCCATTTACCCGTTGACCGCCGGGCTTTCCAATGCGGCGGTCTTGAAAGCAGTGGCGCAGGCGCTGTCCATTTGCCCCATGCCGGAGGAGATCATCCCGGCGGAAATCCGGGAAAAATACAACATTTTGCCTGCGGAACAAGCCTATTTTGCCATTCATCAGCCAAAAAATATGGCTGATGCGGAGCAGGCAAAGAAGCAGCTGATCTTTGAAGAGTTTTTCGTCTTTTCCGCAGGGCTTTCTCTCCTGCGTGCCGCCCGGACAGAAAAGACTTGCGTTCCTTACTCCAATACTGACCTTACCCCCTTCTTTGATGCCCTCCCCTTCCGGCTGACCGGAGCGCAGACAGGTGCCATCAACGAAATTTTGGCTGACTTCCGCCGGGGAACGCCCATGAACCGACTGGTGCAGGGCGATGTGGGCAGCGGCAAGACCATGGTGGCTGCCGCCGCAGCCTACTGCACTGCCCAAAACAGTCACCAAAGTGCCCTGATGGTGCCCACAGAAATTTTGGCAGAGCAGCACTACGCTTCCCTTTCCAAGCTTTTGTCCCCACTGGGACTTCGGGTAGGTCTGCTGACAGGCTCCATGAAAGAAAGCGAAAAAAAGAACCTCCGTGCAGCCATTGCCGCCGGAGATTTGGATCTCGTCATCGGTACCCACGCCCTGCTGACGGACAGCACCGTATTTTCCGATCTGCACCTGGTCATCGCCGACGAGCAGCACCGATTTGGCGTTGCCCAGCGCTCCAAGCTCAGCGCAAAAAGCAGCGCCCCCCATCTTTTGGTCATGTCCGCTACCCCCATCCCCCGTACTCTGGCGCTGATCATGTACGGAGATCTGGATGTATCCATTCTCAATGAATTGCCCCCCGGGCGGCAAAGTGTGGACACCTTCCTGGTAACAGAAAGCTACCGCCCCCGGATCAACGCCTTCATTCGCAAGCAGGTGGAGGAAGGCCATCAGGTCTTCGTGGTCTGCCCGGCGGTGGAAGAAAATGAAGAGCTGAATATCAAAGCCGCCGAAACCTGGGCAGAGACTCTGCAAACCGCCGTTTTCCCCGACTTGAAGGTTTCCCTGCTCCACGGCCGGATGAAAGGGGCGGAAAAAGAGGCTGTCATGGCCGCCTTCGCCCGGGGCGAAAGCCACATTCTGGTATCCACCACCGTCATTGAAGTAGGTGTGGATGTGCCCAACGCCACACTGATGGTCATTGAGGATGCAGACCGGTTCGGTCTTTCCCAACTCCACCAGCTTCGAGGCCGGGTAGGTCGGGGCAGGGCGAAAAGCTTCTGTATTCTGACCTCCCACAACCGCAATCCGGAAACTTTGCAGCGGCTGAAGGCCTTCAGCAAGACCAACGACGGTTTCCGCATTGCAGAAGAAGACCTGCGTCTGCGTGGCCCCGGCGATTTCTTCGGCGCACGGCAATCCGGCCTTCCCGTGTTTCGGGTGGCAGATCTGAGCTGTGACCTGCAAACACTGAAAGATGCCCAGGCCGCTTCCGTCCAGTGGATCGACCACTTTGGCACATCGAACAGCAAGGAGGCCACAGCCCTGCGTGGGCGCATCGCAGCCCTCTTCGCCACCATCGACGGCACCCTCAATTAAAAACATAGCCGGATAATCCAGGTCAGATTTTAGACTATCTGTGAATTTCTCGGAACGGCACAAGGCCGTTGCTCACGGTCGATGCCGCAAAAATACGCCGCAACTGATATGCCCCCCAAAAGCATCTGACTTTTGGGGGGCACTTTAACGCAGCGGCGCATTTTCTTATGTTTTTTTCACGAACTTTTCCCGGCACTTGGGACAGGAAATTGCGATTTTTCCTTTTCCCTTGGGCACACGGACACTCTGACGGCACTTGGGGCAGGTAAAATACCGATGCTCCCGATCCTTGATCTTTTCCAGCAGGAACAGAAATTTCCGGTTTTCCTGATACCGCTTGTAGGTATTTCTGGAAAGGCAACGGAAAAGGGTCGTGAACAGGCAGGTATAGGACAAGACCGCCAAAATCAAATTGGGCCAGCCTGCCGGCACGAACATAGAAACAATACAGAAGATCAGCCCCGTCCACAAAATCACCGTGTTTAATTTATCTGTTCCATAGCGGCCCTGCATAAATCGGATCAGGCCGTTTTTAATTTTTCCCATTGCGGAAGTCCCCTAACATTTTTAAGATAGTATATATTATATTCCTCCAGCCGATAATTTCAACAATTTCTGGGATTGTTTACGGATTGTTTTCAAATTTCCGATTAATTTGTGAAAAAATGTTGCATTTTATAGAATACTGTGGTATTATTCTCAGTTGTAGCGTTTTTATATTGATTTTTCATAAGGAGTGCGAACTATGGCATCTCAACAAAATATTCGTAATATCGCGATCATCGCCCATGTTGACCACGGCAAGACCACCCTGGTGGACGAGCTTTTAAAGCAGGGCGGCATTTACCGGGAAAATCAGGCCACGCAGGATCGGGTCATGGACTCCGGTGACTTGGAGCGTGAGCGTGGCATCACCATTCTGGCCAAGAACACCTCTGTCCGCTATAAGGACTACAAGATCAACATCGTCGATACCCCCGGCCACGCCGACTTTGGCGGCGAGGTGGAGCGTATT
>CAYROJ010000054.1:0-10466 GCA_964425865.1 uncultured Oscillospiraceae bacterium | reverse complement strand
CAAAACGCTTTAAATTCAGAAAAATATGTTTCATGTATTACCTCAAAATTGCGTATTCCGGCATCTTATCCATCATCAAGGGCATGGCATAATCGAAGAAACGGTCATCGATCTTGTTACCGTCAATGATCCACTCCAGAGGGAACTTCTTTTCCACATTGGCAACCTTTTCCAAGGGAGCCAGGAACAAATCAAAGCTGTAATTTTCACCACGGTGGGCATCAATCGCCACCATATAGTCGGTCTCCCCTGCCAGCGCTGCTTCCACAGCCTTCTTGCCCACAGCGTAAGCCTCGATCTGATCGATCCGGGAAGCATAAGGAATGGCTGCCCGGCCCAAAAGGCCCGGCTTTTCCGCACGGGATTTGATACCGAGCTTTTGAATAATGTTGTCGGTCACATGCTGGGCAGTGCCGCCGGGGATCATGTGGCCAAAGCCATCGACAATACCTGTGGATGCCAGGGGCTTTCCATCCAGGCCGCAAATACCTTCAGAAACAGTGACAAGCAATCCCTTGCCTTTTGCCCATGTGTTTTCAATATCGGAAAGCATTTTCTCTTCATCCACCAGCTGTTCCGGCAGATAAGTCAGAACTTCACAGTTGGTCGCCCTGGCTGCCAGTGCAGATGCGGCGGTGACCCAACCGGCGTTACGCCCCATCAGCTCCAAGACCACCACATGGATAGGAAGACCGGAAGCATCCAAGGCCAGTTCGCAGGCAGCTTCTGCAGCATATCGGGCAGCAGAACCAAAGCCGGGACAGTGATCGGTAATGTCCAGATCGTTGTCCATGGTCTTGGGAATGCCAATGACTTTTACATCCAGGCCTTCTGCCTGCGCCAGCTTAGAAACCTTATTACAGGTATCCATGGAATCATTGCCACCGTTATAGAAGAAGCAGCCAATGTTGAATTTTTTCAGAGTTTCAATGACGGTGGGATAGTCCGCATCCGTCAGCTTCCGTCGGCAGGAGCCGATGGCAGAAGCAGGTGTATGCGCCAGCTTTGCAATGGTAGCTGCAGGTACATCGGTCAAGTCGATCAAATCGCCTTTTAGAATGCCTTCTGCGCCAAATCGGGCGGCATAGATCTTATCGACCTTTCCGCTTTCACGGGCCGCTTCCACCACTCCCTGCAAAGAGGTGTTTATGACCGCCGTAGGGCCGCCGCCGTGGGCGACAAGAATATTCACTCCCATGGCAGTCCCTCTTAGATACCGGCCTTGCGGTAACGCTCAGCCATCTCGTCCAGAGTCACATTTTCAACCAGAGGAGCCTTGCCGTAGGAGTCGAAGTCCACGATCAGAGTACCAACGGCTTCCTTCACGCCCTTCTCGATGGCGTTGACGATCAATGCCACATCCTCATTAGGAACAACACCGTACATAACGGTATCCATGATGGGCGGCAGGAACGCTCTGGGATCAAAGTCAGAGGTCTTGGTCTGAAGCAGATCATAAATGGGCTTAATGCTCTCGTGAGTTCGCAGCTCCGGATTGTACCAGAACAGCTCACGCAGATTACGGGTAACAGCCAGACGAATGTCTGTATCTACATTGATCTTGGCAATGCCCAGCTTGGAAACTTCCTTCAGCTGATCCTTGGGAATACCATGGGCATTGGTGATGGTACCGCCCAGATCATTAATCTCTTTGACAATGTACTGAGGTACCGTAGAAGATCCGTGAGAAACCAGGGCACAGAAAATGCCCTCATGACGCAGGCACTCCTTGGTGGCAATAGCGATCTCCTTACGGATAACCGCTCCGGCGCCCTTGTTGGCACCATGCTTGGTGCCGTAGGAAATAGCCAAAGCATCCACACCGGTATCCTTAATGAACTTCACAGCATCCAGAGGATTGGTATAAGTAGAAGTGGCGGAGAAAACATGATCCTCCACACCGGCCAGCACACCCAGCTCGCCTTCAACGGTAACACCACGCTCATGAGCCAGCTTTACCACTTCACGGGTCAACGCAATATTGTCTTCAAAGGGCAGGCTGGAACCGTCGATCATGACGGAAGTATATCCGCCATCCATAGCAGCAATACAGGAATCAATGTTCTTGCCGTGATCCAAGTGCAGAGCCACAGGAATGGGACTATTTTCCGTGTACTTCTTAACAGCCTTGGCAATGTTGTTGGCACCGATCTTCTTGTCTTCCAGTGTGCCATTGGCAAAATCAGCCCGGCCGCCCATAAAAGCGTTAGCCAGATCAGCACCCTGAATGATGGCTGCGGAACGGAACATCTCGTGCACTTCGATCACAGCCTTTGCCTGTGCAACGGCGTTGACATTGAATGCACCCTGGGCATAGTTATACTTTTCGGTAGCCTCCAGAATGGCTCTCATAGGTACTAAGGACATAATGGTTCCTCCCTTTTTGTAATTCGGTTCAAAATAGATTACGGTCGAATTAAAAAATCGGCTTAATTTATTCTTTACATAGATTATATATGATTTTCTTTTATTTCGCAATTGCCCGAAATGCCCGAAATTAAAGTTCACATTTTATGAAATATGCACAAACAGTGTAAAAAAGCCGACTGCAAAACGCAGTCGGCCCACGATTTATCGAACAAATGCGGTTTTCATGGTGGTGCTCCACCGCTGTCCCGGCGCCACGGTTGCAGCAGCCGCCTTCTCTTCCCAAGCATAGCCCGCCGCTTCTGTGCTGGGCAAGCTGTGCCAAGGTTCAATGCAGACAAATTGCGGCTTTCCTTCTGTGCTCCAAATCAAGCAATAGGGGAATTTTTCAATGTCACAGATCACAGCCCGGCCACTGTCTTTTTCATACAGACCAAGGGTTTTGCTGCGCAGGCCTACCATGCAGTGGCTTCCCACATCAAACATTCCCTCTGTCACAGGAATGGAGCGGATATTGGTGCCAAGAATATAATATTTCCCGTTTAACAGCCCCGTGGGTGTATCCAGGCACAGCGGAGATTCCATATTGGAAAAGCGCAGCTCGTAATCTTCGATTTGATGGCGATCATCAAAAGGAATCGCAAAGCCGGGATGATAACCAATGCCGAAGCTGAAGCTGTCGCTGTCCGTGTTTTCTACGGTCAGTGTATGAAGGAGGCACTCCCCTTCCAGCCGAAAGGTAGACAGGAATCTAAACCGGTAGGGGAAAATACACAGTGTCTCCTCGTTTGCTTCCACAGCCAGTGTCACATGGTCACTTCCCTGCTCTACCAATTCATGGGTCAGTGTACGGACAACGCCATGAGGCGGTGCATTTTCCACCGTTTTTCCTCTTACCTCAATGCGACCGTCTTTAACTTTGCCTGCATAGGGAAACAGCACCGGACTTTGAAATTTCCAAACCGTTGGATCACCGCTCCAGATATGCTCTACCCCGTCGCTTTTGCGTACGACGCTTTTGATCTGAGCACCAAAGGAAGTCACAGTCACTCGAAGCAATTCATTTTCGATGATATAATCCATAATTACTCTCCTTATTCGTTGGACAAATATTCTTTCACGACCACCGCTGCGGCACCTTTTGCCCCTCGGCAAGGGTCATAGGGTAAAAATGTAACTCTGGTTTTTGTTCTGTGCACCAGGAACATATTTCTCTCTGCTGCCGAAAGCAGCAGTTCTCTGTTCTTTTGAATCTGAAAGATCCGCCCATCCACGACCACCATCCGGGGACTGATCAGGTTGACTGTGTTCGCCAGAGCAATGCCCAAATAATCGATCACATCCTCCAGAACTTCGTTGACCCAAGCATCATCCTCATTTTGCGCCTGGAGCACCATCTCCATCGTCAACTCCTCAGCAGAAGCGCAAAGGCGCCACAAAAGGCAGTCTTTCTGTTCTTCCATAACCTGCCTGCACCGCGCCAAAACTGCCCGTTCACCGGCCGTAGCTTCCAGACATCCCCGGTTGCCACAAGTTGGACAGATTGGGCCTCCACGCTGGACCACCATATGTCCAATTTCTCCGGCCGCAGCCTTATCACCATAAAGGACACGGTCTCCGACGATCATTTGGCAGGCAATGCCATAATACACGGAAAAATATGCAAACGGCTCTGCCTGAACCATTCGGTCAAACATTTCCGATGCAATGACCTTGGCTCGTACATTATTCTCAATATAGACCGGAAAATGGAGGGCGTTGGATAGCTCCGATGCCAGGTCATGATCCGTCCACCCTTCCCGAAATGTGGTATAAATCTTTCCTTCAAAGCCACTGATCAGGCCGGGCAAGGATACTCCGATGCCCAAGATCTTTCTCCCGGCTGCGTTTTCCTCAAGGAAAGCGGGGATCTCCTGCAACAGCCGCTCCATGGTGATGCCATATTCATCGATTGGGAATTCGCTTCTTCGGCTGGCGATCAAATTACCGCAAAAGTCCGTCAATACATATTTGGTATCGTAGGGACCTAAGTCCACGCCGCAGATATAAAACGCCTCCGGCACATATTCCAGCATCAGGCGTGGGCGTCCTGCACCGGATGGCCGAGCGGTATCTGTCTGCTCCCGAACAAATCCCTGTGCGATCAAGGGCGCAACAATGGCGCCTACCGCCGGCGTTGTCAACTCCAGGTTGCGAGCGATCTCCACCCGGGAAATGGGGCTGTTGAGATACAGCTGTTTTTTGACCAGCCGAGAATTGATGTGCTTTTGATCGTTTTGATTAACAGACTTTTCTTCCATGGTTTCTCCCCCTCTCGATTGCTCCATCCATGAAGCAATAAATTAAGGCATTTTTGTAATTATAGCATACCCTTTCAAAAGTGCAACCCCCAGAAAGGAAAAACGCCGACAGATTTTCATCTGTCGGCGTAAAACCTTACATTTGATTCAATTTATCAGCTTTGCAGAAAATCACATATCCCACAACAAATAAGATCACCAATGCACCTACGGCGATATTATCGTTGCTCAGCTGTAGTCCGAATATTTTTGGAATAGTCGCATCCTCCAGTAATGTACTGAGGGTTCCCACTACAATGGAGCCAAGGAATGTGGCGCCTTTGCCACAAATGTCCATCAAGCCAAAGTAAGAACCGCTTTTCTCCGGAGGAATGATTTTGCTCATATAAGAACGGCTCAACGCCTGAATGGCACCCTGGAAGCAGCCAACCAGCACAGCCAGCAGCCAGAACTGCCACTGACACACCATAAACATCGCAAAGATCGCCACGCCTGTATAAGAAAGGATGCACACACGCATCAGCTTTCCGGTCGGAACATTTTTGGAAAGCTTTCCAAAAATAATCGTTGCCGGAAATGCAATGATCTGGGTCAGCAGCAAGGCCAACAGCAGCTGCACTTGATCAAATCCCAGTGCCAGGCCGTAGGTGGCAGCAGAGTCGATGATGGTATAGACACCATTGATAAAGAAGAAGAACGCCACCAGATACAGCAGGATATTCTTATGATCCCGTGCATGGCGAAGGGTATTGGCCAATTCTCCAAAAGTATTTCGCAGAGGAGTCTTGTTCTTCGGCTGCATACTTGCGATCTGCTTATACCGCAGCAGCAGAGGAATGGTACACACGATCCACCATATGCTGGTTACAGCACAGCAAAGCAGGGTCAGGCTCTGGGTGGACAGCCCCAAGGATTCCTGGAATACATAGAAGACCAGACAGGCGATAAAGGGAATCACCGAGCCGATGTAGCCGCAGGCATAACCGACAGAAGAAACATCATCCGATTTTTCAGGATTGGTCACTTCCACCAGCATGGCATCGTAAAAGACAAAACTGGAGGATACGCCTACCTTGGCAAAAACATAGATGACCAGGAATGCCTGCCAACTGCCAGCCATACCTAAAGCCATGCAACTAACGGCACCCAAAAGCACAGAGGCAAAGAACATCGGTTTTTTAAAGCCGGGGCGGTCGGCCAATGTACCGCAAATGGGGCCAATGATCGCAACCAGAGCTGTGGCAATGGCATTTCCGAAGGGCCACCAGGCCATGATGTTCAAATCATCACCTGCGATGTCATTGAAAAACACCTGTAGCAAGGTGGATGCCAGCAGGATAAATGCAGAATTGCCCACATCGTAGAGTATCCAGCTTTTTTCAAGTTTGGTCAGTTTGGATTTTACTTTCATACAGTTATCTCTCTTCTTGTTGATTAAGGAACCAGTCCTCTACTATGTCGCTATGAGTAATGACGATCTCGATCTGCTTCAGCTCCTCGGCTGTAAAAAAACGCATTTCCCTGGATTCGGAGCTGATACGAATAGGCCGTTCCTGCTCCAGCTCTAAGCAGAAGGCCACAATGACCATCCGCCAGATGCTTCCATCACAGTAGGCCGCAATGCGCCCCGGTTCACCATAAACCGCCAACTTGCGAAATTGTTCCTTCGGAATTCGCCAGCCCAGTTCTTCATAAACCTCCCGGGAAATAGCCTGCTCCGGGGTCTCGTAGTTCTTCACTCCGCCGCCCACCAATCCCCAGGTATCACTGTCGGTGCGTTTTTCCAATAGCAACCTGCGGTTGCAGGTAATCAGTGCATTGGCTCCTAAATGCGCTCCCTGGGTGGTTTTCGGTGCATTTTTCGGATCACCACGGTAGAATTTTACAATGGACATAGGTTCTTCCCTCTTCTATCAGAACACATCACCGATGGAATTCAGCAACCGACAGTTGCCCGGCAAGGGTTTGGTTCGCTTGGGCGATTGCTCCGTAAAAACATACATACTGTCGAGCCCTGCATTGGCTGCACCCCAGCAATCCGCTTCATCATCATTGCCGACCATCACTGTCTCAGCAGGGTCTAATCCATAACGCTTCACAGCAAGCTGATACAGCCCCCGATCCGGTTTCTTTCGTCCTTCACAGGAAGAAATGATAATCCCGTCAAAATAAGGAATCAGTCCCAAAGCCTGCAACTCAGGCATAGTAAACAGCGTCTGGGCATTGGACAATAGAATCACTTTCTTCCCTGCTTTCTTCAGCCGCTTAAGCATCTGCTCAGCGCCGGGGAAAGTATGCAGCTTTTCCAGCGACATCAAGCGAAACATCTTGGCAAGATTGGCAATTCTGCCTTCATCGGCTTTGATCCCATGATCGGCATATATTCCGGCAAATACCGGCTCAATGTCGATTTCTGCCCACTGCCCTCTCTCTGCCTTTGCAACTTTTTCCCTTTCAGCCACTTCAGTGCTGTATTTTTCTTTGAGATACTGAGCCGTGCAATAAACACCCTCGGTACCCAATAAAATACACAATCGCTGCCACAGCAGATCCTTATCCTCGTCTGTGTGCACATCCACCAGCGTGCCGTACAGGTCAAAGAGATAATTCTGATATTCCTTCATAGTCTATCCCCTTTTTCAGCATACTTACGGATTATACACTATTTTTCTTCAGAAAGCAACTCTCTTTTATAAAGTAGAAAGAACCACCTTCTAAAGGTGGTTCTTCCAAAAGAGGATGTTATATGATGATTAGGTATTTGTTCCCTTCACATTTTCCATTTGGTCTCTCATACTGTCCCAATTTTCCTTTGCAGCATCTTTGGCTGCCGTATAGTCACTTTCAAACTCTGCAAAGAAGCTTTCTAAAGCCGCAGTCTGCTTCTCGGAGATCTCGTTGAGAATTTCGGTTTCATTGACGCTGTCAAGCATCTGCTTGATCTGATCGTAGACTTCTGTCATAACGACCTTCGCCTGATCCAACTGTTCATTGGCTTCCCTGGCAAAAGCCATCAGGTTCTCTTCTGCCTCGTTCAGCCGAGTTTCCAGTGCATCCAGGTGCGCCTTCTTCTCCTCAGTCACCTGTTCCGGCTCCATGGCCGCCAGCTCATTTCTGTACGCCAGGAATGCAGCCTTTCTGGCCCGCAGCTCTGCCAGCGCTCGCTGATAGGCACTGTCTTCATTGACCAGCATTTTCATACGAATGGTCTCCACTGTTTCAATACCGGCTACATAGCTTTTGTTCAGCAGATCATAGGTCAGTTGCTTCAGCTCCGGCAGGTGGGTTTTCAGTGCCTCCATTTTTGCCTGCTCCAATGCAAAAGCCTTTGCTTCATAATAGGCCTTTTTCAGTTCCTGAGAGTACATTTCAGCCGTTTCTTTTCTGCAAGCAGCCAGTTCTTCTACCAGCTGCTTGTGCTCCATGGCCTTCAGTTTCGCTTCTTCAATATAGGGAGCACACTCTGCCAACGCCTGACGAAGCTGCTCCTCGGTCAAAGCGGCGGCCTGGGTCAAGGTAGCTTCAATGTCCAGTTCATCAAAATAAGCCTCTACGGAAACCTTTACATCACCATACAGCTTCTGTGCCAGCTTTCCATCGCCGGAAATAGAGAGACTGATCTGATTATCCCCGGTACCCACATGGCCGGAGATCAAATAGCCGGTTTCTTTGGAAACCCGGATGAATAGCTTTGCAACCTCCTCGGCAGACTTACCTTCCACATTTTCAAAGGCAGGATCACTGATGATCAGGTTACCCTCTTCGTTGAGAGCATTGACAGTCACCACTTTGTCCTGCTCGTCCAGTACCACTTCGATTTCCGGGTTTAAGGACAGATGCATCACTGTTTTCTCGGTTTTCACAGCTTCTTCCCTGGGTGCACATCCTGAAAAGCAGCAAAGGCTCAGTACCAGTGCCAAGGAAAAACAAATCATTTTTCTTGTATTCATAAATCGTACCTCCATTTTGTTTTAGGCTTCTATGTCTATTAAACAAATGAAAGCTGTTTTTTATTGCATGATCTAAAAAAATTTTCAATTATTTTTTACTTTCCCAATATGCCTGCACAGAGCCATATTCCTCTACGATCTGCCGGATAAAGTCTTCATATTTTTCAGCACTGATCTGGTCTCGCTGGGTAGTGTTCTGTTCCTTGTATTGGGCCACCTTTTCTTCATAATAGTTTTGGATCCGTTGCAGATACTCTTCATAGCTTGTGGGTGTTTCAAAGTCAGTCAGTTTTGCCGGATCGATGTTGAGCAGCGTGAAGATCGTTTTCAAATTGCTGATAATGTTTTCTTTCAGCTCCTCCCTCAGCCGGTCACCGATCAAAGGAAGCTCATCCAGCCGCCGGATGAGCACTTCCAGCCTGGACTGAATGTCCATGGCCTCGGCGTAGCTCTCTTCCCATGCTTCCTGATGGCGGTCAAAATAGAAAGTGGACATTTCTTTCAATTCATTCAGCAGCGCTTCCATACTCTCGGAACTCAAAAGCCCGGAGCGTTGGCAGAAATGCTCCATGTCCACTTGCTCGGATGCAACAGCCACATAAGCACCGGAGCATCGAAAATAGTCTTCCAAATTCTTTTGCAGCGTTGTGCTCAGGTCCGTTTGCTCATCCTCACAGGCAGAAACACGGATAACCGAAGGATTAGAAAGATCCAAATACCCCAATTGCACCGCTCCATCCACAAATTTCTCCACTGCATCTGAAATAGGTATTCCGATCAGTGCAGTTCGCCTGTCTTCTGCCGACAAAAGCACATCTGCATCGGCATTGGCTGCCACCACTTGGGACACATTTCCATTTTCATCCACGGAGAAAACCACACTGGGATTGATCTCCATAAGCACTGCCGCCGGATGACCTGTGGACACTACCGGCTGATCCGGTCTCAATGCTGGGATCATCACACACAGAAGCACCACCATCGCCAAGCCGCCTGCCAGCACCACGCCCCTATGACCAAATGCCGACAGCAATTTGGCTATGCTCCATTTTTCCTTTTGAGACGCACAGTGGATTGGCGCACTTTTTATATCTTCCCGGAGCGGTGGGAGAAAGGAATCTAACTCCTGCTCCCATTTCTTTTTTAATTGCTTCATGACACTCACTCCTTTAATTCCGCTTTTAACTTGTCAACGGCTCGCTTATACCTGGATGTGATCGTTCCCGTAGGGCAGTTAAATTCCTGTGCAATTTCTCTGTGCTTATAGCCCCAAAGGACATGCATGGTCACGATCCGCTGTTCTTCCTCGGTAAGCAAGCGCTCCATAGCATCCATTACTCCGCCGACGGCACTGATCCCATCATTTTCTGCAACAGCAACCACCTCATCAATATCCACCGTCTGGTGGCGCATTTGGTAGCTAAGTACATTGAGGGCATGGTTTTTCGCTATTTGCAGCATCCATGCTGAGCCGTTGGTACCGGGGCGGTACTGGGATATATGCTGTTTGATTTTCAAATACACCTCCTGCATCGCATCCTCCGCATCATGATAGTTGTGCAGATAGGTGTAAAGGAAAGAAAACACGCCCTTATTTGTTTCTATATACAGTTGTTCAAAGGCCTGCTGATCGCCGCAAGCAATTTTTAAAAGGAGCTTGTTAATATGTAATCGATTCATCTGCATCCGTTCTTTCTTCTTTCTCATCTATTAAACAAATGAAGCTCACGATTTATTGCAAAATAAACTACTTTTATCATACACTGAAACCTCCGCTTATGCAAGCGTCAGTAAATGCCTATCCAAAAAATAAAAGCCATCCCAACGGATGGCTTTTATTCTGGTGGAG
>CAYROJ010000053.1:0-10536 GCA_964425865.1 uncultured Oscillospiraceae bacterium | reverse complement strand
CGATGACATTCATCATAATGATGTTGCGGCAGCCGTGCTTCTTCAAAAACTCGATCGCAGCAATGGCGCTGCCACCGGTGGCCAGCATGGGATCGACAACAAAAACCTGACGGCTTTCGATGTCTTCAGGCAACTTGCAGTAGTATTCCACAGGCTGGTGAGTCTCCGGGTCACGGTACAGGCCGATATGACCGATCTTTGCAGAGGGGATCAGATCCACCATGGCATCCACCATGCCGAGGCCTGCTCTCAAAATGGGGACGATGGCCAGCTTCTTACCGGCCAGCATCCGGCACTTTGCAATTGCCACAGGGGTCTGCACTTCCACTTCTTCGGTGGGCAGATTACGGGTAGCCTCGTAGCACATCAGGCCGGAAATTTCGCCGATCATCTCACGGAATTCCTTCACGCCGGTATCCTTGCTGCGCAGAATAGACAGTTTGTGCTGGATCAGGGGGTGGTCGAGTACATGAACAGTTGCCATTTTTTAGTTCTCCTTTGCATTTCTTTCTAATTTTTCCCGCTCCGCTTGACTTAAGCGGAGATAATTTGGCTCTAATGTTGCGGCATTGCCGCCTTCTCCGGCATTGATTTTTTCCAATGCCACCAAGGCCACACCGGCGGCACGCTGGTGAAGCCGATGCTCCGCTGGCAGTATCAAATTGGGTACGGTTGCAGACAGGGTGTTGTAGGTCAAAGCACTGCCGTCTCCCACCAGATAGATAGGCGCAGTGATCTGCTGCAATTCCTTTTCCAGATCTGCCAGAGCAATGGCACGATCTGGACAAATGGGGGTATACACCCCTTTTTCCACCCGGAACAGGCCGTTATATACCTGATTTCTCCGGGCATCCATAACAGCGCAGACCACGCCATCAAAAATACCCAGATTTTTTGCCATGGCTTCCAGGGTGGATACACCGTAACAGGGGATCTGTGCGCCCCATGCAAAGCCCTTAGCCGCAGCCACGCCGATGCGCACGCCGGTAAAAGAACCGGGGCCTGCGGCCACCGCCACAGCTGTCACATCCGAGGGCTCCAGGCCGCACTGCTTGAGCGCATCCTCTGCCATGACCATCAGCGTCTGGCTGTGGGTCAGGCCGGTGTTTTGATAGCTTTCTGCCAGCAGCTTCTCTCCATCATGGAGGGCCACACCGGCAGCTTTTGCAGAAGTTTCAAAGGCTAAAATCAGCAAGGTCTTCCCCTCCTTCGATGGTAATGCGCCGGGAGCTGTCCCCCAGCTTTTCTATGGTAACAAGAATGGGGGTTTCCAGGGCATCTTCCACATTTTCGCTCCACTCCACAGCGCAAATGCCCCCTCGGTCAAGGTAGTCCTCCCAGCCGATGTCCCACAGGTCATCGGCAGAGCGAAGACGGTACATATCGAAATGGAACAGGGGCAGCCGACCGCCCAGATATTCATTGACGATGGTATAGGTAGGGCTGGTCACCGGCTCGCCGTAGCCCAAGCCCCGAGCCAGGCCTCTCGTAAAGGCGGTTTTTCCTGCGCCCAGATCGCCCCGGTAAGCAAGCACCGTCCCGGGCTGTAATACCTTCCCCAAGGCTGCACCGACGGCCTCGGTTTCATTGGGGGAGTTGGTAATGTATTGCATAGTTTCCCTCTTTCGTAAAGCCTTTCCACAGTAAAGGCCTATTGGCTGTTTTTCAGCTTCTCGGCCTGGTCGGCAGTGGCCAGGGCATTGATGATCTCATCCAAATCGCCGTCCATGACCGCATCGATCTTATACAGGGTCAAGCCCACCCGATGCTCCGTCACACGGCCTTGAGGAAAATTATAGGTGCGGATACGCTCATTGCGCATTCCCGTGCCCACCTGACTGCGGCGCAGACCGCCGTGCTCGCTTTCGATCCGCTCCTGTTCGATCTCATAGAGCTTGGATGCCAGCATTTTCATACACTTTTCCCGGTTTTGCAGCTGGCTGCGCTCCTCCTGGCAGGCCACCACAATGCCGGAGGGCTTGTGGATCAGCCGGACGGCGGAGCTGGTTTTATTAACATGCTGACCGCCGGCACCGGAGGCTCGGTAGACCTGCATTTCAATGTCCGCCGGGTTGAGCTGCACATCCACCTCTTCCATTTCCGGCAGCACCGCCACCGTAGCGGTAGAAGTATGGACACGGCCGCCGGACTCGGTTTCCGGCACACGCTGGACACGGTGGACACCGGATTCGTACTTCATCCGAGAGTAGGCGCCCCGACCGTTGATGATAAAATCGGCTTCCTTCACGCCCCCCAGCTCCGTTTCGTTATAATTGAGCAGCTCGATGCTCCAGCCCTGCTTGGCAGCGTACATAGAATACATCCGAAAAAGGCTGTGGGCGAACAAGGCACTTTCCTCGCCGCCAACGCCCCCCCGAATTTCCACAATGACACTCTTTTCATCATTGGGGTCTTTGGGCAGCAGCAGGATTTGCAGCTTCTCATAGAGCGCTTCTCTGGCGGCCTTGGCCAGCTGAAATTCTTCCTGCGCAAATTCCTTCATTTCCGGGTCGCTCATCAGCTCCTGGGCATCTGCCATGTTCTGATCCGCCTTGCAATAGGCCTTGAAGGCTTCCACGATCGGCTCCAGATCATTTTTCTCCCGGAGGAGCTTGGCGGCTTTTTTCGGGTCGGCGTAAAAATCCGGCTGTTCCGACTTAGCACACAGTTCTTCAAAACGGCTGGCTACCGCCTGCAATTTATTCAGCATTGCTCCTACTCCCCCATTTTTTCTACTCTTTAGTATACCATTTTTTCAGGCGCTTGTAAAGTGCTGCATTTGATAAAAAACAAGGGCGTGCATTTGCACGCCCTGCGTCTTTATCCCAATTGATTTTCAAAATTGTCCACCTCTCTGGTTTCCAGGCCGAAGTAGACATCCAAAATGGCTTTTGCCACCGGTGCCAGATAGCTACCGCCCTGGACATGCTCGCCGTAGACAGCAATGGCGATTTGAGGATCATCTGCCGGTGCAAAGCAGATAAACGCACCGTTAGACAAGCCCACACCTTCGGCTGTACCGGTCTTAGCCGCCACAGAAACAGGATAGTTTTTAAAAGTGGAATAAGCCGTACCGCCGGACTCCTGGGCAACCTTCTTCATACCTTCCAGATACATGGACTTGGCTTCGCTGCTCAAGGACAGCGTGCTCATCACTTGCACCTGACTCTCACAAAGCAGACTGCTGTAATCGGATGACAGCACACGGCTGAGGAAGGTGGCTTTGTTGCGCACGCCCTGATTTGCCAAGGTGCTGGCATAGACCGCCAGCTGAATGGGGGTATAGGAATTGTCGGACTGGCCGATACCTGCCATCAGTGCATCCGCCCGCAGCCAGTTGGCCTCGTAGCCGGAATGCTTTTCGGCCTTGGTTTCCGGATTGGCACGGGATCCCGTTTCTTCAGGCAATTCCACACCGGTGGCCTCGCCCAGACCCAGTCCCTTGATCACGCTGTCCGCCGCATCCCAGCCGATTTGCGCATTGATCTGGTCGGCCAGCCAGTAGAAATAACAGTTGCAGGATTTCTGGATAGCCGTAGCGCCGTTGAGCCAGCCGTGGCCACTCAGCTTATGACATTTGGGCGAATAGCCGGGAATGGAATAAGAGCCGCCATCGTAATACTGGGTATTGGCATCCACTATCCCCAAATTCGCACCTGCAATCAACATGGATACTTTAAAAGTTGAGCCGGGGGCATAGGTGCCCTGCAAAGCCCGGTTCAGCAGAGGGTTATAGTCCGCTTTCACCAGCTCGTTATAGTTTTCGAAGTAAGAGGACAGGTCATAGGTGGGGTAGCTGCCACAGGCCAAAACCTGTCCGGTCTTGACATCGATGGCCACCACCGCACCGCCTTCTGCGGCAACGCCTGCCTCCCGACGAGCCGCCAAGACCTCCGCCAGCTTTTCCTCCGCCGCTTCCTGCAATGTCAGATCAACGGATACTTCTACATTGTTTCCGGGCTGAGGCTCTACCACATAGGAGCTTTCAACGATCACGCCGTCTTTTGTCACCTTATCCTTGCGCAGGCCGTCCACACCGTGCAGGTACTCTTCAAACGCCTTTTCCAGGCCGCTTTGTCCCACATAGGCATCCATTTCATAACCATCGATCTGCTGGTAATATTCCCATTGTGTCGCATTCATTGCGCCGATATGGCCCAGAATATGAGCTGCATATTCCGTATTATACACCCGGACGGAAGACGCCTCCACCGTCAGCCCCGGCACATCCAGCGCCAGAACTGCCGTCAGTACTTCCTCGGATACATCCTCAATAAAGACATAGGTGGGCAGATTGGTGACTCCATTTCGTAATGTCAGCTCATAGCGCAGGCCGATGACCATCCGCGCCTGCTCATTTGTCCAATCCGCAGGGATCTTGTAGCTGCTGCGCAACTGTTCCATCAAAAGCGGTGCCGAAATATCCGAGTCCATATTGTCCCGGTTCACCAGAAACTTCTGAAAATATCCCTTCCAGGTACTGCTCTGCTGGTCAAGGGTGTAAGTAAACGGCTCCTGCATGGTCACGGGGAAGTGATCGGTGTAGGAAACATCCATCTCCTTACATAGCTGTGCCAGCTTTAAAAGCCAGAGATTGGTGTTATCCGCTGTCAGCATCACATAGTGATTCAAATGCAAATCGTAGCTGGCTCGATTGGTCACCAGCTTGTTTCCGTTGATGTCCAGCAACTCTCCCCGTGCCGCCCGGACACGGGTATAGACGGTATAGGTGGTGGCATTATCGCCGTTTACTTCTGCATCCACCACCTGCATGGAATACAGCTTTACGCTGTACAGCCCCATGATCGTGGCCACAATGACCAGCAGCAGCACGGCTCGAAATCCGGTTATTCTTCCCATGCTTCCCCTCCTAATTTACCGATCGCCAGCAGCACTGGGTAGAACACAGGCACCGCCAACAGGCTCAGTGCCACCGTAAACAAAACCGATCCCACCCGGGAAAAGAAAGTCAGCTTCAAAAACAGGCTGACAGCAAACAGTCCCAGCTCATACAGCAGCATTCCCAGCGCCGTACACAGCACCACTGTCCAAAATCCCCGGCGCAGAAAAGCCTGCCGGAAAACCACCATCAGTACTGCCACAAAGGTCAGCAGCGCAATGACATAGAACCCCGGCGCACTGCCGGAGAAAAAGTAAAGCACCGACGCTGCCAGTGCGAAAACGCTGCCGGTTTCAACACCCTGGATGATGGCGATCATCAGCACCAGACAGGGCAGCAGATCCGTGCAGCCGCCGGCCACATTGACCCGATACAGCAGCACATCCTGCAACAGCAGCCCCACCAGACAGATCACACCATAGAGCAGCCACCGCAAAAGCCGCAGCTGCTGGCGTGGGGTGGGCCAGAGCTTGCTCAGCTGGCTTGTTCCCCGGCGATCCGGGCGAAATTCTTGTTTTTTCAGAAAAGGAATTCTCATGTGCGGTCATACTCCGTGATGATAAACACCTGCTCAACATTGGCAATATCCGCCGCAGGCTCCAAAATGGCGTACTTTGCCACGCCCACATCGTCAAATCCAGCATCCACCACATAGCCCAGGATCAAATTCCGGGGATAGTATGTAGAACCGGAAGTCACCACCTGATCCCGATTGCGAATGATGGCGGTGCTGCTCAAATAATCCATACGGAGCATATTGCTGTGTCCGGTGGTGTAAGAGCCTGCTACAATGCCGCTGTAACCGGATGCAGCAATGCTGGCACTGACCTCGGAGGTAGAGTCCAGTATGGTTTTGATCTCAGCATAGTTGCTGCCTGCTTCCCGTACCAGCCCCACCACTTCTCCATTGGCCGTCACAGCGCACATTCCCACTGCAATGCCGGAGGAAGTGCCCCGGTCAATGGTCAGGGTGCTGGTCCAGTCCGTCGAACTGCGGGAGATTACATAGGCGTCCACCAAAACATAATCGGGATTGGCCTCTTTCAGCTCCAGCAGCTGCCGCAGCCGCTCATTTTCCCGTTCCAGGGCGCTGGCCTTTCGGGCATCCTCCTGCCACTGGGCAAGCTGCTGGCGCAGCTGCTCATTTTCCACTTTCAATTCATCGTAGCCATAGATGTAATCGTAAAACCGGGCAGCCTGATTGGTCAGCGCATTAGCGCCGGAGCGCAGAGGTGTCAGGAGGGTCTGGAAAAAGCCGCTGGGCACTTCACGCCCCGTAACGCTTGCAGCCACACCCAACAGCACTGCCAGCACCAGCGCCACCGCCAAAACCACCTTTACACGGGTGGAAAAAAAGTGTCTCATAACCAATCTCCCATCAGATCCGGGGCCATATCCTTCAGAACCTGTCCCAGACGGCACACCGGCAACCCCATCACATTATAGTAGTCGCCGTTCATTTTTTCGCAGAACAGAGCAGCGCCCCCTTGAATTCCATAGGCCCCTGCCTTGTCCATGGGCTCACCGGAGCGGACATAGCGGTCGATCTCCCGGCCAGACAGAGGTCTGAAATGCAGATCTGTCACTTCGGTGAACACCTGTTCCCGATCCCCCCGCAGCACCGTCACGCCGGTCATCACCTGATGATCCCGGCCGGACAGCAGCTGCAGCATTTGGCCGGCCTCCTGCTCCGAGTGGGGCTTGCCCAACACTTTGCCTTGGCAGACCACGATTGTGTCCGCTGCAATGACCACATCATTTTCCTGTCTGGCAATGGCCAGCGCCTTGCATCGGCTGACCCGTGCCACCTCGTCGAAAGGGGCTTTCGTCCCGTCCATGGTTTCGTCAATATCCGCCACCTGCACCCGGAAGGGAATGCCGAACAGCTTCAGCAGTTCCTGCCGCCGGGGAGATTGGGATGCTAAAATCAGTTGCATGATAATTTCCTTTCTTTGGGAAGGGATGCAGTCAGCTGCCGGGCTGACTGACAGCTTACTCCAGTCCTCTTAAATACAGGCCTCTGGTACAGGCACCGGGGTCAAAGGCCGTAGGAACGACGCAAGCGTGCAAGATCCGATCCACTTCCTGGGCATTTTCCGTGGTGAAATACAGCCGCATAGCCCACAGTCCCAGCTTCGACAGATCCTTCTGCCGATCCAGCCAGTTGAGCTTTTTACCGTTGAGCAGCACGCTGCGGCAGGAATTACCGTCCCGGATCACCGGGAATTCCGCACCGGTCTTGTCCACCAGCTTGGTCATCCCCTGGTGGCAGGCACATTCCCCGCTTTTTCCACGGATCAGGCAATTCTCCGTGACCATCAAAGGCAGACGGCCATAGGCCAGCAGCTCCGTGGGCAAATTTTTGCTGATGTCACGCACTTGAGGCAGGGTCATTTCAAAACTAAGGGTGGCCGACTTCACTTCCAGCTCCTGCAATGCGATCATCGACACGGAGTTGTAAATATTCAAGCCAAAATCTCCCCGGATCTCCATTCCTGCTTCCCGGACAGGGAGCATAAGCCCCAGATTGCCCACCAGCGCTTCCCTGACACCCCAGGCACGAGCCAGTCGCAGGCTCTCTTTCAGCTTGGGCATCTGTCCATCGTGGATGATCCGAGGCAGGGCTGCCGCCACCCGCACCGTCTTACACAGCTGACGGGTAAAAGTCTCATTCTCGGTCAAAACATGGAGCGGCACATACAGCACTGCCGGGTTCATCTTCAGCATTTTCGGCGTGATCTGCTCCCGGGTGGTCACCTGCACGGTGTAGCCGGGTGCATCCTTGGGGCCACGCAGCCGCTGCAGCCGGGGCAAGGGCATCAATACCCGCTGTTCCTTGCGGCTACGCAGCGCTGTCAGCTGGTTGAGACCATCCCGTCGCAGGGCATTGATCGCTGCGGCGGAAACAGTCAATCCCGGTGTCAGATCAGCGGTCACCCGGATGCAACGGTAAGGCGTACCTCCGGTTTTGGACAGCCGCATTTGAATCTCTTCAAGTGTCAGTTCCTGCGTCCGCACCGGTTCCGGCTCCGGGCCCATGATGGTGCTGCGTCGGCCTTCCGAATCTATCACCGTCAGGCTGCTGACCCCATGGCGCACCGTCAGATGCATGGCAACGGCCACCAGCGGATTTTCCGCACCTTCATAGCTTTGCCGGGCGGCACGCATCCAGTTCTGCTCTTCTCCCTTGTCCTCCCGGACGCCGAACATACTGCGTCCCAATTGGCTGGTGTAGTAACCGTCGGTAAAGCCCTGGCGGTTAAAGGCTGCCAACAGCGCATCCATCATTTCTTTCGTCACTTTTTCCCCATCAAGAGCCTTGCGATAGACATTGGTCACCACCGCCACATATTCCGGTCGCTTCATCCGGCCTTCCAGCTTCAGCGATGCCACGCCCATGGCCTCCAGCTCCCGCAGGTAGGCGATCATACAGTTGTCCTTCAAGCTGAGCGGATACCGGTTTTCCCGGCGGCTGTATCCGTAGCACTGGCGGCAGGGCTGGGCACAGCGGCCACGGTTGCCGGAGCGGCCGCCAATGGCCGCCGACAGATAGCACTGGCCGGAGTAGCTCATGCACAGAGCACCATGGCCGAAAATTTCGATCTCAATGGGCGAATTTCTGCAAATATAGGCGATCTCTTCCCGGTTCAGCTCCCGGCTGAGCACAACCCTCGTCAATCCCCAGGCCGCACACAGCAGCACTCCGGGCAAAGAGTGGACGGTCATCTGGGTAGATCCGTGGAGAGCCACCTGAGGTGCGATCCGGCGGCAAAGGTTCACCACGCCCAGATCCTGAACGATAAAGGCATCCACGCCACATTCGGCAGCAGCCCGAATGAGCTTCACACACTCCTCCATCTCCTTGTCCGAGACCAGGGTATTCAGTGTCAAATGCACCGCTACGCCACGGACATGGCAGTATTTCACCGACTCCGCCAGCGACTGGATCGTAAAATTTTTCGCACTTTGCCGGGCATTAAAGCTGCCACAGCCCAAATAAACGGCGTTCGCACCATTCTGCACCGCCGCCCGCAGAGCATCCATAGACCCTGCCGGAGCCAACAATTCGATCATAGCGTTTCTCCTAATGGTATACTTGGGAACATTATAGCACATTCGTCGCCTCGACGCTACCCCGGAAGAAAAAGTTTAACAAATATTTTCGCGTAAAAATTGCCACGGCCTGCGCTGCAGGCCGTGGCAATCGAAAAATTCTTATTGTTTGTTGATCTTCTTTTGCAGCCAGTCTTTTCCGCTGACAAACCGCTCCACAATGTAGGACACCACATAGTCGCCTGCTGCATTGACCATGGTAGCAGGGGGATCGACCAGATTACCCAGCGCAATGGCAATGGGATAGGCCACCGCCAGCTGCTCCGGGAAGAACATGGTGCAAAGCACCAGCTCGCCCGTACCGCCGCCACCGGGAATACCGCTCATGGCCACGGAGGAGAACACAGCCACAATAATGGCCAGGATCACTTCTGCGCTGCCAATATCCCGTCCGAAGAAGCCGAACAGGAAGATGACCTTCACAATGGCAGACATGGCAGAACCGTCCATGTGCATGGTTGCGCCCAAGGGCATGACAATGTCTGCCACATCCTTGCTGACGCCTGTATCTTCTGCTGCTTCCATATTGGTGGGGATAGTCGCCACCGAGGAGCAGGTGCCAAAGGACACCGCCGCCGGGCGGAACAGGTGCTGGAACATCACCTTCACAGCGCCCTTGCCGCCGCCAAACCGGGCATACAGGGGGAAGAAGATAAACATATACGCAAAGCACATCACATAGTAGATCAGCAGAGTCCGGCCATAGTCGCCGATCAGGCTGGGGCCATAGGTGGCCACCAAAGAAGCAAAGAAGCCAAAGAAGCCGATGGGGGCATAGTAGGAAATGATCTTTACCGTCTTCATAATGCAGCCGGTGATGTCGTTTAAGAGCTTAGCCGTCATGGTCTCTCTGCCGCCGGACATCTGGATACCGAAGCCGCACAGCACCGCAAACACGATCAAAGGCAGAATGGCCTTTCGGCTGAGAAGCTCCGCAAAATCGGGTTTGGTAAAGAAGTTGACGATCAGATCCGAAACGCCGATGGTCGCAGCCACGCCCTCTCCGGCACCGACATACTCTCCCTTGACCAGGGGAATGATCTGCGCCACGAGATACATCAAAATCGCTGCGATACCGGCAGTAACCAGGAAAGTCAAAATGGTGGTGGCCATGATCTTGCCGGCTTTTTTGGCCGACTCCATATTGGCAATGGCGGAGCAGATCGAGCAGAACACCATCGGCACCACAATACAGAACATCAGATTGATAAACACCGTGCCCAAAGGCTCCAGCACGGTCGCACCGGCATCAATGACCGTGTCACCATCTTTTACCACAGGCCAGAGCGCACCTGCAATACATCCTGCCACAATGCCCAAAAGCATCAACAGCAGGAACGCGTTACTCTTGAAAAATCTTTTCACAAAGCTCCTCCTTCTCAATTGTTTCACAAATTTCTTTTCTTGGATAAGAAAATTATATAGATTGGTTTTCTCCTTGTCAAGGTCAACATAAAATTCTTCTTAATAATTTTGTAGCGTTACAATTGATGTGAGACTAAAAGAATAGAAAAAGGCGATTG